>CANQWV010000014.1 GCA_947627645.1 uncultured Lachnospiraceae bacterium | reverse complement strand
CTGCTTCTGGAAGGACTTGGCGGCATCCGCGGGAAGATCACATCCGCTCCGGCGAAGCATCTGTCTGTGCTGTGCAACCAGATGGTGAATTTCCTCGGCATCATGCAGAATGAATGGGCGGGCGCGCAGGCGTTCTCGTCGTTCGATACCTATCTTGCGCCGTTTGTGAAGGCGGACAACCTCAGCTATCCGGAGGTCAAGAAGTGTATCGAATCCTTTGTCTACGGCGTGAATACGCCGAGCCGCTGGGGCACGCAGGCGCCGTTCTCGAACATCACGCTCGACTGGACGGTTCCGAACGATCTGGCGGAGCTTCCGGCGATCGTGGGCGGCAGGGAGATGGATTTCTGCTACAAGGACTGCAAGAAGGAAATGGATATGATCAACAAGGCCTTTATCGAGACGATGATCGAGGGTGACGCGCAGGGGCGCGGCTTCCAGTATCCGATTCCTACTTATTCGATCACGAGGGATTTCGACTGGTCCGAGACGGAGAACAACAAGCTTCTCTTCACGATGACGGCCAAGTACGGGACACCGTATTTTTCGAACTATATCAACAGTGATATGCAGCCGAGCGACGTGCGCAGTATGTGCTGCCGCCTGCGCCTGGATCTGCGTGAGCTGCGCAAGAAGATGGGCGGCTTCTTCGGCTCCGGCGAGAGCACGGGCAGCGTCGGCGTGGTGACGATCAATCTCCCGCGCATCGCTTATCTTGCCGCGAATGAGAAGGATTTCTACCGCAGGCTCGACCACATGATGGACATCGCGGCGCGTTCCCTGAAGATCAAGAGGGACGTGATCACGAAGCTCCTGGATGAGGGCCTTTATCCGTACACGAAGCGCTATCTCGGCTCGTTTGACAATCATTTCTCGACGATTGGCCTGATCGGAATGAACGAGGCCGGGCTGAACGCCAACTGGCTGCGCAAGGATCTGACGCATCCGGAGACGCAGCAGTTCGCGAAGGATGTGCTGAACCATATGAGAGAGCGCCTGGTGACGTACCAGGAGATGTACGGCGATCTCTACAATCTCGAGGCGACGCCGGCGGAGTCCACGACCTACCGTCTGGCGAAGCATGACAAGGCGCGCTGGCCGGAGATCATCACGGCGGGCGGCGAGGCAGGAGCGGTGAATCCGGGCCCGACGCAGGACAAGACGCCTTATTATACCAACAGCTCGCACCTGCCGGTGAACTATACGGCGGATATCTTCGACGCGCTTGATATTCAGGACGAGCTGCAGACGCTCTACACCTCCGGGACCGTGTTTCACGCGTTCCTGGGCGAGCGGCTTCCGGACTGGAAGGCGGCGGCGAACCTGGTGCGCAAGATTGCCGAGAACTACAAGCTCCCGTACTACACGATGTCGCCGACCTACTCGATCTGCCGCGACCACGGCTATCTCGACGGCGAGCAGAAGGTCTGCCCGATCTGCGGACAGCAGACAGAGGTTTACAGCAGGATCACCGGCTATTACCGTCCGGTGCAGAACTGGAACGACGGCAAGACGCAGGAGTTTGCGGACCGCAAGCTCTATGATATCCCGAATTCCCGCTTGAAGAGGGACGGAAAGGCAGTGGAGGAGCGGCCGATGTACGGCGCGGGCGTCCATGTGACGGTTTCCGAGGATCAGGATGCAGTGCCAGAGAGCGCGCAGCCTGAGGCTTCTGCCCGGCCTTTGGCAGCAGAAAACGCCCAGACTTCTGAAGGGCCTGCAGCAGAGGCAGATACGGCGGTAGCCGGGATGCAGACGCTTATGGACGCGCAGCTGGCCGGCGGCCGTGCGACGCGTTTCCTTTTCACGACAAAGACCTGTCCGAATTGCAAGATTGCAAAGGAGATGCTCAGGGGCAAGCCGTACGAGCTGGTGGACGCGGAGGAGAATCTGGATCTTGTCAGCCAGTATGGCGTCATGCAGGCGCCGACGCTGATTGTGCTGCACGACGGCGTGGTCGACAAGTATGTCAATGCCTCCAATATCAAGCGCTATGTGGATCAGCTCGTGTCAAACGCGTAGTCAGACAGCTGTAGATTCGTGAAGCGTTTGGATCTGGCAGGAGCCGAAACGGTATTGTCCGGGAAGCCGATGCAGGAGCATTGGATATATACGGATTTGGAACGAAAAGAACGAGCAGCAGGAGCTTTCATAAACCGAAAAAGAACGAACTGTATTTTGCCTGTGTGACAGAAAGCACAGGCAAAATATATGTAAGGAAAAAGGAAAGAAGTATTTTAAGAAAAGGGGATTGACGGATGCGCCGGAAGAGCTTCAGGGAATTTGTAGATCACAGCAGGGATAAGGTCTGGTTTTCTTTTCTCCTGAATTTCGCTGTCATGCTGCTCATGCTGCTTTGCATGAAGCCATACTATGAGACGAACGACGACACGACGATGATGACCTTCATCAACGGCGCGAGAGGAGAGGGGGATATCCGCCTTGTCTTCGAGCACTTCCTGCTGGGGATTGTGTATAAGCTGCTGTACAGCCTTCCGGGAAATCTCCCCTGGTACACGATTTTTCAGTATGCGGTTCTGCTGATGTCGTTTACCGCGGTGACCTATGTTGTCCTGCGGAAGCTGAAGGGGCCGGCAGGCTTCTGCGTGGCGGCCCTGCTGCTGGGATATTTTGGCTTTGAGTGCTATATCAGTATGCAGTTCACAAAGACGGCGAGCGTCGCGGTGTGCGCGGGCGTCCTGCTTCTGTTTTACGCGGTCGGGTCGGGGGAGCGGATCTCCTGGAAGGCGTCTGTGTGCGGCCTGCTGCTCGGGAGCATCGGTCCGATGTACCGGATGAAGCAGTCCGTGGCCTGCACGGCGCTGATGACCGGGATCGGGGTGTATGTGATCCTGAAGCTTCTGCGCGAGAACCGGAAGAACGTGCTGCGCGGTCTGCTTCCTTATCTGAAGGTATTTGGAGCCTTTGCCCTCTGTATACTGCTTTTGGAGGTTTCAGACCGCATGATCTACCGTATGGATGATCAGTGGGCGGAGTATGTGCGGTACAACGATCTGCGCTCGGATCTCTTTGACTATTACGGGGTACCGAAGTACGAGGAAAACAAGGAGCTCTACGACGAGCTTGGTATCAGCAAGAGCGCGTACCGTCTGTATCTGAGCTGGAATTTTTACGATCCCGACAAATTTACGCCTGAGGTGATCCAGCGTCTGATCGACCAGCAGCCGGAGCACAGGCTCAGCCTCGCCCTGGTTAAGAGTTTCCTGAAAGAGTTTCCGCTGAATTTTTTCCAGTCGAGTACGTTTTACTGCTTTATGCTGCTGGCCGTGCTCTGGCTTTTCTGCGGTTATCACAGGAGAGAGGATATTCTGGCCGTTCTCTACGAGATCTTTTTGTTTGGAGCGTTATACCTGTATCTGTATTTCAGCGGGAAATATGGGATCAACCGCGTGGACGCGGGGCTTTGGTTCGCGCTTTCCCTCGTGTCTGTCTGGTTCCTGGACGCGGAGCGGATGAAGATATCGTGGAAAATGGCGGGGGCAGTCTGCCTGGCTGTTCTGGTGCTTGTCCAGGGAGACTGGAAGTCCTACTGGCGGGTTTACCATACCGGGGATGAGGAGGGCAGAAAGCCGGTGCGGGATGTCATCGATGAGATACGCCAGGACAAGGAGCATCTCTACTTCGTAAAGATCGGACTTGTGTCAGACTATGAGGCATACGGGATCTTTGACCCAATGCCGGAGGGCTTCCTGGACAACAAGTGCCTGCTGGGAGGCTGGGACTGCAACATCCCGGCGGTGCAGGACATCATGGCGTCGTTTGGCATTTCGAATCCATACCGGGATATGATTGATAACCCGGATATCTATATTGTGGACGACAACATTGATCTGACGCTGGACTATCTGCGGGAGTATTATGCGCCGGACGCACAGGCGATCCTGAAGAAAGAAGTCAATGACCGGAAGATCTATCAGATCGTCACGGAAGGGTGACAGGAGCAGCGGGTTGAGAATCCGAAATTTCGGATTGCCTGCCGCGGGGCGCAGGAAAGCGCGGCGAAAGAGCCGCGGAAAAATACGGAAAAATGAAAAACGGCAGCCGGCAGGGAAGCAGACGAAAAGAGCCGCCGCAGAATAACATGAAATTTGGCAATGTTATTCTGTGACGGCTCATGTTGTCGTGTACGCAGAACGGATGCTGCTGTTCTCCGGCTGCCTATCTGAGCTGGGACAGGCTCTGCAGCGCGTGATCTGCGAGGATCGTCTCCATGTGCTCGGAGAAGTGCGCCTCCAGGCCTGGCGTGAACTTGCAGGGCGACGCATACTCGGAGAGAACATTGCAGATCTTGTTGAACTGCTCCGCGGAACTCTCAGCCTTCTCAAGCAGGAGATAGTATTCGCCGTTGTCCGGGTTCTTGTACAGCGAGTTCGGTCCGTCATAGACGGAATCGAGCACACCGGCAGCGCGGATCGCGTCGTCGAGCGACTGGAACAGATAAAACCGCGTCAGACGACGCACTTCCTCATCCTCTTCGATGGATTCCTGCTGGGCGGACTCTGCCTGCTGCGCCTGCTTCTGTGCCTGCTGGGCAGCCCGCTTGCGCGCCTCAGAGATCTTTTTGATCAGGCCAAGGATATCGTCAGCCCCCTCGATGCGGTCCCGCAAATCGGAGAGAGAATAATTTTCTCCCTGCGAGGGATCCTCGGGGGAAAAGCGCGAGAACCTGGTATCAAGCTCCTCCGGGTCATCGACCTTTGTGATGATCAGAATCAGTGAGTCGATGGAGACCGGAACTGCTTCTATGACAAGCGGAGTATTGTCCGCTTCAAAACCGAAATCCTGTGCGGCAACCTGCATCATGTCCTGGAAGAGCGCCTTGGCCTTATCCGAACCGTATGCGAACTCGCTCAGCTTGATCTGTCGGTTCGCAAGATCTTCCCTTGTCAAGGTGCAGCGAATTTGCTTGTCGTTGATTTTTTCAATCTTCATTCTATCACTTCCTTACCCGGTGAGAATAAAAGGATACACTATTGTCACCCTATATTATATACGCATTCGGGCTGATATGTAAAGTAGAGAAAATGTTACAGTTCAGCCATGCTGTTCCATTGCTGCCGCTTTTTGAGCAAAATTGTGTGCAGCCTGTCTTCCGGGAAACAGGCTATCCCGGCATGAAGAATGGAATTTTCAAAAATAAGAACAAAAATTTTATAATAAATGCAAAAAACACTTGATAAATATCCTCACATTAATTATAATATACAACAGAAAGGACAAACAAGCCGCTAATTACAAAAAGAAAGGAGGGACGACGGGCGAAATCATTCCTGTCTGACGAGATCCGGAGACGGACTGCTGTACCTGCCCGGAGCCGGCGACAGATATCCTTTCAAACTTCTTTTACGCATTATAATCAATTTCTGTTTTTTGCGCAAGTAAATAATTTATTAAGAAAATCCCGCGCCATGAGGATCGGCCTAACCATATAATATATCACGAAAAAGCATCAAATCACACCTCCGAAGACTTGCGGCCGCGGGCGGGGCAAAAGGCAGTATCTTACAAAAGAACCGGAATCAGACCAGTATCATAGAGAAAGGAAAAGCAGCCATATCCGGTATTCCCTTATCGCATTTTCTTATTTTTTTATGAAAAAACAATGAAAATCATGACGGATTTCACAGTGTTATGGTAAGATGTCCTGGATGACAGCATATGTTCCCGGCGGCGGCATAGGCGGACCCTTCCTATCCTTGGGGTGCGTCAGGGCTGCTGCGGATAGGAAGGGAACAGAGGCAATGGCCGTCTCTCCCGGCACAGGGACAGCGGCGGCGATTGCAGTGAAAGGGGAAGTACAGCAATGAAGTCAGACAACAGATTATTCCGGCTGCTCGCGGCGATGATCGCAGGGCTTGGCATTCTCGCAATCGTCGTGGTGTGCCTTGTGAAATATATGCCGACTGGCCGGCGCATGAGCCCGGAGGACTATTTCGGGGCGCTCGGAGAGAACGAGGCGGCCGTGATCGTGCAGGATCACATAGCACAGGAGCGGGCGCTGGTTCTGGACGGCAGCGTATACATCGATTACACGCTGGTGCAGCGGGAGCTGAATCCGCGCTTCCACTGGGATGCGTCTGTCGGACTGCTGCTGTTCACGACAGCGGAGCAGGTCTTCGAGTTTGCGCCGAACAATACGGTCTACACGGTGGACGGCGAGAGCTTTGACGCGGGGTACGAGGTGCTCAGGACGACGTCCGCAGGGATGTTCCTGTCGGCGAATTTTATGCAGCAGTATTCGGATCTGAAGTGCGAGCTGTTCGACGCGCCGTCGCGCGTGCTTGTGACGTTTGGAAGCACCGAGGTTACGACAGCCGAGATGAAGCGTGGCAGCGCGGTGCGCTACCAGGGCGGGATCAAGAGCCCGGTTCTCACGAAGGTGACGGCAGGGACGCAGGTCACGCTGCTGAATCGCATGGAGAAATGGTCGCAGATCGTGACGCCGGATGGCTACATCGGATACGTGAAGAACAGCCGGCTTGGCAAGTCTGAGTCTGAGGTGACGGAGACCTATTACCACGCAGATTACCCGTCGATCCGTCAGGAGGGCCGTGTGAATCTCGTGTGGCACCAGATCGACGTCCCGGAGATGAACGCGAATCTCAAGAAGGATATCAAAGGGATGTCCGGCGTGAATGTGATCTCGCCGACCTGGTATTTCCTGAGTGACAACGAGGGGAATGTCCAGTCGTTCGCCGACGCCTCCTACGTGAAGCGCGCGCATAAGGCCGGCCTGCAGGTCTGGGCGCTGGTCAGCAATTTCAGCGAGAATGTCAGCACGACGACGGTTCTCGCTTCGCGGCAGGCGCGGCAGACGCTGCAGAATTACCTTGTGAGCCAGGCGCTGGAGCTCGGCTTCGACGGCATCAACATCGACCTGGAGGGGATCGCGCAGGAGGCCGGGTACGATTACGCGCAGTTCATGCGTGAGCTCTCGATCCTGTGCCGGAAGAACCAGCTCGTGCTCTCGGTGGACGTGCCGGTTCCGATGGACTTTTCGCGGCACTATCACAGGGACGAGCTCGGCGCGGTCTGCGATTACGTGATCGTGATGGGCTACGATGAGCACTATGCGGGCTCAGACATCGTTGGCAGCGTGGCGTCGATGGATTTCGAGATCACGGGCATTCAGAATATGCTGACCGAGGTTCCGAAGGAGAAGCTGATCAGCGGGATCCCGTTCTACTCGAGGCTCTGGTACACGCAGACGAACGAGGACGGCACAAAGCAGGTGACGAGCGAGGCCGTGTCGATGGCGAGGGCGGACGAGATCCTTGCGGCTGCCGGCGTTTCCACGACCTACGACGAGAGCACCGGGCAGCAGTACGC
Organism: uncultured Lachnospiraceae bacterium; assembly: GCA_947627645.1. Taxonomy (GTDB): domain Bacteria; phylum Bacillota; class Clostridia; order Lachnospirales; family Lachnospiraceae; genus Choladousia. The sequence goes on along the minus strand of CANQWV010000014.1, from coordinate 24,056 downwards.
CGAGTGGACGGACGACCAGGGCCGGCTCTGTCAGATCTGGCTCGAGGACGACGCTTCCGTGGCGGCGCGTGCCGCGCTGGTCAGCGAGTACGACCTCGGCGGCATCGCGGCGTGGGTGCTTGGGAACCAGAAGGACAGCGTATGGGGGATCATCCAGGGCGCGATTGGGTGAGGCCTGGCATAGACAAGCGGCATTCTGCGGCCGGCAGGCTTATCTGCTGCAGAAAGCAGGCATACTTTGCAGAATTGGCTGATTTGGATGAAACGCAGGCTTGCGTGACCAGACGGGTGCCGTGTCAAGGGTTTGCTGGGCAATTAAGAAGATTCATAATCGTATCTGCGCTGGCATAGACTGCTGTGAGAGAACTGCTCGGAGCGGCGGAATGATCTGGAAAACAAAAATAAAAAAGACAGAAACCTGGAAAAAGGCTGCGGTAGTGTTGATCTTTGCTGCGGCCTTTTTTGCCGGTCGTATGGCGGCGCGTTTGGAGAGTACGCTCAAGACCTCTCCAGCGTCCGCAGATGGAAACTGGGGTCTGAGCTTTCAGCAGGAAGGCCAAACGCCTGTCGGAAACGCTACCTACGAGGAGCTGGCGCAGTATGACGCCTGGTACGCGCGGAACACGGATGAGAAGATCATCTATCTGACCTTCGACTGTGGCTACGAGAACGGCAACACGCCCGCGATCCTTGCAGCGCTCGCGAAGCACGGCGTTCATGCGACCTTTTTTGCGGTCGGAAATTTCATAAAGGACAATCCGGAGCTTGTGAAGCAGATCGTCGCAGAGAGCCACACGGTCGGCAATCACACGATGCACCACCCGGATATGTCGAAGATTTCAGACATGGCTTCGTTTGAGAAGGAGATCAGGGATCTGGAGGCGGCCTTCAAGGAGGCGACCGGACAGGAGCTTGCGCACTACTACCGGCCGCCGCAGGGCAAATACAGCGAGAGCAATCTGAAGATGGCCCAGCAGCTCGGCTATCAGACTTTTTTCTGGAGCCTGGCCTATGTGGACTGGTACCAGGACGATCAGCCCTCGAAGGAGGAGGCTTTCGAAAAGCTGCTCGGCCGCATCCACCCCGGCGCGATCGTGCTGCTGCACAACACCTCGTCCACGAACGCCGCGATCCTCGACGAGCTGCTGACCAGGTGGGAAGAGATGGGCTATCAGTTCGGGACGCTCGGGGAGCTGAAGCGGTGAGCATTTGCTGGTAAAACTTCTTGACTCTTGTTCAGGAAACAACTATACTATATGTAGTACATTGTATTACAGAGAGGAAGGCGATGATATGAGTTTTTCGATAAGACTTTCAAAGGAAGAAAAACTATTAGCAGAAAGCTATGCAAAACTACATTCTCTGTCATTGGGTGAAGCTTTTAAAAAGGCTCTTTTTGAAAAAATCGAAGATGAGTACGATGTCACCGTGGCAAATGATGCCTATCAGGAGTATGTTGAGAATCCAAAGACATATTCCCACGAAGAAGTAAAGGAGATGCTTGGCTTATGACCGGCTACCGGGTGGAATATTCGGAGCGTGCGGTAAGGGAACTGAAAAGGCTGGATAAATATACCAGACAGATGATTTATTCCTGGATTGACAAAAATCTTGTGAATTGCGAAAATCCTCGGATACATGGAAAACCTCTTATTGCAAACCGAAAGGGGCAGTGGCGTTACCGGATTGGGGATTATCGTCTGATTTGCCATATCGGGGATACTGATCTGGTTATTCTTGCGCTGAGTGTCGGGCATCGGAGAGAAGTGTATAGGAGCTGAGATGTTGTTGATATAAGTAATAAGTAAACCGGGCATCTGAAAACGAAGCCCGGTCTTTTATTCGTCATTTTCTTCTTCTGGTTGATAATCATTCAATTCCGGAAAATCCAAAAATTCGCTTACGGTCATATTAAAAGCAATCGCTATCTTATGCAAAGTCTTGATTTGCGGATTTTTGCTGACTCCTCTCAAGATGTTGTCGATCGTCGACTGTTTCAAACCGCTCATAGTTGCAAGGCGGTTGATCGTTATATTGTGCCGTTTGCAAAGTTGGCGAATTCTGGCAGCAAAAATCTCAGAATATCCCATATGATTCCTCCGGATCGTAGAAGATGTTATAAGGATAGTAAAGGAATGCGAAAGTGAATGATGATTTGAAGGAGAGATTTCGATAGCGTTTTCCCTGAAACCGTGGTAAAATAAAAATGCATAAAATATATATGGTACGTCGGCATATTTTTTCATATCTCTGCATATATTTTCTATTATATGCAAAGGAGGTAGAAAAAATGCCAGAAGAAAAGAGAAGGTTGACAAAGTGCAAAGCAGAAGAAGCGGCAGGGATGTCGACAGCGAAATCGGAAATAGACATGGAAAAAGTTCCGGGAACGCTGGAAGAATCTGTTCAGCTCGAGGTCGGCGAGACAACTCAAGTGGATGTCTTAGGGAAAAAAACCAATATTCCCCATGATAAAGGCTACAAGCGTGTGCTCAAGAATCGGCGTGTGCTTCTGCATATGTTGCGCAAGTATACAGATTTTGAGTGGGTGAAGGATGTACGGGAGGAGGATATTGAGTTTGAGGACAAAGAGTTCATTACGGAGTATTTCCATACATATGAGTCCGATCTAATCTGCAGGATTCGCCGCGGAGAGCAGGAGATTTACCTGTTTCTGCTGATGGAGCTGCAGTCGGGAATGGATTTTACGATGCCGTTCCGTCTGCTGGTTTACATGGTGAATCTGTGGGAGCAGTATTTCCGGAATGTGTCGGAAGATGAGCGGGAACGGAAGATATTTCGTCTGCCAATGGTGGTTCCCATGGTGCTGTACAACGGAAAAGAGAGCTGGACTGCGCTGCGTCGGTTTCGGGACTATCTGCGGGATGGGAACATGTTTGGGGAATATGGAGTGAACTTTGAATACGCTCTGATTGATGTGCGACGTTTGAAGGAGGATTTGATCTTAAATAGTAACACGGTAATTGATAACATTTTTTACCTGGATCGTGCGAAAGAAAAAGAGGGCTTCCTGCATGCAGTAGAGGAAATGATGGATCGAGTGGCAGAGCTTCCCGCAGATGAAAAGAATCTTTTGGAGACATGGTTTGCACAGGTTTTGGAAGGAAGGTTTGGGGAAAAGGAACAGGAGTTTATCCGAGAATGCTTCCGGAAGGGAGAGAAAAAGATGATCAGTGGATTTGAGCAGATAGTAAACGAAGAGAGGGAAAATGCCAGACAAGAAGGCATAGAACAAGGAATAGAACAGGGAACGGCGTTTGAAAGAGATCATGGGATTCAGGTGCTGGTAGAATCTTTCAGGGAATTTGGACAGACAGCAGAATCAGCCGTGCGGAAGCTGATGGAGAAATATTGGCTTTCGACGGAGCAGGCGCAGGATTATGTAAAGCGATACTGGCCGGCAGATTGACCTTATGAGAGATTTAGGGAGCACTTGCCCGGGTGCTATTATTGCTGGAGAAAAGATCCTTGGGTTTGCTTAATTATCATGCTTATAGCCCCAAGGATCTTATTTGACTGACTTACAATTTAGTCTATACCCGCCACATCGATAGGTTCCTTTTTCCCCATTATGCAGTGATGTCTATTTATGCATCCAAAACTGTTTCACCGCGGCAGAGGCCTCTGTTTCACTTAGGCCATACTGCTCCTGCAGACACACAATCGTTTCCTCCCGGGACATCTTGCTGTCCTTACAAATGGAAACCAGATGGTTGAAAACTGCGTTCAGCCTGCTATTCACTTCCTCCAACTCCTGTTTGGCAGCCTCCGCGTCCTGCCTGGCCAGCTGCGTGTTCCGGCGCTCCTCCTGTATGTCTATCTTCTCCATACTCGCAAACAGATTCCCCATGCCGCTTTCCTCCAATCTTGCCAGCTTGTCTCTGGCTTCCTCTACCGGCACATTCATCTTCCGTAATAGGGTCCAAAGGATATCCTTGTAAACTGCCTTGATGTCCGCTGTCGACCGATTATAGATCTCGTCCACATATTCCCTCGAGGAATTGATCAGCTCCGTGAAATCCTCCGGGTTCTGAATCCGGTTGATCATCATCACCAGGGACATCTCGTTCCGTTTTTTCTTGAGATCGTCAGTCCCGTACCCGTGCACCCGCACCAGCTTATATTTGAAGTCCGGTATGTATTCCTCCAGCCCGTCCCGCAGACTGATCCTGTCTGATAGTTGTATGTCCGCCGTCCAGTTTTCCTGTCCTTCATAATATACGATAGGAATGATGGGCGGGTAGCGGAAATTCTTCCGGCTGGTGGATCCCGCTTTCAGGTCTTCTTGCTGCCTCTTGTAATCATACCAGATCACTGTCATATATCGGAGCATCTGCATGGCCACGTCGTAATCAACGTTTGTCTTATGCTCCACAATAGGAAGCACAAAGACGTTCCTTTCGCCTTTCCCGTCCCTGATTCGCACTTTTTTAACGGTGTCTCCCTCGAACTGGATTCCCAGGAAAGCCCAGTAACGTTCTGTCACGTCTTCGATGTCCTCCGGCTGCAGATCCTTGAAAATGGACATATCAGTGTAATCCCTCAGAAACTGGCAGGTGAGTTTCCGGTTGCGGAAGATCGTCTGGCTGTTGGCGTCTCGGATGTGCGTCTCCGGGAAATAGTCGTCTCCGGCTTCCGGCAGATTCTCCTGAATGCCTGTGCCGTTGCTAGCAGTGTCCTTTGCTATTACGCTTTTATCTGAAGTATATTGCGTTTTTACAGCTTTATCTCCTGTATTGTTATTTTTTGCAAATATATCTGTTGTATCTCCTATAGTCCTACCCGATGTATTAATGCCTTTTATGGCTTCATCCGCAGGCTTTTTTCTTTTGTAGGAGTCAGTTCCTTTTGAAATCCTTCTCATCTTCCGAATTCCTCCTACAAATATTGGCGCATAAGGGGAAGGAAAATATACTCAGGATGGAACCTGTCAGATGTGGTTATATGTATTATATAGCAGAGGCACACACAAATCAATGGCAAATTTCGCACTCTTTGAAAAAAGTCAAGGTTGCACAGACTTATGCCATTCCCTTCGTCTTATCCGTGCAGGCCTTCATCCCTGCGAGGATCGCGCTGCGGAAGCCCGCTTCCTCGAGTGCGGCGACGGCTTCGATCGTGGTGCCGGCCGGAGAGCAGACCATGTCGTTGATCTCGCCCGGATGTTTCCCGGTCTCGAGCACCATCTTCGCGCTGCCGAGCACGGATTGCGCCGCGAGGCGGTAAGCCTGCGCGCGCGGGATTCCGTCGCGCACCGCGCCGTCGGCCATCGCCTCGATCAGCATAAAGACGTAGGCCGGAGAGCTGCCGCTCACCGAGACGACCGCGTCGAGCAGGCGCTCCGGCATGACCTCGGAAGAGCCGCAGGCGTCAAAGAGCGACAGAACCGTCTGGAGCTCTTTTTTTGTCACGTTGTCGGAGGGGCAGACCGCGGTCACGCCCTCGCCGACCATCGCCGGGGTATTGGGCATCGTGCGGATCAGCTTGATTTTTTTGCCGAACCATTCGGAAATTGTGGCGATCGACTTGCCTGGGGCGATGGAGACGATCAGCTGGTGTTCTTTGACGCAGTCGCTGATCTCACGGATCACTTCCTCATAGAATTGCGGCTTGACCGCGAGAAAGATGATGTCCGCGCCCGCGACGTCGCGGTTATATTTTGTGGTATGTACGCCGTAGGTTTGCGCTGCGCGCGTGAGCGTCTCCTTGTGCAGAGCGGAGACGATGATCTCGTCCGCGGGGACAAGCTTCTTCCCCAGGATGCCTCCGATGAGCGCGGTCGCCATGTTGCCGCAGCCGATAAATCCAAGTTTCATATTCAAATCACGTCCTTTCGTTTGCAATCCGATCTTCGGTGCCTGACCGGGCAGGCAAAAGGATGCTTCGCAGAAATGCCTGTCCCGGTTCCTGGATTTATTATAGCCTTTCATTTCCGTTTGTCCATGAAAAAATGTATTTTTGAAAAATTGACAGATGAAATTTTGCTTGTACGGATAATTTTTGTAGAATAAAATATGGCTGTAAGCGGGATTTCAAAAGAATAGTGCGACTCATTGACAGCAGCATTGACAAAAAAATGGGATTCTGGCTATAATCGAGACAAAAAGCGGCTCTTCGGAGTTCGCGCGTCTCATTGTTTTGTATGCAAACCCGAAGAGAATGGAAGGGAGAGACGATGTCCGAAAACTTACTCGAAAAACTGAAGCAGTACGGCGCGTCGGATTTTTATCCGCTGCATATGCCGGGGCACAAGCGGCGGTTTGGCTGTTTCGGGGATCCGTTCGCGATCGATATCACGGAGATTGACGGCTTTGACGATCTCCACCATGCGCAGGGAATTCTCCTGGAGGCGCAGCGCAGGGCGGCGCGGCTGTACGGCGCGGAGGAGACGTACTATCTGGTGAACGGGAGCACCTGCGGGATTCTGGCGGCGGTCGCGGCGTCCACGGCGCGGGGCGGGCGGATCCTGATGGCGCGCAACAGCCACAAGTCGTGTTATCACGCTGCGTTCCTGAATGATCTGCGCGTGACGTATCTGTATCCGACGGCGGCTATGGACTGCGGGATTGACAGGGATATTTCGGCTGTGAGCCTGGCGCAAGGGACAAAGGAAAGCGCTCTGCCTGCCGGCAGTGGGACAGGGGAAGACGCAGGTATGTATGATGTTTCGAATAAAGGTGCCTGGAAGGCGTACGCGGCGCCCGGGCTCTGCGGCAGCATCCGGCCGGAGGATGTGTGGGAAGCTCTGAAGCGGGAGCCGGATATCCAGGCGGTGCTGCTCACCTCGCCGACCTACGACGGCGTGGTGTCGGACGTCGGCGCGATTGCGGAGGCGGCGCACGCGGCGGGAGCGGTTCTGATTGTGGACGAGGCGCATGGCGCACATTTTGGGATGCATCCGTATTTTCCGGAACGGGCGCTTGCGCGCGGAGCGGATATCGTGATCAACAGCCTGCATAAGACGCTGCCCTCGCTGACTCAGACGGCGCTTCTGCATATGCAGGGGGATCTGGCGGACCGGGAAAAGCTGAAAAAATATCTCGATATCTATCAGACCAGCAGCCCGAGCTATGTGCTGATGGCCGGGATGGACGCCTGCGTCCGGCTGCTGGAGGAGCAGGGGGACGAGCTGTTTGGCGCGTTTGCAGAGAGGCTGGAGCGGATGCGCGGAGAACTCAGGCAAAAGCTGCGGGCGCTGCGGCTGGTGGACTTTGTTTACTTTGAGGATGGATCGGAGCATTCCATGATGTATGAAGCGGGGCGAAGCGCAGCGGAAGTGAAACAGGAGAAGCTGGCCGGAACGGAACAAGGCCAGGCGAAATGGCAGAGCGCCCCTGTGTATGATTTTGACCGCTCCAAGGTGCTGATCTCCACGGAGCATTGTGCCATGACGGGCCCGCAGCTTGCAGAGCTCCTTCGCAGGAACTATCATCTGGAGCCGGAGATGGCTGCGGCGGATTACGTGACGGCGATCATGACCGTTGCAGACACGCAGGAGGGCTTCGACCGGCTGACGGCGGCGCTGCTGGAGATCGATGCGGCGCTGCTGGCGGGGGCGCTGGCTGATTTGCCGGACAATTCTGATATGGAAAGGCCCGGAACCCATGAGGAGGCTCCGAACGGCGGCAGAAACGAGGAAGTCCTGACCATCCGACAGGCGCAGGAGAGCCCGTCGGAGCCGGTGCCGCTGCCGGACAGCGCAGGCCGGGTCTCAGCGGAATTTATTTATCTGTACCCGCCTGGAATTCCGCTGCTCGTCCCGGGGGAGCGGATCTCAGAGGAGCTGCTGGAGAGGCTTGCGCGGGAGCGGAAGGCGGGACTTGTGCTGCGGGGTATGGCGGATGAAAGCGGAGGTCAGATTCGTGTCGTGAGAGCAAGGGGAACGGCTCCAGCTGAAAGGCCAGATTCGTGTTGTGAGAGCAAGGGGAACGGCTCCAGCTGAAAGGCCAGATTCGTGCTGTGAGAGCAAGGGGAGCAGCTCCAGCTGAAAGGCCAGATTCGTGTTGCGAGAGCAAGGGAAGCAGCTCCATGTGAAAGGTCTGATCTGTGTCGTGAGAGAAACGGAAGCAGCCCGCAGCAGGACTCGCAGCATCCGGCCGCGGATCAACATACAATAAAATCGATCAACGAACTACAGGTGAGCAGGTGAAATTTATGGGAAAACTGTTTTATGTGATGGGCAAGAGCTCGTCGGGCAAGGATACGATCTATGAGGAGGTACTCTCCCGGAAAGAGCTTGGGCTGAGGCCGTTTATCATGTACACAACGCGGCCAATTCGCGCCAAGGAGACGGACGGCGTGCAGTATCATTTCGTCACGGTGGAGAAGCTGCGCGAGATGCAGGAGAAGGGGCAGGTCATCGAACTGCGGGAGTACGACACGGTCTACGGAAAGTGGTATTATTTCACGGCGGACGGGGACAAAATTGATATGGATCGCTACGATTATCTGGCGCTCGGGACGCTGGTGTCGTTCCAGAAGGTGAAGGCTTATTACGGAGCCGACCGCGTGGTGCCGGTCTACATCGAAGTGGACGACGGCATTCGCCTGGAGCGGGCGCTGAAGCGTGAGCGGAAGCAGGATGTGCCGAAATACGAGGAGATGTGCAGGCGTTTTCTGGCTGACCAGGCGGATTTTTCGGAGGAGAACATCCTCAAGGCCGGGATCACGCGCCGCTTCCGCAATGACGGAGACCGCCAGCTCTGCATGGATGAGGTGGCGTCGTTCATCGCTGCGAACAGGTGAGCGTTTCCTGATTCGCCGCGTGATATATTTTATCTCAGAAAATGCAGGACGGAAACAAACAGAGACAGAAAAACCCATGAAACCCAGGGTGCTACTGCTTCACAAGAATATGAAATTGTGCTATACTTGTAATCGTATTTACAATTCGGGAATCCCGAGGCGGCAAAGAACGGAAAGATTTATGGCGCTGCGGGATCGGATGATAAGAAGCAGAGAGCTGCAGACAGAGACAGCGCCGCTGTGGGCGGCCGCGCAGGCTTGAGGAGACAGGCGATGGCAGGATTTAAGGATATGATCGGGCACAAGCAGGAGATCGCGCATCTGAAGCGCGCGATTGAGACCGGGAAGGTCAGTCATGCTTATATATTTTCAGGGGAAAAGGGGACAGGCAAGAAACGTCTGGCGGATGCGTTTGCCATGACGCTTCAGTGCGCTTCGGACGGCGAACGGCCGTGCGGGATATGCCATTCCTGCCATCAGGCGGCGAGCGGCAATCATCCCGACATTATCTATGTCCGTCATGAGAAGCCGGCGAGCATCGGCGTCGACGACGTCCGCGAGCAGCTTACAGGCGACATCGCGATCCGCCCGTACAATGGGAAATACAAGATTTACATTATTCCGGAGGCGGAAAAGCTGACGGTGCAGGCGCAGAACGCGATCCTTAAGACGATCGAGGAGCCGCCGGAGTATGCGGTCATCCTTTTGCTGACATCGAATGAGCAGGTTTTCCTGGACACAATCCGTTCCCGCTGTGTGGTGCTGCACTTAAAGCCGGTGCCGGACGACCAGGTCAAGGCTTATCTGATGGAACAGCTGCAGGTGCCGGATTACCAGGCAGATATCTGCGTTGCGTTTGCGCAGGGCAATATCGGCAAGGCAGTGCGCCTGGCGTCCTCGGAGGACTTTGCGGCGATCAAGGCTTCTGCCATGATGCTGATCCGAAACGCCGGAAAAATGCAGATCAGTGAACTGATCAATTATGTCAAAGAGGTGCAGGAGTACAAGGTTTCAATCCAGGATTATCTGGATATCCTTGCGCTCTGGTATCGGGATATGGTATATTACAAGGCGACGCGCGATATCGAGGGCGTTGTGTTCAAGGATGAGAGCCGGACAATCCGCGATGCGGTGCGGTATTGTTCGTATGAGGGCGTGGAAGAGGTCATGAAAGCGATCGAGAGCGCCAAAGCGCGCCTGAGCGCCAACGTAAATTTTGAGCTGACAATGGAGCTTCTGTTCCTTGTCATGAAGGAGAACATACATGGTTAAAATTGTAGGAGTACGTTTCAGAAATGCAGGGAAGGTCTATTACTTTGACCCGAAGAATTACAAGATAAAATCCGGCGACCACGTGATCGTGGAGACCGTTCGCGGCGTCGAATATGGCACGGTCGTCGGGGGCGTCAAGGATGTGGACGAAAAGCTGGTCGTCCAGCCGCTGAAGTCTGTGATCCGCATGGCAACCCAGGAGGATGACGTCCGGGCGCAGCGCAACCGCGAGAGAGAAAGGGATGCGATGCGGATCTGCCAGGAGAAGATCAGCAAGCATAACCTTGAGATGAAGCTGATCGACGCGGAGTATACGTTTGACAATAACAAGGTGCTGTTTTACTTTACGGCGGACGGGCGGATCGATTTCCGCGAGCTGGTCAAGGACCTGGCGGCAGTGTTCAAGACCCGCATCGAGCTGCGGCAGATTGGCGTCCGGGATGAGACGAAGATCCTGGGCGGGATTGGGATTTGCGGTCGTGTGCTGTGCTGCAACAGCTATCTTTCCGAGTTTGCCCCGGTGTCGATCAAGATGGCGAAGGAGCAGAACCTGTCGCTGAACCCGATGAAGATTTCCGGCACCTGCGGCAGGCTGATGTGCTGCCTGAAGAATGAGGAAGACACTTACGAGTACCTGAACAGCAGGCTCCCGGCGGTGGGCGATACCGTGACGACGCTGGACGGCCAGAAAGGCGAGGTCAGCAGCGTGAACGTCCTGCGCCAGCGCGTCAAGGTGCTGTTTGATGTGAACGATGAGAAAGAAATGCAGGAGTTCGACGTCAAGGATCTGAAGTTCAAGCCAAGGAAACGCAAGGACAAGGATAAGAACAAGGGCAAGGACAAAGAGAAAGATAAAGAGAAAGAAAAAGACAAAGACAAAGATAAAGATAAAGACAGAGAGAAGAATAGAGACAGAGAGAAAGACAGAGATAGGGATAAGGGCAAAGGGAAAGGCAGAAGCGGCAGGCGTGAAGCCTTGCAGGAAGATATCTCTGACAGTGAGATGAGGGAGCTCGAGGAGCTGGAGGCTCTGGACAAAATGGAAGGGAAATCAAAGCTGGATGAAGATTGAGCTTAAGGAGGGGGAACGTCTGGATGATCTGAACAGGGATGGGTACCGGATCATTCAGAATGAAAAGCTTTTCTGCTTCGGTATGGACGCGATTCTGCTCTCCGGCTTTGCCCAGGTGAAGGAAGGCGGCTGCGTGCTTGATCTTGGCACCGGGACCGGGATTCTGCCGATCCTGCTCGCGGCGAAGACTCCGGGAAAGCATTTTACGGGGCTGGAGATTTCGCGGTATTGCGTCGATATGGCTCGGAGAAGTGTGGCTCTCAACTCCCTGGAGGCGCGGATTGAGATCGTCCAGGGAGATATCAGGGAGGCCGGAGCGCTGTTTGCCCCGGCTTCTTTTGATACAATCATTTCGAATCCGCCCTATATGACGGCGCGGCATGGCCTGGTGAATCCGGACGTCGAGAAGGCGGCGGCGCGGCATGAGCTTCTGTGCACGTTCGAGGACGTCGCGCGCGCGGCTGCCCGGCTGCTGTGCGTCGGAGGCCATTTCTATCTGGTGCACCGGCCGTTCCGCCTGGCGGAGATCATCCGGACGCTGTCGCAGTACGGCCTGGAGCCGAAGCGTATGCGGCTTGTCTACCCGTATGTGGATCGCGAACCAAATATGGTGCTGCTGGAGGCTGTGCGCGGCGGGAAAGCGCGGATGACGGTCGAGAAGCCGCTGATCGTGTACGAACGGCCAGGCGTGTATACAAAAGAAATATATGAGATCTACGGAAACTGAAGACCGTGTCAGACAGAAGTGCGGAGGAAGCTGCCGTCCGGCTGCTGAGCTGTGAATGAGATATCGTTCAGAGAGTTAATGAACCGAACAAGGACAGAAGGAGTATCTGAATGGGAGCGATGGATCAGAAAAAGATGGAACAGGAAGAGCTTTGTCAGCGAAGAGGAACTCTCTATTTGTGCGCGACCCCGATCGGCAATCTGGAGGATATCACGCTGCGCGTCATCCGCACGCTGCGGGAGGTCGACCTGATCGCGGCGGAGGACACGCGCAACAGCCGAAAGCTTCTGAATCACTTTGAGATCCGGACGCCGATGACCAGCTATCACGAGTACAACAAGATCGAGAAGGCCCGTACGTTGATTGCGAAGCTGCAGGAGGGCAAAAGCGTGGCTTTAATTACAGATGCGGGGACGCCGGGGATCTCCGATCCCGGGGAAGAGCTGGTTCGTATGTGCTGCGAGGCTGGGATTGAGGTGACTTCCCTGCCGGGCGCCTGTGCCTGCGTGACGGCGCTGACGCTGTCGGCGCTCCCGACGAGACGCTTCTGTTTCGAGGCGTTCCTTCCTGCGGACAAAAAGGAGCGGCAGCAGGTACTCGAGGAGCTGAAGGATGAGACGCGCACGGTGATCCTCTACGAGGCGCCGCACCGTCTTGTGCGCACGCTGGGGGAGCTTCAGGAAGCGCTGGGGGATCGCAGGGCGTCGGTCTGCCGGGAACTCACCAAGAAGCATGAGACGGTGCAGCGGACGACGCTCTCGGAGGCGTTTGCGTGGTACGAGACGCACGAGCCGAAGGGAGAGTGTGTGATCGTGCTGGAAGGGCGCAGCCGGGCGGAGCTGTCGCAGGAAGAGCAGCAGGACTGGGCGCAGATCAGCATCCGTGCTCATGTGGAGCTGTACGAGAGCCGCGGGCTGGACCACAAGGAAGCCATGAAGCAGGCCGCGAAGGATCGCGGGATCCTGAAGCGGGAGGTGTACGCGGCGCTGCTGCAGGAGACAGAGTAGAGCAAGACCAGCAGGGCAAAGTGTGATGCAGAATGGGACAGACTGCAGAATAAGACAGAATGGAGAGAGAAAAATGCCAGCAATTTACGCACATGACCGGTTCGGCGCCAAGGTGGCGAAGCGCCTGGATCCGGAATTAAAAACGATCATTGAGAAATATCCCGCGCCGTATGCGATCGGACTGCAGGGGCCGGATCTGCTCTTTTTTTACCGTCCTCTGGGGAAGAATCGTGTGAACCAGTACGGGGTGCACCTGCACAAGGTCTCCGCGCTTCCGTTTTTTGAGCACGCGCGCGAGGTGGTGAAGGAGCATGGGCGCGACAGCAGGGAGTACGCCTATCTGCTGGGTTTTATCTGCCATTACATATTGGACAGTGAGTGCCATCCGTACGTGGAGCAGATGATCGAAAAGATTGGCGTGCAGCATCTGGAGATCGAGGAGGAGTTTGAGAAGCTGCTCCTGCGCCTGGACGGAAAGGATGCGGTAGCCTTCCAGGCGGCTACGCTTGTCCCGACGGATGCGCAGACGGCCGGAGCGATCGTCCCGTTCTACGGGGAGAAGATTGACCAGAAGATCGTGCTCCAGTCGCTCAGGGATCTCAAGACAGTCAAGAAGCTGTTCTGCGCGCCGGGAGCGCTCAAGCAGGGCTTTCTCAACACGGTGATGAAGGCTCTGCGTCAGTATGACAAGATGAAAGGCCTGATGTACCAGCGGGTCGACAATCCTGCCTGCCGGGAAACCGACGAGGGACTGAAGCAGCGCTATGACGCTGCGGTCGACGTCGCGGTCGAGATGATTCACAGCTTCGATGAGAGCCTGCGCACAGGCGGGGAGCTGAACGCGCGCTTCGACCGGACCTTCGAGTAGCGGGAAAGCGGGAAGTCAGAGCATTTTTAAAGGACAAATGGCGGAAATCTGGATGGATACCGGGAAAAACGGGCCGACGACAAACAGGAGGGAAGGAAATGAGCACAAAGCTTACGAAACTGGAGAAATACTGGATACTCTATGATGTGGGCAACTCCGCGTTCACGCTGCTGATCGCGACGATTTTGCCGATTTATTTCAATTCCCTCGCGGAAAATGCCGGCCTTTCGGAGGTGGATTATCTGGCCTACTGGGGCTACGCCGCTTCGGTAGTGACGGTACTTGTAGCGATCATCGGACCGATCTTTGGAACAATCGCAGATACAAAGAATTTCAAGAAACCACTCTTTACAGTCAGTATGATGGTGGGAGTGATCGGCTGTGCGGCACTTTCGTTCCCAAGCTCGTGGATCGTATTTCTGGCGGTGTTCGTGGTTGCGAAGGTAGGCTACAGCGCGAGCCTGGTCTTCTATGATTCGATGCTCACAGATGTCACGGAGCCGGACCGCCTTGACAGGGTGTCCTCGCACGGATATGCCTGGGGCTACATCGGGAGCTGTATCCCGTTTGTAGTGTCGCTGGTCTTCGTGCTGATGAATGAGAAGATCGGTATCAGCATGGGCACGGCAATGACGATCACCTTTTTTCTGAACGCGCTCTGGTGGCTGCTTGTCAGTCTGCCCCTGCTCAGGAATTACAGACAGAAGAATTACATCGAAATGCCGGAACATCCGGTGCGCGAAAGCTTCGCCCGTCTTGCGGCTACGCTGAAGGACATTCGCGGACAGAGGCATATTTTTCTGTATCTGCTGGCCTTTTTCTGTTTTATTGACGGAGTCTACACGATCATCGATATGGCGACAGCCTATGGAAGTGCGCTCGGCCTGGACACGCAGGGTCTGCTGCTTGCACTGCTGGTGACACAGATCGTGGCGTTTCCCTGCGCGCTGATCTTTTCGCGGCTCTCGAAAAAATATCCGACCGACACGTTGATCAAGGTATGTATTCTGGCCTATCTTGGCATTGCGCTTTTCGCAATCCAGCTCGACAGGCAGTGGGAGTTCTGGCTGCTGGCCGTGTTCGTCGGGATGTTTCAGGGCGCGATCCAGGCGCTCTCGCGCTCCTACTTCGCACGCATCATCCCGCCGGAAAAGTCCGGGGAATATTTTGGCATCTATGACATCTGCGGCAAGGGGGCAGCCTTTGTCGGGACGACGCTGGTCGGAGCAATCGCCCAGCTTACCGGCCGCGCGAGCGCGGGCGTCTCGATCCTGTCAGTGATGTTCCTGCTCGGCTACCTGATCTTTTGCAAGGCGGCGAAGCTGAATCGGAACTAAAATAGAATCTCGCTTGCGAGATTCTCCGCCTGCGGCGGGTCGCGTCAGCGACATCTTCCTCTCCGCCGCAGTGCGATCCCGCGGAGCATTTTTTATGTCACAGGACGAAATTTCCTGTGACATAAAAAAGTCCCCCGGGCAGATGCCAGGGGGATTTTACAAACTCAGCTCAGAAGCTCTGTCAGTACCTCGAGCAGCTTCTTCATATCAATCGGCTTCGCGATGTGCGCGTTCATGCCGCTCTCCAGGGCGAGTTTGCGGTCTTCGTCGAAGGCGTTGGCCGTCATGGCGACGATCGGGATGTTGGCAAGCTCCGGATTGTCGAGCGCGCGGATCGCCTTCGTGGCGTCGTAGCCGTTCATCTGAGGCATCTGGACGTCCATGAGGATCAGCGCGTAATAGCCCGGCTCTGAGGCTTTAACCTTGTCTACCGCGACGGTGCCGTCCTCGGCGGTGTCCACGATAAACCCGCTCGCCTCGAGAAGCTCCTTCGCGATCTCGCGGTTCAGCTCGTTGTCCTCTGTGAGCAGCAGTCGCATACCCTGAAGCTGTCCGGCGACGTCCGGGATCGCTTGCTTCTGCTGTACCTGCTGCGCTTCCAGGCTGTCGCTCGTGGCGGCGACCAGGATGTCCCTGAGTTCGGAGAGGAAGATCGGCTTGTTGCAGAAGGCGGTCACGCCGGCCGCGCGGGCTTCCTCCTCGATTGAACTCCAGTCGTAGGCGGTGATGATGATAATCGGCGCGCTCTCGCCGACGACCGCGCGGATCTGGCGCACGACCTCGATGCCGTTCAGGTCGGGCAGGAGCCAGTCGATAATATAAGCGTGATACTCGTCGCCCAGCTCATAGGCCTGCTTTGCGTGCAGTACGGCCTCCTTGCCGTGCAGCACCCACTCGGGGCGCATACCAATCTGCCGCAGCATCTTGGTGACGCTGTCGCAGGTCGAGAAGCTGTCGTCCGCGACGAGCGCGCGCAGCCCCTTCAGTTCTTTGACCACTTCCACGTGCTTCGGATCGTCCTGAAGCCGGAAATCCAGATTGATGATGAATTCGCTGCCCTTGCCCTGCTCGGAGTGCAGCTCGATCGTGCCGCCCATCGTGTCGACGATGTTCTTCGTGATGGCCATGCCAAGCCCCGTGCCCTGGATGCCGCTGGCGGTCGTGTTGCGCTCCCGCTCAAACGGCTCGAAGATGTGCTTCGTGAACTCCGGGCTCATACCGATACCGGTGTCCTTCACGCGGATTTCGTAGGAACCGTAGCCCTTGGGCGCGCGCGGCTTCTGGCGGATCGTCAGCGCGACCGTTCCCCCGGCCGGGGTGAACTTGATCGCGTTTGAGAGCAGGTTTAGAAGCACCTGGTTCACGTGCAGCTTGTCGCAGTAGATGTTTTCGTCCACGATATCCACGGTGTCCATGAAGAAATTCAGCTGCTTGGACTCCATCTGCGTCTGTATGATGTTGCGCATATCGCGGAAGATGTCGGAGATTGAGCACTCCTTCTCCTCAATGTTCAGCTTGCCGGACTCGATGCGGCTCATGTCGAGGATGTCGTTGATGAGCGAGAGCAGATGGTTGCTGGAGGAGAGGATCTTCGACAGATACTCCTGCGTGCGCTCCTTGTTGTCCAGGTTTGTCTGTGCGAGCGTTGTGAAGCCGATGATCGCGTTCATCGGGGTGCGGATGTCGTGCGACATATTTGAGAGGAAGGTGCTCTTCGCGCGGTCCGCCGCCTCAGCCTTGTGCAGTTTCTCCGCGAGCACCGCGTGCTCGACCTCCTGGGCCATCAGCTGTTTCGCGTTGCGCCTCACCCACAGGTAGTACAGGATAATTGTGAGTGCCATCATGATCCCGAGAAGGATACAGACGCGCCGTACCGCGAAAACGTTGGCGAAGGCCTCCTTCTCCGGCACGTCGACCGCGACCGACCAGTCGTTGACCCCGACGGGGGCGTAGTACATATACTCCCAGCCGCCGGTGTTCGGCGTGCGGTAGACGACATAGCCGGACTTCAGATTAATCAGATCGTCCGTGAATTCATCCCAGCCCATTTCGCCCTTGGTCTCCCGGCTTGAATTGGCGGTGGAGAAGTCTTTGATGTTCCCGAGCGTGTCGTGCCAGGTATCCACGAGGAAATCCCCGGATCTCGTGTCGATGATGTAGATGAACGCGCTCGCGTTGTAGATGTTGTCGATATTGAGGCTGCCGGGCAGGCTCTCCAGATCCGTGACGCCGTAGAGCAGGGCGGCTGTCTCCCCGTCCTGGATGATCGGCACAAAATGCCGCAGGATCGGCTTGCCGTCGCTGAGGTCGTACGTGCGGTCCGAGATATGCTCTCCAAGCGGGGCTTCCTCCGCAAAAGTAAAATTACCTCTCACCGAGGCGTCGGTGATCGTGCCGTCCGCGGAGAGGATGCGGTCGTCCGGCAGCAGGACCCTTACGTTCATCGTCTCGAGCAGGGGATTCACGCTCTCCATGATCGCCAGCGTGGCGTCGATGTCGAAATTGTCCGCCTGAGAGATGATGCCGGCCGTGGCGTTCAGGAGGCGGCTGTCGCGCTCAAGCTTGGACGTGACCTCCTCGATCGCGGTGTTGGCGCCCTCCGCCAGACGGTCTAACGAGCGCTGCCGGAGCGTGCGGTTGATCTGGTAATAGGCAAAGATCAGGAGCACCGCAATGACGGCGATCACGACACCCGTGGCCGTCAGACTCCTGTCCCGCTTCACGGTATGCTCCTGCAGTAGTCCTTTATTCATTTCATTCTTTTTATTCTCATCCATGACAATTCGCCCTCCGGGTGGCTGGTCCTTCCGATGCCGGATCCTTTGATCACTGAGTTTTCTGGTATTGAATCCTTCCAATACTGTCGGCTTTACGCCCGATCAAGCTATGCTGCAAAGCTATTTGTGCGACGTTTTCTGCTTAATGAAAGTCATTATCTAAAATTATAACAAATATCTTCTGGCATGTCCAGAATAAAAGCCCGGAGTGCGCTGCTTTCCAGCAGAGTTCCGGGCTTTTCGTATGTCTGTTTGGATATTCGGTTATTCTGTCTCCATGGACGCGATCCCGTAAGAGATCTGCAGGAGAGACGGATCCATCTGCGTCGGCGCGAGCTGGATTAGTTTCGTGTCGTTCTCGATCACGGCCATCCCCATGCTCCACCCGGCCTGGTGGATCCGGGAATCGTAGGACACCAGCATATCGGCCTGTTCCCAGGGACCCTCGCCCAGATTGTAATTGACGAGGAATTTGCCGGGATCGCGCAGCCCGAGCCAGCCGCTGTCGCGCTTGCCGCTTAGGATGATCGTGCCGTTTGGACCGCCGTTTTTCGTCCACACGCAGTAGGGCATACTGCCGACGTATTTGCCGTCCGCGGTCTCCGCCCTTGTCCCGTAGGACGCGGGGTCTCCGAAATCCAGACCGTCGTCCGAGATCTTGAAATGGATGCTCTCATCCGGGGTGTTTACAATCTCGTAGCACATGAAATATTTTCCGTTCGGAAGCCTGGTGACGATCGCCATGCCGGGGCGTTTTTGCCCGTCCGGGATCGCGACGACAAGCTTGGACTCGCCCCAGGTCTTCCCGCCGTCCGGGGAGGAGACGACCGCGAGGCACTGGTTCAGGATCCGCTCGGTGTGCGGCTTCTCATCCGAGTACACCGCCGTGAGGTCTCCGTACGCGTTCAGGTAGAGGAACGGCTCCCAGACAGGACCGAGGCAGTCCCAGTTGTATTCCACCGGAACGCCGCCGTACGCGATCGTGGAGCGGTACTCCCAAGTCTTTCCATGGTCGAGGCTGGCGAAGAGCAGGATCTCCGTGCCGACGAAATCCGGCGGATTATCCTTTTCAAAGGCCTGCATCGGGATCGAGTTAGCCGCGAAGAGGATCGCGCCGGCCGGCAGGTCGCCGCAGGGCTGCGGCAGCTCGAAAAGGACCGGCTGAAAGCGCATTCCCCAGCCGTTTTTTGTGTCCTCGATATCCGAGAAATGCTCCCAGGTCTTTCCTCCGTCCGTGCTCTTGAAGATGGGGATCACGGCAGGTTCCCGGTCCGCGTAGTATTCAAAGGCGGAGAGCAGTGTGCCGTTCTCCGCTCCCGCGCAGCGCAGCTCGATCACGCGTGGATAGAGCACGCCGCTTCCCGGCTTGATCTCGTTCTTCCTCGGGGCGAAGAGTACCCCCTTGAATTCGTTTGTCAGTTTCAGTGCCATGGTAAACCCTCCTTTTCTCACACTCTGCGTCGGCCGCAGAGGATCTGATGATTTATGCGCCTGCGTTCGCAGGCTCCAGGTGCGCCAGCTTCTTTGTGTAGTGCAGGTAGGCCGGGATCAGGAACAGGTCGGCGGCAACCCAGGCCATCGGGTTGGCGAAGCAAACCGCGGCAAAGCCGAACGCAGGGACGAGAAACAATCCCATGAGTCCTCTCCCGATGAGCTCCATCGCGCCGGAGAGAATGGCCATCTGGCTGAAGCCAATCCCCTGGATGCAGTAGCGGTAGATGTTCACGCCCGCGAGCGGGATGTAGAAGATTGAATTTGCCACCAGGAATCTCCGGACGAGCGCGATCAGCTCTGTGTTGTTGGCGCTGTCGACAAAGAGCGAGGCCAGCAGGTGTCCGGCGAAGAAGTAGAGCAGCAGCGCCAGCACCGCCCAGATGCTTCCGAGCAGCATACAGGCGTTTACGCCCTGCCGCACGCGCGAAACCTTGCCCGCGCCGATATTCTGCCCGCTGTAGGTGGCAATCGTGGTGCCGAGCGCGTCAAAGACGCAGCAGAACATCATGCTCGTCTTGCTGCCGGTCGCGACGGCGGCCACGTACAGAGTGCCGAGCGAATTCACGGCCGTCTGGAGGATGAGTCCGCCGAGCGCCGTGATCGAATACTGCAGGCCCATGGGGATGCCCATCGCGCAGAGCTTGCCGATGTACCAGCGGCTCGGCTGCAGATGCTCCCTGCGCGGGTGCAGGATGGAGAATTTCTTCTTGATGTACCACAGGCACAGCAACCCCGATACGCCCTGCGCCAGCACCGTGGCGACGGCGGCTCCCATCACGTCCATCTTCAGGACGGTGATGAAGAAGACGTCCAGCACGATATTCAGCCCGGACGCGATGCCGAGGAAGATCACCGGCGTCTTGCTGTCGCCGATCGAGCGGATCATGCAGGCGAGCATATTGTAGAGGTAGGTCACAGGGATTCCCCAGAAGATCACAACGATATAAGAGTACGCGCGCTCCAGGATGTCGTCCGGCGTGTTCATCAGGCGCAGGATCTGCCGACAGAATACGCCCGTCACAACCGCGAGAACCAGCGAGAACGCGACGCACAGCCAGAGGCTGTTCCCGATGTAGGTCTTCAGGTCGTTCTCATTCCTGGCGCCGAAGGCCTGGGCCATTGGGATCGCAAAGCCTGCGCACACACCGCTGCAGAAGCCGATCACCATGAAATTCAGTGAGCCCGTGGAGCCGACGGCTGCCAGCGCTTCCGGACCGAGGATCCGGCCCACGATCAGCGTATCTACGAGACTGTAAAACTGCTGGAACAGCATTGCCAAAAGAACAGGCAGCGCGAAGCGGACGATAACGCCCATCGGTCTGCCTGTCGTGAGATCCTTTGTCATACAGGGATCACTCCTACTATAATAGATTTATGGCCAATCTCCTTACAGCCGGTAAGGAATGAACCATTCGACAACAGTATACTCAAAAAATGCAAGAGGTCAAGTGATTTTATTCCAGATGAAGGAAAAATATTTCAGAAATGTTTTAATTGGGAAAAGAATCGGAGAAGGATGTTGGAAAAGAAAAAATGAGCGCCGCTTCAGCGCGACGCTCTTTGTTAAAGAGAAATTTTTGCGATCCGGAATCCCTTTATACACGAAGTGACTTCCGTGGCCTTTTTCTTCAGATTCGGAACCACCTTATAATAATATTTCTTGTTATATTTCAGAGCCGCCCGCCCCGCCCTGGAGACCTTGATCGTCCTGCCCGGCTTGACCGTACCAGCCTTCCGGTAACCCTTCGACGTGCTTTTCGCCGATATATACAACGTATAGCTCTTGACGCCGGAGATTCGGGGAACCTTGATAACGACAGTGGCGGCGTTCCCTTTTACCAGCTTCGCCTTGACCGCATCTTCCTTCGGCGTCCAGACGGCTTTGCAGGCGGACCATTCGGTAGCCGGAACATAAGCCTTCGTCTGGTCGTCGCGGCGGAGTCCGCGCACCCGATAGTAGTACAGCCGGTTCAGCTTCACATTGAAAAAAGCGGCGGTATAACATTGTCTGGTCTCGAGGGGCTCCTGTTTCTCGTTATACCAGCTAACCTCATATTTGTCATAAACTTTCGGTATGGAAATGGTGACCCGCTTATAAGTGGCGCTGAACGAAGCGCTAAAGCTGTTTTCTTTCAGAGCAGGCAGCGCGGCTCTGGCCGGTATTCCCGGCGTGCACAGCACGAACAGCGCGCATACTGATAAGATAGCTAACAGCGATCTGCGAAAATGTTTCATTTGCTCTTCCTTCCTTCCCTTTTTCTTTCTTTCTTCGCTGAACAGCGAAGGCAGTTTATCCGCCTGACGCGCGGCCCGGCAGGCCACGCACATTGCCGCAGGCTTGTGTGAAAGCAGGGCGAGGGTCATTTTTCCTGCAGGACAAACTGTTTCAGGAACTGCTCTTTTGGACAAGGGCGTCCCAGATAAAAGCCCTGGAGATATTCCGGCGGGAGCTGGCAAAGCTTTTCCATCTCGAACGCAGTCTCGACTCCCTCCACGCATACCTTCAGGTTTAGCCCATGGATCATCTTGCTGAACAGGGAGAGCATCTCGAACTCAAAGGCGTCCGTGGCAGCCTTTGCGGCAAAAGTGCGGTCGATTTTCACAATGTCCGGCTGCAGATCCGTCAGATAACGGAAATTCGAGTAACCGGTTCCAAAGTCGTCCAGGGCGAGCGCGATGCCGGCCTTCTTCAGATGTGCCCAGAGCGTCGTAAAGCGTGTGTCTGTCTCCAGCAATCCGCTCTCTGTGAGCTCGATCGTCACGCTCTCGGGGGAGATGCCATACTCCTCAACGGCGGCAAGGATCTCGCGTCCGATGGAACTCCGCATGATCTGCACATGGGAAATGTTAAAGGTGATCCTGAAATCCGGTATGTATCGCTGCACTTCCCGGCACATTTTCAAAGCCTCATGCATGATCCAGCGCCCGGCAGGTATGATCAGGAAGGTCTCCTCCAGGATCGGGATGAATTCACCGGGCGACACCGGGCCGAACTCCTCACAGCGGAAACGCATCAAGGTCTCCGCGCCGATCAGCCGCCGGTCGTCGGCGGAGAAGAGCGGCTGGAAATGTGCCTCGAATCCGTTGAAATTGTTGTTAATGGCCTGGCGGAGCTGGAGATTCAGCCTCTTCTGCCGCAGGAATTTCTGGTAATCCTCTGCGACGTACAGATAGCAGGTATTTTTCCCGAGCCGCTTGGCTTCGTTCATGGCAAACTCTGTGAGCTTCATCACCTGAGAGTAGGAGATGTCGTCCGCATCCGCGCAGTCGAGTATGCCGGCCGATATCGTGAACAGCACCTCGTAGTTTTCTTCTTTGATAAAGGCGTGGATCTTTTCACGGATATTCCGGTAAAGCTCCTTCCCCTCGGCGGTCGTCCTGCCCTCGAAATCCAGGATCATGAATTCGTCCCCTACGATGCGGTACAGCAGCTGTCCCGGAAGCAGGCATTCTTTGATGAAGGACGCAGTTTTCTGCAGCACCAGATCGCCGTATTCAATGCCCAGGCGAGCGTTTACGCCCTTCAGATTGTCCAGGCCGATGCGAAGCAGGAACCCGCTCGGAAAGCGGTTTCTAAACTGGCTCAGGTGGAGCTTCAGGCTGGCCGCGCCGAGAAGTCCGCTCAGATTGTCCGCCTTCTGCACTTTGCCAATCTCATTGATACAGCCGGCCATATACAAAGGCCGCCCCGACTCGTCGCGCACCACGTTTCCGCGGCAGTTGATCCAGACAGGCCTTCCTTCCGCAGAGAGCAGGCGGTAGGTCAGGTCGTGGGTACAGCGGTTGGTTGTGAGGATTCCGTTCAGATCCTCGCGCAGCTTTGGGAAGTCCTCGGGGTAGACGACTTTCTGAAGATTCTGTGCAACATCATGAAACGCATACTCTGGCAGCAGAAAGCGATCCTTGGCATGTGGGGAAATATAATAATAATCCTTTCCAAAATCGTACACGTAGAGATAGTCGTCTACGGTAGGACTCAACAGCTGGATGATTTCGCAAAGAGTGTTTGCGGATATCTGATCATATCTCGGGCTCATCGTCTTATCCTCGGTTGTATGATTGACTGCTATGTATAAGTATCTAGTCTAGTTATTGTATATCATTTTGCTAAAATTTGCAAACATAAAAATTATTATTGTCCAATTTTGATAAAATAAAAAGACGGAATTGTACAGAATTTATGAATAGGGAGAAAATGGAACCCCAAAGCGCGTCTGATGAAAAGAAGCTGAATTTTGGTTTACCATGAGCGGGGAAAGTGATATACTTAATAAACACTTTTGAAATGAGTCAAACTATGTTGGAAATGGAGAGTTATCTATGACGCAGGAGAAGTTGTTGGAATTGCTGCACGATATGTCGCTGGAGGAGAAGGTCGGACAGATGTACCAGCTGATGGCTGTCTTTTACGACGAAGATATGCAGGGTGTGCTGACCGGCCCGGCTGCCCAGATGGGGATCGGCCGCGAGGAGATTGCCCTGGCCGGCTCGATTCTGGGAACCGCGGGTGCGGAGCAGCTGAGGGAATTTCAGGAGAGTTACATGGAGCGGCAACCGCATCACATTCCTATGCTGTTTATGATGGACGTCATTCACGGTATGCGGACAATCTTTCCGGCGCCGCTCGGGCTGGGCGCGACGTTTGACCCGGCGCTGGTCGGGCAGTGCGCGGAGGCGGCCGCAAAGGAGGCGTCTGCCTGCGGGCTGCACGCGACGTTCACGCCGATGGCGGATCT
>CANQWV010000013.1 GCA_947627645.1 uncultured Lachnospiraceae bacterium | reverse complement strand
GCCAAGATTACCACCGGGTATCTGGCGGCGGCAAGGATTCAGTCGGGAAGCCTGACAGCCGACAAGCTGAAAGCCGACACCATCACCGCGGCAAGTGGTGTCATCGCGGATGCGGCTATCCTCACGGCGAACATAGCTGATTTGGCGGTTACGGGTGCGAAGATAGCTGATGCGGCGATTGGGAACGCCAAGATTGCAGATGCGGCGATCACCAACGCGAAGATCGCGGATGCGACCATACAGTCCGCGAAGATTGCGAATTTAGATGCCGCAAAGATTACGACAGGGACGCTGAATGCGGCACGTATCGGGGCGAACACGATTACGGCGAACAAGCTGGCAATCGGGGACTTCACGAATTACATCATGATTAACCCGAATGTACCATCAAGCTATGTTGGGAATTCGTTTTTCAAATACACGACAGTGACGGATAATGTCGGGAATCTCTGTTTAAAAGAATCTACAGGAACGCAGTATTTGATGCTGTGTGATTATACGCCGAATACGTTGCAAAAAGGGGATGTAATATATTTTAGCGGCGTAATCCCGAACTGGAATGCGGCGATAACCGCCACTTTTTATGTATGGTTCTACGATGCGAATAAAGCTTACTATGCTTCCGTAGCCGGGACTGCCGTAACACTTGGCGCGGGCAATTGGAATAATGTCACAGCAACGGTGACGGTAAGCCTTTCTTCTGACAAGAAACTGTCAGAGGCAAAATATTTCCTCATTGGATTCAACAAGAGCGCCACGACATCCATAATCGGCATCTGTCCGGGCGCGGTCTGTCGGAAAAAGACAAGCGGACAACTGATAGTAGATGGAACCATCACGGCTACTCAGCTGGCGGCCAATGCTGTCACAGCCGACAAGATTTCCGCCAATGCAGTTACCGCCGGAAAAATCGCCACCAATGCGGTCACGGCTGGGACGATTGCCGCAGGCGCGGTCGATGCGGACAGTCTGGAAGCGAACGCAGTCACGGCGGGCAAGATAGCCGCGGGTGCCGTTACGACGGCAACCATAGCGGCGGGTGCGGTGAACGCGGATAAACTGGCCGCCAATGCAGTCACGGCCGAGAAAATCGCAGTCGGTCTTGGTGGGAATCTCTTATCGGATTACGATACGTTTGAGCAGATTACGGATAGCACGATATATGCTTCATCAGGCCTTATAGCAGGAAACCTTATAACTGCATCAATCGATACTACGCAAGCGTATTACGGTACTAGATGCTTAAAATTAGTGCATAATGCTACTGCTGGCAATGGATGGGTTAGATTAAGCCATCCGCAAAAGAAGGGAACCGTACGGGTACTTCCTGGAAAGAAATATATTTTATCAGCATATGTAAAGTCATCACTAACAAATGGGAAATGCCATATTGCTTTATATGGCTTCAACGATAATAACGCATATGTAACAGATGCCAAAGTAGGTTCGACCGTAACTGTTGGCACATCCTGGACAAGGTTAGAGCTTGGCGTTCTTACGGCTGGGAGTAATTATACATATTTGAGCCCCGGCATCGCGAATGAAAGCGCAAGCTCCACCCTCTGGGTAGATGCCATCCAAATAGAAGAAGTAACCGACGACACCAAAAAAGCAAGCCCATTCAAACCGTCCGGAATGACGGTCATCAATGGCGGGACGATTGTCACCGGGAGCATTACGGCGGATAAAATAGTCGCCAAGACGATCACGGCGAACAGTGGAATTATAACGGATGCGGCGATCACCAATGCCATGATAGCAAGCATTGACGCGACCAAAATCACAACCGGCACGCTGAGTGCAAACAGGATCGGTTCAGGTACCATTACGGCGAACAAGATTGCCATCGGCGACTTCACGAACTATGTCACGGTTGACGCAAATGTGGCGGCTTCAGCGATCACGGCGAACCATCCGTTTGGCGACGGCGGAGCAAACGTTATCACTGGCGGGTATATCACAAAGAAAACGGCGACTGGCACATATGTGGCACTGAGCGAATACACGCCGAATTCTTTCAAAAACGGGGACAGGCTGTATTACTCGATCACGATTAAAGGTGCGTCTGCCGGAACAATTCAGCTTAAGGTATGGTTTTATGATTCCGCCAGTAAGAGCTTAGGCTCTCCAGCCGGAGCATCACACAGCGTCACGACGAGCGACCAAACCTTCACGGGCGAGATCAACCTGAATCAGGCGTATGTGGAAACTGCCGTGAAATTTGCGGTTGGCATACAAGATACCACATCCACCAAGATACAGCTGCACGTCAAGCGCGCGATTGTCGTAAAGAAAGCCGCGGGGCATCTCATTGTGGATGGCTCCATCACGGCGGGGAAGATCGCATCGAACGCCGTAACGACGGCCAAACTTGCCACGGACGCCATCAAATCCAAGAATTATGCGTATAGCTCGGGTAATTACTCTACTGCCGGGACGTTCCTTGATCTGAGCAATGGGGTTATACGGTCTAAGAATTTTGCCATTGATGCGAGTGGGAACGCATATATCAATGGAGCTGTCACGGCTACCTCCGGCACGATTGGCGGGTGTACGATCAGCAATGGTGTGCTGCAAATCAAAAAGGCCAACATCACAGAGAAGTTGCAGGCGGGGCAGATTGATGTGACGAATCTGTTCGCGCAGGACATCACGGCGGCTGGGACGATTACTGGAGCAAATATCAAGAGTGGTTCATTCCAGTGCGCAAAGCAGACATCAACCGAGCTAGACGACCTATCCATATATACTGGGGCAATTTTAATCGATTATACGAAAACACAAACGGATAAAAAGGTATTGTTGAGCCAGGGCGTGTCTTTGGACAGTGATGGGCTAAGTTTGAATAGCGAATCGTTCGAAGGTAACCGACCTATTTATACGATGGATGTGAAGTGCGATAAAATCGACATGACATACCATCTCAATGGCAATAGCACTATATACCAAACGACAGTCACGCCACAGTACATTATTGAAAATGGTAAGAAGCTTGAAGATAAATACACCCAGAAAGCCGCCGCCCTTACCGCCAGCAGGGCGCTCGTCTCTGACGCAAACGGCAAGGTAGCCGTGAGCGCCGTGACCGCAACACAGCTGGGGTACCTAACCGGCGCAACGAGCAACATCCAGAACCAGATCGGCACGCTGACATCGCTTGGGACGACGGCGAAGGGGAGTCTGGTGGCGGCGATTAATGAATTAAACAGCAGTAGCGCAACGGCTTTTACGCTCTCGTCGACTACTATCTTTAGTTTGATTGGCAATCCGGTTATAACCAAGATAGGCCATTTTGTCCATTTACACGTTGTTTTTATTACCAACAGTAACAGGAACAAGGGCGACATAATATGTGCAATTCCTACCGGATACCGGCCATCAAAGGATATCGTAAATTATGGATTATTTAACGTGTCTGGCAATTCGGAAGCAGCGGCAATCAATATCCTGTCTGGCGGCAATATAACAGTCGAGCAGATGAGTACCGGAAGGTACCAAATAGATATTTGCTACTATATGGCATAGGAAAATACTACCACTTGAGTAATAAGGTAAATTCTTATGGCTTATATTAATACAACCAATGTAATATATACATTTTGCGAAACTGGACTATATATTTGCACTGCACCAGATGTGTTTTCATCTCTCACCACAACTACTCCGGTTATATCGCTTGACGCACCAGTAAGTACTGGAAATGCATAGGTATGCGCAGGAAGGTTGGGGAAGGTATACGACCGGACGCCTTTTGCCTGGCACGTCAGGACTTCCCGGTACAGTTTCACGCCAACCTTACTGCTGTTTAATGCACATCACGCATTTGTCGCTTCCAAGCCTCCGGGGATGTACGATGTCCCCGGAGGTGATGAGGCGTGGATATGCTTTTGTTTTGCGACAACCACTAGAAAGGATGATGCCTATGTATATCAGAGCCGCGCCGTGAGCGCACAACTTAACATGGTAACTTTGGCATCGGCACAGCGTCGGTGCTTTATTATGCACATTTATAGGGAGGGCAATATTATGCTTAACATGAACAAGACGGTAACCATCAACGGCAACAGCCAGATCGAGGGCGTGATCGCGGAGACGTTCAACGCGACGATCGACAGCAACAACCCGGACAATATGTCCCTGTCCAGCTACATCCAGAACATCAAGGCGTACCGGGACAATCAGACGCAGTGCGACCAGGATTGGGGACAGTTCTGCACGGCGGCGTTCGAGGCGCAGGATGAGATGAAGGCGGAGTAATTCACCAGGAGCAGAAAGGGTGACAGCGGTGTGGAAGCGATACAGAAGATCCTAGACTATATTTTCCAACACCCGGAATTCGTCCTGGTGGGATCCATCACGCTCATCCAGATTGCGCCAATCCACATTAACCCATGGAGCGCGGCGCTGCGCTGGATCCGCAGCGTGTTGGCGGGAGAGCTGGCCGAGAGCATCGGGGAGATCAAAAAGGATCTCCTCGGCCTCCGGCAGGATGTCGAGCAGGAAAAGGCCGACAATAAGCGATGGAACATTCTCGACTTTGCCAACAGCTGCCGAAACGGGCGGCGGCACACCAAGGATGAGTGGCACCACGTGATCGACCAGCTGAAGGAATACGAGGTGTTCGTCGAGGAGCGTAACCTGGACAACGGCGTGATGGAGGAAGAAGCGAAGTACCTGCGCAGGCTCTATGCGGAGCGGTGTGAGAAGAATGACTTTTTATAATATGTAGAAAGAGAGGATAATACCATGAAGAATATTGACTGGGTAAGGAAACTGACGAGCCGCAAGCTCTGGGCGGCGGTGGCGTCGTTTGTATCAATGATGATCGTGGCGACAGGCGGCACTGAGAGTACTGCGACGCAGATCACGGCGCTGATCATGGCGGGCGCATCTGTTGTGGCATACATCATCGGCGAGGGTCTGACGGATGCGTCAAACAAGGGCATCGGGGAAGGGATCGAGTACACCATCGAAGATGACGAAGAGAGCGAGTGATGCAGCATGGCGGACGAGAGGCACATCATTGCCGGGATCATCCTTCTCCTGTTGGTGGTTGTGATGCTGGCGGGCGGCAATGACAGGTATTAGGGGGAGTATTTCAGAGGGTCGGGAACGGCCCTCTTTTAGTGTGCTGCGGATTGGCAGCGGGAATAGCAGGATTCGCTGCCGGAAAGTAGCAGCTAGGTGGGATTCCGCTGCGGATTGGCAGCGGGACAATGAGCCGCGCTGCCGGAAAGCAGCGGGAAGGAGTGCAATATGTCAAACTCAAAATTAATCAGTTACACGAAGGTATCGCCAAATCGCAACAGTCCACGCAATCATGCGATCGACACCGTGACGGTGCACTGCGTGGTCGGACAGCTGTCGGTGGAGACGATGGGGGCTATGTTTGCGCAGCCGAGCTATCAGGCGTCCTGTAATTACTGCATCGGTTCCGACGGGCGTGTCGGCCTGATCGTGCCGGAGGGCGACCGTAGCTGGTGCACGTCATCCAGGGAGAACGACAACCGCGCTGTGACGATCGAGTGTGCGAGCGACGCGACGGATCCGTATGCAGTCAACAGCAAAGTTTACGCCACGCTGGTGGATCTTCTGGCGGACATCTGCCAGCGGAACGGTATCAAAAAGCTGGTATGGTCAACGGACAAAAACGACCGCCTGAACCACCGGAACGGCTGCAACATGACGGTGCACCGCGACTATGCGAACAAGGCGTGCCCTGGCGAGTACCTGTATAGCCGGCATGGCCAGATTGCGGCAGAGGTAAATAAACGGCTCGGTGCCGCCTCCGGACCGTCCGGCCAGGACATCAAGGACATCCGGATCGGCGACAGCACCGTCAACGAGATCAGCAAGGTCGTCTACAACGAGGCCGGCGTGATCCAGTCGTACGATGCCCTGGTGGCCGCTGCACAGTGCATCAAGGACATGACGGACAATGGCGGGTACGGCAAGGGAATCACAGATGTCATGGAGCGCAACTTCTCGGCATACGGACAGGCCACAACCACCGACGACGCGCGCCGGGCGGTGTATGACGTGTTCGTCGAGGGCAAGAGGCGGTATCAGGATGCCGTAATCCTACAGTTCCGGAGCTTTACAAAGTACAGCGACGGTAATGGGAATATGGATCCCACCAAGTGTGCGAGCCTGCTGGACAAGTACGAGTACCTCGGCAAAGACGCCCGGGATAACCGCTGGGGGCATTTCTACTTCGGCCACAAGACGGCAGCCCCGGCACCGGCGCCCACGCCCACCAAGAGCAGCTACGTCGTGCAGGCCGGATCCTTCACGGATTCCCGTAATGCGGACAAGCTGGCGGATCGGATCAAGGCGGCTGACTTCGATGTCATCATCAAGGGCGAGGCCGGCCAGTACAAGGTGCAGTGTGGCGTGTTCGAGATCAAGGAAAACGCGGATGCTCTGGCGGCGAAGCTGAAGGCTGCCGGGTTTGAGGCGATCATCAAGACGGCGTAACAGATAAGAAGAACGGCGGCAGAATGGCCTGCCGCCGGTACCACAATCCTCTTTGGCGTATAAAAATAGGTTGCAATAGACGTTGGTTAATTTTTCGCGCTGGACACATAAAAGTCACAACGCATTCTGAAAATACCGTGTTTACGTGTTTCTTGAATTTATTTTTCTTATTGAAATCTTAAGAAAATGTACCGCCGCCAGGAATTGACAAAAAGTGGACAATCCACTATTCTGTAATTAAGCATATTTTGTCGGATAATAGGGGAAAACAGAAAGAATAGACTAATATTTATGATGTATTTGGGGGAGAATAGGATGGAGGGATCGAAGAACAAATCCGGCAGACCTCAGGTGTACAACGGAGAGAAGAGCGAGCTGGCGCAGAGGATGGAGGCCAGGCGAAAAGAACGAAGCAGAACGGCAGCGGAGACGGAACCGGGGGCAGCCGCAGTGGATGTTCAGAGAGGATCGGAGGCAGGACTGCGGGCGGAGGCTGAGCCGCAGAGGAAAGAAGGATTCGATCTGAGAAAGGTGTTTGGGAAGAAAGAATCTGGGGCGAAAGGACCCGAAGCGGAAGCGTCTGAAAGAGGGATGTCTGGGAAGGACAGGCTCGAAAAGAGAGTATCGGACGAGAAAAACGCGGGGCGGCGAAGCGGCCGTGGAAGTGCAGTGCCGATCAGCAGAAGAACTGCAGCGGCTATGGAGGGAAAGCGGAAGCGTGAGCAGGAGAATATCCTGAAAATGCAGACATTGGCGATTGTGCTGGGCGTTTTAGTTATCGTTTTGATCGGTGCGCTTATTTATGAGATTGGATTCGGCCATGGGACGAAGCAGACCGGGAATGAGCGCATAGCCGCGCGCGCGGCGGAGAAGCAGAAAAGGACTGCCGCGGCCGATGGGCAGGCCGGGGCGGGAGGCGGATCTGCCGAAGATGGTCAGGGGAGCGCTTCAGGTAATTCCGGGAAAAAGAAGGATGGACAGGAAGCGTCGGAAGATGCGCAGGATGCGGCAAAGGGCGACGTAGCAGGAGAGGCAGTGTCCGGGTCGGAGCTTTTGAAGCGGTCGGAGCGGATGGCGGCTCAGTATGATTATGACGGCGCGATTGGACTTCTGAAGCAGGCGGACGGCTATGCGGAGGACAAGGAGCTTTTGGCGGCGGTGAGCGCATATGAAGAGAAGAAGGCTGAGTGCGTGCCTTATTCTGCGTCTGATGTGACACATATCTTTTTCCACACGCTGATCCATGATCCGACGAAGGCGTTCGACGGGGATCAGTACCAGGATGGTTACAATCAGAACATGGTGACGGAGCATGAGTTTAACAGCATCATCCAGCAGATGTACGACCGCGGCTATGTGATGGTTTTCCTGGATGAGCTTGTGAAAAAGACGGAGGATTCCAATGGAAATACGGTCTTTGCCGAGCAGGATATCATGCTTCCGCCGGACAAGATCCCGTTTGTGCTTTCTCAGGACGATGTGTGCTACTATCACTACATGGACGGAGACGGATTCGCAAGCCGGCTGATTGTCGATGAGAGCGGCGCTGTGAAAAATGAATACATCGAGGAGGACGGTAGTGTTTCGGTCGGGGATTACGACCTGGTGCCGCTGATCGACCGTTTTGTCGAGCAGCATCCGGATTTTTCTTACCATGGACAGAAGGGCTATCTTGCATTGACCGGCTACGAGGGCATTCTCGGCTACCGCACCGACGAGGTGTACAAGACGAAACAGCCGGATCGGATCACATTTTTCCAGCAGCAGTTTTTTGACTCTTATCCGGGCGGTTTTGACGAGGCCGCGTTCGAGCATGAGTGCGAGGAGGCGAAAAAAGTCGCCGAGGCGATGAAGGCGGAGGGCTGGAAATTCGCGAGCCATACCTGGGGTCATCAGAATATGCACGAGACGAACGGGATTTCCTACGAGAAATTCCAGCTGGATACGGATCGCTGGGAGGCCTGGGTCGAGCCGCTGGTCGGGGAGACGGACACGCTGATCTATGCGTTCGGCGGAGATATCAAGGGCGCGGAAGCTTATGCGGGCGACCGTTTCAACTATCTGAAGCAGTGCGGCTTTGATTATTTCTGCGGCGTGGATTCCGCGAAGCACTGGCTGCAGGTCGGGACGGACTATGTGCGGCAGTCCAGGAGAAATATCGATGGTTATCGAATGTTTTACAATCCGGAGATGCTGAGCGACCTGTTCGATGTGTCGGCGGCCTGGGATCCGCTTCGGCCGGAATCCGTGCCGCAGATTTAGGGAAGAGGCTGTGAGGTTTTGCACGGAAGGCACAGGCACAGGGATGGCGCTGCCTGACAGTATGAGCTGATAAGAAGAAAGAAAGCTGTTTCAGCGCTCGGCATGAGACGGAGTGCAAGGCAGCAGATAGTACAACAGCGCCGGGAAGGGCGGCGCGAAGAGAAGAGACAAGAGGGAAAAGGGAGCGTAAGGGGAATGGATGAACGGGATTTGAAGCTGCAGCGGAGGCGGACCAGACGAAGGAAGAATGAACTGATTATTAAGTGCATCATTTCTCTTCTCGTGCTGATCGTCATCGTGCTGGCGGTTGTTCTGGTTAAGGATGTGCTGATCCCGGAGCTGAGCGGGAAGAACCGGCGGAAGCCGCAGACGCTGGCGGAGGAGATCCTCGCGGCGCGCAGCGGGCAGAGCCAGGAGGGGCAGGGATCCGGCCTGAGTGAGGAGGACAGGATCGCGGTGGCGGATTACATGGCGTCCCAGTACGACTATGACCGGGCGATTGCGTATCTGACGGCCGAGGAGAACTATACGAGCAGCCAGGCACTGCAGAACGCGGTGGCCGGCTACCGCACGGAGAAGGAGAGCTGCACCGCCTATCCTCTCGACCAGATCACGCACGTATTTTTTCATACGATGGTCAAGGATCCGTCCAAGGCGTTCGACGGGGACGAGGACGAGGGCGGCTACAATCAGGTCATGACGACGCTGAGCGAATTCGCCGGCATCATGGAATCGATGTATGCGAAGGGCTATGTGATGGTGAGCCTGCACGATATGTGCACGGTGAACAGCGACGGCACCGTGTCGCGCGGCGAGATCATGCTTCCGCCGGGCAAGAAGCCGTTTGTGCTCTCGCAGGACGATGTGAGCTATTATCATTATATGGACGGCGACGGCTTTGCGCAGAAGCTGATCGTCGATGAGAACGGGGACGTCAAGAATACCTATGTGGAGGACGACGGAAGCATTTCCATCGGGGATTACGATCTGGTGCCGTGGATCGACACGTTCGTGGACGAGCACCCGGATTTCTCTTACCGCGGGCACAAGGGCATCATCGCGCTGACCGGGTACGAGGGCGTGCTCGGCTACCGCACCGACGAGGTCTACCGCACAAAGGAGGCCTCCCGCGTCACGGAGTACCAGCAGAAATTCTTCGACGCGCACCCGGATTTCGACGAGGCCGCCTGGCAGCAGGAGGTCGACAATGCGCGCGCCGTGGCCGAGGCGATGAAAGCGGACGGCTGGGAATTCGCGAGCCACACCTGGGGCCATATCTCGCCGACCGCGGCCGGCATCGACAAGGTTATGCAGGACACACAGCGCTGGCAGGAGAATGTGGCCTCCGTCGTCGGGAACACGGACGTCATCATTTTCGCGTTCGGCGCCGACATCGGGGACTGGCAGCCTTACACGAGCGACAACGAATATTTTTCCTATCTGAAAGGACAGGGCTTCAATATTTTCTGCAACGTGGACTCCTCGCAGTACTGGGTGCAGTTCGGCGACACGTATATGCGCCAGGGCCGCCGCAATCTCGACGGCTACCGGATGTACTACAATCCGGATATGGTGAGCGATCTCTTCGACGTGAGCTCGGTCTGGGACAATTCGCGCCCAACCCCGGTACCAGAGATGTGACCCAAAAGTTTCGCCATGCATAGAAAGCAAACCATAGACCGAGCAAATTTATTTGCGGAGGGCTATGATTTGCTTTCTATGGAATGGGCGGAACGCCCATTCCCTAAAGGACTAGCTTCGCGTCGCAGCCGCAGACAGGAGCTGCGTAAGCAGCGAATAGCCTTGAAGCGAAGCGGAAAGGCGGTCTGCGGCATGCATGGCGAAACAGGATGCAGAATCAGGCCGTGCAAATTTATTTGCAAAGGACTATCATATGGCTTCGGTGGAATGGGCGGAACGCCCATTCCCTAAAGGACTAGCTTCGCGTCGCAGCCGCAGACAGGAGCTGCGCAAGCAGCGAATAGCCTTGAAGCGAAGCGGAAAGGCGGTCTGCGGCGTGCATGGCGAAACAAGATACAGAATCAGGCCGTGCAAATTTAAAATTTTTTACTTTTTTTCGCTCGTACACATATTTAAAATGCAATAAAACAGCCTTGTACCTTTTATATTCAGGCAGCAAAGAGACGTAGTCTGCCGCCTGATCTTCCGTGCGAGGTTTTCGAAAAGGGGGAGCAGCTGTTATGGCGAAAAAGTTTAATACCGCCGCCGTGTGTATACCGGAAAAGCATTATATGGTAAACATTGAGGAACGGCTGGAGAGCATAAAGGGTCTGGTTGACGAGGGGAAGTACTTCACGATCAATCGTGCCAGACAGTATGGGAAGACGACGACTTTGAGAGCTCTTTCCAGGTATCTGAGGGAAGAGTATTTTGTTGTATTGATGGATTTTCAAAAATTCAGCGCGGTGGAATTTGAAAACGAAAACAATTTTTCTGTTTCCTTTTTAAATTCTTTTCTGAGGGCATTCAAAGCAAATGCTTCAGCTATGACAGAGAAAGTCAGAGCAGTCGCCGATCAGCTGAGTGAGAGTTCGTTTAAGAGAAACGAGCGCTTCACAATGAAAAATCTTTTTGAGGGGCTGAGCGACATTTGCCTTGAATCGGACAGACCGCTTGTCCTTTTGATCGATGAGGTGGACAGTGCGTCGAATAATCAGGTTTTTCTTGATTTTTTGTCGCAGCTGAGGGCCTATTATATTGATCGTGATGAGCAGCCCACCTTTCAGTCGGTCATCCTGGCGGGTGTGTACGATGTGAAAAACTTAAGATATAAGCTTCGCCCGGAGGAAGAGCACAAGTTAAACAGCCCGTGGAATATTGCTGCCGATTTTGAACTTGACATGAGCCTTCCCAGAGAAGGAATTGAGGGAATGCTTCGCGAGTACGAAGCGGATTACCACACGGGTATGGATGTAGAGGCGATGGCGGACAGGATTTACCAGGATACCTCCGGATATCCGTTTCTTGTTTCGCGTTTGTGCCAGCTGATCGATGAGAAGGTGAGTATACAGGCGGAGTTCGGCACGAAAACCGCGGCGTGGACGAAGGATGGGTTTTTGCTGGCAGAGAATCTGCTGCTCACAGAAAAAAACACGCTGTTTGAGTCGATGGTAGGAAAGCTCAGGAATTATCCGGCGCTGAATTCCATCCTGAAGGATATTCTCTTTACCGGCAGGCCCATTCCATACAACCCTGATTCAGCAGAGCTTGACATGGCCTCGATGTTTGGCTTCATCAGGAATCAGAATGGAACCGTGGCGATCGCCAATCGGATCTTTGAGACAAGGCTGTACAATCTGTACCTTTTTGAGGAAGAGTTCCGCAATCAGGAAATCTATAAGAAATCGCTGCTGAGCAAAAATCAATTTGTTGTGGATGGCCATTTAAACATGAAGCGGATTCTGGAGAAGTTTGCCGGGCATTTTCACGAGCTCTACGGAGACAGGGGAGAGACGTTCCTGGAGGAGGATGGTCGGGCTTATTTCCTGCTCTACCTGCGTCCGATCATCAACGGGGTGGGAAATTACTACATCGAGGCCAGAACCAGAAGCATGACAAGGACGGATCTCATCGTGGACTATTGCGGAGAGCAGTTTGTGATTGAGATGAAAATCTGGCGCGGCGACGAGTACAACAGCCGCGGAGAGCAGCAGCTTGCTTCTTATCTCGACGATTATGGACAGAAAAAAGGCTATCTGATCAGTTTTAATTTCAACAAGAAGAAAGAAATCGGCGTGAAAGAGATCGTGGTGGGAGATAAGCTTCTGATTGAGGCGGTCGTATAGAAGGGGAAAAACAGGAACAGGCGCCGCAGCGAAAGCGATAAAGCGCGAAGCGGAGCTTGAAATCCTGCCCTGTTAATGTTATACTGAACCACAGACTTTCAAAAATATCAAAAATATAATCTATGGAGGATGGACCATGAGGACTTATCTCGTCACAGGCGGGGCCGGTTTTATCGGTTCGAACTATATTCACTATATGTTCCGCAAGTACGGCGACAGTATCCGCATCATCAACGTGGACAAGCTGACCTACGCGGGGAACCTCGAAAATCTGAAGGACATCGAGAACAGGGACAACTATACGTTCGTCCGCGCGGACATCTGCGATTCCGCGGCGATCAACCAGATCTTTGAGGAGAACGACATCGATCGTGTCGTGCATTTCGCGGCGGAGAGTCATGTGGATCGCAGCATCCGCGATCCGGAGGTCTTTGTGAAGACGAATGTGCTGGGCACGCTCGTGATGTTGAACGCGGCGAAGGCAGCCTGGGAGCTGCCGGACGGGACGTTCAAGCCGGACAAGAAGTTCCTGCACGTTTCCACGGACGAGGTCTATGGCTCGCTGGAGAACGAGGGCGAGTATTTCTACGAGACGACCCCGTACGCGCCGCACAGCCCGTACTCGGCGAGCAAGGCTTCCTCGGATATGCTGGTGAAGGCCTATATGGATACCTATCATTTCCCGGCGAACATCACGAACTGCAGCAACAATTACGGCCCGTATCAGTTCCCGGAGAAGCTGATCCCGCTGATTATCAACAACGCGCTGCACGGCAAGGAGCTTCCGGTCTACGGCGACGGCAAGAACGTGCGCGACTGGCTGTACGTGGAGGATCACGCGAAGGGCATCGACATGGTGCAGGAGAAGGGCCGCCTGTTCGAGACCTACAACATCGGCGGACACAATGAGAGGCAGAACATCCAGATCATACATATCATTCTGGACACGCTGCGGGAGATGCTGCCGCAGGACGATCCGCGCAGGGAGCTGGTCAGCGACAAGCTGATCACCTACGTGACGGACCGCAAGGGGCACGACCGCCGTTATGCGATCGCGCCGGATAAGATCCGCGCCGAGGTCGGCTGGGAGCCGGAGACGATGTTTGAGGAAGGCATCCGCAAGACGATCCGCTGGTTCTTCGAGAACGAGGAATGGATGAAGAACGTGACGAGCGGGGACTACCAGAAGTATTACGAGGAGATGTACAAATGAAAGGAATCATATTGGCCGGAGGTTCCGGCACGAGGCTTTATCCGCTGACAAAAGCGGTGTCCAAACAGATTCTTCCGGTCTATGACAAGCCAATGATTTATTACCCGCTGTCGACGCTGATGCTGGCGGGCATCCGCGAGATTCTGGTCATCTCGACTCCGCGGGATCTGCCGGTGTTCCGGGAGCTTCTGGGGACGGGCGAGCAGCTTGGCTTGAAGCTGTCCTATGCGGTGCAGGAGACTCCGCGCGGACTGGCGGACGCGTTCCTGATCGGCGAAGAATTCATTGGGGACGACCGTGTGGCGCTCGTGCTCGGGGATAATATTTTCTATGGACAGAGCTTTTCGAAGCTGCTGCTGAACGTGGCGTCCCGCGAGGAGGGCGCGACGATCTTTGGTTACTATGTGCGCGATCCGCGGGAGTACGGCGTCGTCGAGTTCGACGAGGACGGGAGAGCGCTTTCAATCGAGGAGAAGCCGGAGCATCCGAAGTCGAATTACGCGGTGCCGGGGCTGTATTTCTACGACAACAGCGTCGTGGAGATCGCGAAGAAGGTCGAGCCCTCCGCGCGCGGGGAGATCGAGATCACGAGCGTGAACAATGAGTATCTGCGCCGCGGACAGCTCCGTGTGGAGACGATGGGGCGCGGGTTCGCGTGGCTCGACACGGGCAGCCATGATTCCCTGCTGGACGCGTCGGATTTCGTGGCGGCGTTCCAGAAGCGCCAGGGGCTTTATATTTCCTGTATCGAGGAGATTGCGTACAAGAGGGGCTTCATCGACAAGGAGCAGCTGATCGCGCTGGCGCAGCCGCTGCTGAAGACAGCGTACGGGAAGTACATGATCGAGGTTGCGGAAGGGCTGTAGGGTGCAGAAGATGACAAATGCAGAAAGGAATCAGAAAACATGGGCAAGATAACAGTGGAGACGTGTGCGATCGAGGGCCTGAAGGTCATCACCCCGGCGGTGTTTGGGGACGACCGCGGCTATTTTATGGAGACCTACAATTACAATGATTTCAAGGAGGCCGGGATCGACCAGATCTTCGTGCAGGACAACCAGTCGGCGTCGAGGAAGGGCGTGCTGCGCGGCCTGCATTTTCAGATCAACTATCCGCAGGATAAGCTTGTGCGTGTCGTCTCTGGCGAAGTGTTTGACGTTGTGGTGGATCTGCGCAAGGGCTCCGCGACCTACGGCAAATGGCACGGAGTAATCCTGTCTGCGGAGAATAAGAAGCAGTTCTTCATCCCGAAGAATTTCGCGCACGGTTTTCTCGTGCTCTCTGACTATGCGGAGTTTGCCTACAAATGCACGGATTTCTATCATCCGAACGACGAGGGCGGCATCCGCTTCGACGACCCGGACATCGGGATCGAGTGGCCGATCCCGGAAGGGATGGAGCTGATCATGTCAGAGAAGGACAAGAACTGGGGAGGGCTGCGCGCATACAAACAAAAAAGCTATCGGTAATTACAGGGAGAACCGTATAATTACCGGACAGGAGCTTTGTGATATGAAGAAAGAGAATTCATTGCCGGTTCAGGTTTACCAGAGCCGGCGAATGATCTATAAGCTGGCAAAAAATGACTTCCGGAAGAAATTCGCGGGCTCGTACCTGGGGATTGTCTGGGCGTTCATTCAGCCGGTCGTGACGGTGCTGGTGTACTGGTTCGTGTTCCAGGTGGGATTCCGGGCGAACCAGGATACGCTTCCGGTGCCGTTTGTGTTGTATCTGGTGGCGGGCATCGTGCCGTGGTTTTTCTTCCAGGATGCGTTGAACGGCGGCACGAACGCACTGATCGAATACAGTTATCTGGTGAAAAAGGTGGTCTTCAACATCAGCGTGCTTCCGATCGTGAAGCTGATCTCGGCGCTGTTCGTCCACCTGTTTTTTGTGTTCTTTATCGCGCTTTTGTACTGCTTCTACGGACATTTTCCGGATCTGTATTATCTCCAGCTTTTGTATTATACGGCGGGACTTTTCCTGCTGACGCTCGGGCTCTGCTACGCGACGAGCGCGATCGTCGTGTTTTTCCGCGACCTCGCGCAGATCATCAACATTGCGCTGCAGGTAGGCATCTGGATGACGCCGATCATGTGGATTGCGGACAATATGCTGGCGGCGCACCCGACGATCTTGAAGATTCTTAAGCTGAATCCGGTCTATTATATCGTCGCGGGATATCGCGACGCGTTCATCTACAAGCACTGGTTCTGGGAGCGCCCGCTGTGGACCTTGTATTTCTGGGGCTTCACGGTCGGGGCGTTTCTGTTCGGGATGTGGGTGTTCAGGCGGCTGAAGGTACACTTTGCGGATGTGCTTTGAGCCGTGTTCGCACCGGACGAACAGCATTTGACGCCCTGCCCGCAAACAAGCGCTCGTTTTCTATCTCGATGCAAGCGCCTATCACAATTCGTTCGTCGCGATAAAAGCGTTTGCTCCTCACGAATTGAGCTAGCTTGCATCTCGATGACGAAAGCCTCGCATAGTTTGCCTGGCAGGGCGTTAAATGCTGTTGTTCTTGTTGTTCTGTGTACGAAAAACGAATTGAATCATTGCAGAAGGAATAAAACATGGCGAATGATATCGCGATCCATGTGGATCATCTCTCGAAACTGTATAAGCTCTATGACAAGCCCTCGGATCGCCTGAAGGAGAGCCTTGGCTTGACGAGGAAGAAATGCTACCGGGAGCACTATGCGCTCACGGACGTCAGCTTTGACATCGGCAAGGGCGAGACGGTCGGCATCATCGGGACGAACGGAGCCGGCAAATCGACGATCCTCAAGATCATCACCGGGGTGCTGAACCCGACGCAGGGCGAGGCCGTGGTCGACGGGCGCATCTCGGCGCTGCTGGAGCTGGGCGCAGGCTTCAACATGGAGTACACGGGGATCGAGAATGTCTACCTGAACGGTACCATGATGGGCTTCTCGGAGGAGGAGATCGACGCCAGGTTGGAGAATATCCTGGCTTTTGCCGATATCGGGGATTTCGTACATCAGCCGGTCAAAATGTATTCGAGCGGTATGTTTGTGCGGCTGGCGTTCGCCGTCGCGATCAACATCGATCCGGAGATCCTGATCGTCGATGAGGCGCTCTCGGTCGGGGATGTGTTTTTCCAGGCAAAGTGCTACCGCAAGTTTGAGGAATTCAAAAAGCAGGGGCGGACGATCCTCTTCGTCAGCCATGACCTCGGGAGCATCACGAAATACTGTGACCGGGCGATCCTGCTGAACCAGGGAAGAAAAATATTCGAAGGTGCGCCGAAGGAGGCCGTCGATCTCTATAAAAAAGTGCTTGTGCACCAGTACGACCCGGAGAAGGACGGCGGCGCGGTGGCGGCGCAGGAGATATCTGGCTCGGAAGAGAATGCAGCTGCTTCAGGGTTTGTCGGCTCAGAGAAGGCTGTAGCCGCTCCGGGGCTTGCCGGCACGGAAGAGAATGCAGCTGCTCCAGGGTTTGTCGGCTCAGAGAAGGCTGCAGCCGCTTCAGGGCTTGCTGGCTCGGGGAAGGAAGCGGCTGTTCCGGGATTTGCCGACTCAGAGAAAGATGCAGGCTTGCAGGGGACTTCCGGCCCGTGGAAGAATTCGCTGGCCGCGAATCCGCAGTTGCTCGAATATGGGGAGAAGGGTGCGGAGATCACGGACTATGCGGTGATTGATGAGAACGGCCTCATCACGGACACGCTGATGAAGGGCACGGAATTTTCCGTGAAGATGAAAGTGGAATTCTACGAGGAGATCAAAGAACCGATCTACGCATTCACGATCAAGAATCTGCAGGGCATCGAGATCACGGGCACCAACACGATGTACGAAAAAGCGGACGTGCAGGGGAAAAAGGCCGGGGAGAGCCAGGAGATCACCTTCACCCAGACGCTCGATCTGCAGGGCGGCGAGTATCTGATCTCGCTCGGGTGCACCGGCTACCGGAACGGCGAGTTT
Organism: uncultured Lachnospiraceae bacterium; assembly: GCA_947627645.1. GTDB lineage: Bacteria > Bacillota > Clostridia > Lachnospirales > Lachnospiraceae > Choladousia. Next base: position 13,961 of record CANQWV010000013.1, on the reverse strand, counting down.
ACCGTGTTTCATCGGCTCTACGACGTCTGCAGCCTTACGGTGGTCTCAGACCGCAATACGGTGGGCTACTATGATATGAATTCCAGGGTGACGTTGTCGTGAGAAAAGGAGCGGCTATGGCAAAGCTGAAGCTGGATTATTATAAAGGAAAGGATCTGTATTCCGACGGGGATGTGGAAAATGAACTGCTGGAGATCGCGAAGTCCGGGCTGCCGTTTCCGACGGAGGCGGGCACTCGCGGCGATTCTGCCAAGGGGCAGGATGCTACGAATTTTCCCGTCCTCTACCATTTCGCGAGGGTGAGGGAAAACATCCTGAACTGGTATCCGTTCGCGGAGGGGGCGGCCTGTCTTGAGATCGGCTCCGGCTGCGGGGCGGTCACGGGACTTCTCTGCCGCCGCATGGCGCGCGTGATTTCTGTGGAATTGTCGAAGCGGCGCGCGGAGGTTAATTTTGAGCGGCACAAAGTATATGAGAATTTGGAAATCTGGGTCGGCAATCTGAACGATATGCAGTTTGACGGCCTGTTTGACTATGTGATCCTGAACGGCGTGTTTGAATATGCCGAGAGCTTTACGCCCGGGGACGACCCTTACGGCAGCTTTTTAGAAAATATCCGCCGCTTCCTGAAGCCGGACGGCGTGATCCTGGTCGCGATCGAGAACCGCCTTGGCCTGAAATATTTTGCCGGTGCGCCGGAGGATCACACGGACGGTTATTTTGACGGGATCCGCGGATACGAGAAGAGCAGCGGGGCGCGCACCTTCTCGCGTGGAGAGTGGGAGGCGCTGATGAAGCGCTGCGGCCTGCCCTATTACAAATTTTATTATCCTTATCCGGATTACAAGTTTCCGCAGGAGATCTTCACGGACGCTTCCCTGAAGGAACAGCGGTACGGGCGGCCGACCTGGAATTTCACGAAATATCGTATGGCCTTGTTTGAAGAGACGAAGATGGCTGCGACGCTGTCCGCGGAGGGCGTGATGGCGCAGTTCGCGAATTCCTTCCTGATCGAGATGAGCGCAGCTCCCCTGCAGGCGCAGCGCGAGATTCAGTATGTGAAGCTGAGCACGGATCGGGCGGATGAATTCTCGATTGCGACGCTGATTGAGAAGCGCCGGGAAGCCGCAGACATCGCCGGAGAGACAGCGAGAGGACGGGCGGATCAGGCTGCTTCCGAACAGGCGAGGGATCAGCGAGAAGAGACAGCTGGCGCTGAACTAGCCGAAAGTCAGGAGAAGGATCCAGCTGCTGTCGGGCATACAAAGAAGCGAGTAGAAGAGACGCCTGGTGCTGGACATACAGGGAAGCTGGGAAAAGTGCAGGCAGGCGCCGGGCAGAGCAGAGCGCGGGAACGCCGGGTTGTCGTGAAAAGGGCGATGACCGAGGCCGCAGGGCGGCACATCGCCAGGATGCTTTCCTGGCAGGAGTATGACTGCGGATCCTGGCGTCCGCTGAGAGGGACGGCCGAGGGAGACGGGATCGTCTATCCGTTTCTGGAGCAGAAGAGCCTGGCGCAGCTCGCAGCGGACGCCGTGCAAAAGGGAGACCTTGCGGCGGTGAAGGAGCTTGTGGGCAAGGTTGCAGACAATAAATCGGAGAATGGCATTCGCTTCTGTTTCATGAGCGAGAGGACGGAAGCCGAGCGCGAAAGGTTTCGGGAGGTTTTTGGAGAGGAAGAGCCTGCGGGCGATGCGGCGTGCATCTGTCCGGCCAACATCGACCTGATCCTGGACAACCTTTTTGAGACGGGTGAGGGATATCAGGTGATCGACTGTGAGTGGATTTTTGACTTCCCGGTTCCGGTTCCTTTTGTCCTGTGGCGCGCGGTCAACGAGCTGTACAGCAATTATCCCGCGCTGGAACAGCAGTGTCCGAAGACGGATTTTCTGGCGGAGTTTGGAATCGACACGGGCATGGACAGGGTTTTCTGGGACTGGTCGACGCATTTCGCAGAGAAGTATGTGGGTGCGAACCGGATGCTCCGCTTCAGCCGTCCGGAGATCGGCATCTCGATTGAAGAGTTCCGGCAGCGGCTGCGCGAGAAGGAGCACATGATCAGCCAGCTTTTCGTGGATACCGGGAACGGATATTCGGAGGAGCAGAAGCTGGTGGCGGAGACAGAGCTGGCGGACGGGGCGTTTTCCGTGAGCTTTGACCTGGGGCAGTTTTCCGGGGTGCGCTCCGTGCGCTTCGACCCGCTGGAGGGGAAGCCTTGCATCTGCCGGATCGACGCCGAGAGGACGACGGCAAAGCTTCAGGCGGAGAACGCGGCCGCCGCGACGCCGGAGGGGGATCTCTTCCTCACATTCGACCCGATTTACCGGGTGAAGCGCGACGCGGGAGCAGACCGTCTCACGATTTCCGGGGAGATCAAAGTGCTCTCGGTGGAGGAGGCGCTTGCGCGGGCCAACGGGCTTTTGGCCAGGCCGCGCCGAAGGTTTCCGTTTCTTTGAGGAGGTTGCCGATGAACAGAAAGACAGAAGCAGTGGACATCATCGTCCCGATTTATAATGGATATGAGGATCTGCAGCGCTGCATCCCGAGCATACAAAAGCACACGGATCTGGGGAAGCACAGGCTGGTTCTGATCAACGACTGCAGCCCGGACGAGCGCATCCGGCCTTATCTCGACGCGCTTGCAGGCGAGCATATTCTGGTGCTGCACAATGAGAAAAATCTTGGATTCTCCGGGAATGTGAATAAGGGCATGGCGCTGTCGCAGGATCGGGACGTTCTCTTGCTGAATTCGGACACGGTCGTCACGGCGGGCTGGCTGGACAAGATCGCGGCCTGCGCATACCGCGACGACAGCATCGGCACGGTGACGCCGCTCTCGAACAGCGCGACGCTGTGCTCGGTGCCCGTGATGTGCCAGGACAATCCGGTGCCGGAGCATCTGACGATCGACGAGTATGCGGCCCTGATCGAGCGCTGCAGCCTGAGACGGTATCCGAGGATCACGGTCGCGGTAGGCTTTTGTATGTTCATCAAGCGCTGTGTGATCGACGACATTGGCGATTTCGATGCGGAGACGTTCGGGCGCGGCTACGGCGAGGAGAATGATTTCTGCAACCGCGCGGAGCAGGCCGGCTATCACCATGTGATGTGCGACGACACCTTTGTCTATCACAAGGGAACCGGTTCCTTCGAGACGGAGGAGAAGCGGGCGCTCCTCGAAGCGCACACGGCAATCCTTGAAGCGCGCTACCCGGAGCAGATGCGCCGCAACCACCTGTACTGTATGGAAAATCCGGATCAGGAGATCCGTGACAATATTGTGCTGTACACGAAGCTTCACAATGGCAAGAAAAATCTGCTGTATTTCCTGCACTTTGATTTCCGGGAGCGCGCGTTCAACAACATCGGCGGGACGCAGATCCATGTGCGCGAGCTGATGGAAGGCCTCTGCGGGGAGTACAATGTCTTCGTGATGGCGCGGGACGAGGAGACTCTGTGCGTGACGGCCTACATGGGGCAGGACGAGCTGCTTCTGCGCTTTGAGATTGGGGAGGCGCCGCAGTTCCCGGTGTTCCGGGACAGCCGGATCCGCAGGATCTGCGACGAGGTGCTGCGGGCGTTTGCAATCGATCTGGTTCATGTGCATCACACACAGGATCTCTCGCTGGAGATTTACGAGGCGGCGCAGGCGCTGGGGATCCCGGTGATCGCGACGCTGCACGATTACTATTATGCGTGCCCGACGATCCTTCTGCTGGACGCGGACGGGAATTTCTGCGCGCGGCAGGCCGGTAGCCCTGCGGCTTCCAGCGGTCATGCCGATGGAAATGAAAATAACGGTGCGCAGCAGGCCGGCGGCTCTGCGGCTTCCAGCGGTCATGCCGATGGAAATGAAAATAACGGTGCGCGGCAGGTCGGCGGCTCAGAGGTTTCCGGCAGCTGTGCGGAGCGCTGCCGGACCTGCCTCTGGAAAAAGAAAGGAATCTCGCCGCAGACGGACTATCTGAAGCTGTGGCGCAGGGAGAGCGAGCGGGTGCTGCGCGGCTGCCGGGAGCTGATCTTTCCTTCCGAGAGCGCGAAGGAGATCCTGCTTGGGTATTTCCCGGGGCTTGCGCACTGCAGGGTGATCCCGCACGGGGAGGACAAGCTTGAACGAGAGGTGGTTCATGTCCTGCCGCCGCAGAACGCGGTCAAAAACGCCAATCTGAAAATGAAGCTCGACCGTGTCGTCGGTGCGGATCAGGGGTTGAATGACATCAAGGGCTGGGCTTATCTGCCCGGGATCAAAAATGAGGAGACGGAGCTTTTCGTGGAGCTGACCGACGCGCAGGGCAGGAAGGACTGCTTCCTGACGCAGAAGACGGCCAGGCCGGATATCGTGGACGCCTTCGGGGATCCGGACGCCCTGATGTGCGGGATCGATCTGCGCGTCAGCTCGGAGCTTCTCTCGGACGGGCCGGTTCGGATCAAGGTGTACGTAAAGCATGGAGAGAACGTGTACACGGACGGCCAGAGCGTTAAAGGAGAGTACCGGCGCAGGTTCGGGGAGCCGGGGCGACTGAACGTGGCCTTTCTGGGCGGCATGGTTCCGCAGAAAGGAAGCCTGATGGCGCGGAAGCTGATCCCGATGGACGAGTCTCGGATCAACTGGTTTGTGCTGGGCGCGATCGGGGATAAGCAGATCGCGGAGATTCATCAGGACAATTGCTTTTTCAGCTCCACCTATAAAAAAGAAGAGCTGCCGCAGCTCCTTGCGGACAACCAGATCGATGTGGTGTGTATTCTGCCGATCTGGCCCGAGACCTTCTGCTACACCGTCTCTGAGGCGTGGATGAACGGGATCCCGGTGGTCGGGACGGACATCGGAGCGGTGGGAGAGCGCATCCGCAGGACGGGCGGCGGCTGGCTGGTGAGCCGGGACGCGCAGCCAGAGGAGATTCTGGACTTGCTTCACCGGATTCAGAACAATCCGGAGGAATATGCCGGGAAGAAGCGTGCGGTCGAAAAGATAGAGTTAAAGAGTGTCGCCCGGATGTGCGAGGACTATCGCGCGCTCTACGAGGAGCTTTTGCAGGACGCAGGGCGGCCGCTGAGCGAGGAACAGGTTTCGGACAGGGATCTGGATTTGCCGGACGGAACCGCACGAGACAGGGCGCAGACGCTCGGCAGCGGCAGCCGGAGGGAAAAAGAAGAGCATCGCGAACCCGTGGATTATGACTTTATCTTCCAGGGGCTTGCGCTCGCGAATCCCTCGGTGGGAGGCCGGGGCGGAGTCGCCGAGAGAAATCGCCTGAGGCAGGAGAACGCCGCGCTCAAGGCGTCGATCGAAGTGATGAAGGGGACGTCGGCCTACCGGGTCGCACGGAAGATCGCAGACGCGAACATCCCCTTCAAGGAGCAGCTTAAGAAACAGGCGAAGAAGCTTCTTTCGCGGTCCTAATACCTGAAATGAAGTGCAGCGCCAGCAGGACGAGCCAGAGCGCGAGGGAGAGAACGCTGAGGAAGAATCCGGCGCGCATCCAGGGCTGATGGTAGGTGAAGCAGAAGCTGTGCTCGCCGGCTGTCATGGGAATGCTGACAAAGCCGACGTCGGTGCGCAGGATCTCGGCCGCCTCTCCGTCTACGGTGGCGGACCAGCCGTCCTCGTAAGGGATCGGAAGGAACAGGAAGCCGCCGGTTTTGGCGCTGACTGTGCCTGAGATCCGGGAGTCGTTCGAGGTGTCGGGTACATGAATCTCAGCCTGCGCCGCAGTGCTCTCAGCATTGCTCCCGGACATTGCATACGCGTCCTCCGATTGCGGCTGCTCTTGCGCCGGCGCGTGCTTGGAGCCGAGCAGGCGGAGATTGAAGATTTTCCCGGAGAGCATTCCGCCGTAACGGCTGAGCTCCACTTCCTCATAGGAGGCGGGAACGGGAATCTGCACATGTTTGGTCTTGCCGGACTCTGTCCGGAAATGATATTCGAGCGGGTCGTCGATATTGACCGTGATATCGCTGACCTCCGGGGTTTTGATATCGAACTCCAGGTAGATATGCTCATAGTCCGCGAGCGCTTTCTGGTCGATCGGGATATGTACGGCGTCTGAGCTGCCATTTGCATTTATTTTTTTCAGTTTTGTGATTTCCTCCAGCGCGTAGTCCGCGAGCAGTTCGTCCGCAGAGTATGCCTCTGTTCCGGTAATCTCACGGATGAGCGAAGAAAGAAGATTTTTGCTGCTGGCCTCTTTGTTGTTGGTGTTGTCGGCGACAGTCCCGCTGCCTGTGTCCATCTCGCCGGACTCCCTGTCACCGCTGGCTTCCCCGACGTCGAGCAGCGCCACATCCAGCAGCATCGTCTCCAGGTCGGCTTTTCCATAGGCCTGGCTGAGCACGGAGCTGTCACCGGCTTTCGTATAAAAGCGGGCGAAGGAGGACACGTCCTCATTCTGATAGAGAGAAATCCCCCCGAACTGATTGATCTTCCGGAAGCCGTCCAATGCAAGCGACGGATTTTTTGACAACAGATATTTGATGCCGAACAGGGTGCTGTGTCCGGTGTAGTAGCCAATCTGTCGGAAGGTATACTCGTAGCGGGCCATGATCGGGAAATTCCGGATCACCAGGTTGACGAATTCCTCGATGTTGCGGTTGGGGGTGGAATTGTAGGCGCTGATGCCGCGGTATCCCTGCGCAAGCCCGTCCATGCAGAAGCTGCCGCTGTAATAATCCTTTTCCACGCGGTAGAGCGAGGAGTCTGCTTCCCTGAGGTAGCTGAGGGCCGCCGTGACGTCCGGGTCATACAGGCCGCCCCAGTAGCCTGCGTCTGAGGTCGTGAGCAGATTGCGCTTGTTGTAGCAGAGCTTTGCCTCCCAGGAGGCGTCCGCCATGACGCAGAGGAACAGAAGCGCCGCGATGGTGCGGCGCAGTCTCAGACGGTTTTCGCCGAGAAAGCGAACCAGAAGCAGGAGCAGCGCCATTGCAAGGGCCAGTGCGCCCATGAGGAGGACGCTGCTTCGAAGCTCCGGCTCCGGCATCTGATGAAACGCGGTCATATGCACATAGACGATAAGCGCGGCCGCGAGGAACAGGGCCGGAAGGCTGACCCCGCGGCGCAGGACGGTCTGGTCGAACATTTTGGCCGTCACGAGCGCGAACAGCGGCATAAAAATGAACGTATGCCGCGAGAACGGGTAAGCGAACGCGTTGAAGATGGAGGATCCAAGGCGCACAAATAAAAAGAACACGAGCAGCAGAACGGCAAGGTACTGCAGAAGCTTTGCCTTCTTTGAACTGTCCTGGCGGTGGATTGTGAAGAGATACTGCAAAGCGAGGATCACGAACAGAGCCGAGAAGAACAAGGCCGGGGCCTCATAGAGATTCGAGTAGCCTTTATATTGCTGCAGGCCCTCGAACGCCGTTGAGAAAAAGCGGAAAAGCGCCGTCCGGTAAAACGTGGCTGGAAACAGGGAACAGTAGCTTATGAGGCGCTCCAGCAGAGGCTTGCTGCTGTCGAGGCGCGTGCTGACGGTCAGAAGAAAACGGACCATCGGCAGAAAGATAACCCCGCCGATGCCGATGCCCAGCAAAAGCTCTCCGCAGTGCGTCAGAAACAGGCGCACCCGGACAGCCGGCCTGCCGTCCTCCAGGATGGCGCGCCAGAGAATGTAGAGCCCGGCCAGGATGAGCGCCATATACGACATATAGACGCTGCTGCAGATCATCACCGCCACGAGAAACGGCGCGGCCAGGCTGCATTTCTTCCTGCGGACCGCGCGCTCCAGCAGAAACAGAAGGAGCGGCAGCAGGACGACGAAGGAGCCGAACTGGTAATGCTGTCCCCAGATGATGAGATAGCCGTTAAAAGCATATAGATAGGAAGCGATAACCCGGCCGGGCGCCGAGACGGAAAATTCATTCAGAAAAAGATAACAGAAGGTTCCGGCGAGGAAGATCTGGGCGATCGTCATGTAAAGCAGCAGGCTCGGGATATGTCCGGAACCAAGGACCGCGCCGCCGAGGTAGACCGGAGCCAGAAATACATTGAAGAGATTGAGCGCGAACACGCTCGCCCCGAAGCCGATGTTCATATCCCAGAGCGACAGATTGCCGTCGCGCAGATGGTTCGCGATCGTGGCGTACTGCATCAGGTACTGCTGGCGGGTGTCTGAGGCTGCGTCGTTGAAGACGACGAGATAGTCTCCGAACAGGAAATACCGGAAGACAAACAGACAGCTGACTGCCGTCGCGCCCCAGAGGATCAGGAGCGGGCGGAAATGCGGGGAGTGCGTTATTTTTTTCATATGTAAAACAGAGTCTCCTTTTTGTATGGATCTTTGCGCCGCACACGGGCAAAAGTGGTTTTAACATTTTGTTATAGTTGAATGCAGCATTTCTGTGCATCGCGAAGCGCTGTTGCTGTTCACAGAGAACAGCAACAGTATTTTAGCACAGAAGCCCCGCGATGGAAAGGCAGACTTGACAGAAATGTGTTATTTTACTATTATTGTAAATGTCGATTTATGGACAGATGGAATACAGACAGGCATGGGCCGATCCGAAGTTTTGGGGACAGGCGATTGATGATTCCGACGGTTCATGGATGGCTGCTATAGGGACAGACGATTCGTGGACAGACAATTCATAAATTCATATACAGGCAAGATACAGATAGAGGAATGCTCTGGGGAGGAGAAGAATGCTCGATTTTAACATACCCCCTTTCACGGGAAAGGAATTTGAATATATGAGACAGGCCGTCGAGGCCGGGAAGATCAGCGGGGACGGCAAGTTTACGAAGCTGTGCGCCGCGTGGATGGCGGAGCGCTTCCGGGTGGAGCACGTGCTGCTGACCACCTCCTGTACGCACGGCCTTGAGATGGCCGCGCACCTGACCGGGATCGGCCCGGGGGACGAGGTGATCCTGCCGTCCTACACGTTCTGCTCGACCGCGGACGCGTTCGTGCAGCGCGGGGCGACGCTCGTGTTCGTGGACGTCCGCCCGGACACGATGAACATCGACGAGCGCCTGATCGAGGACGCCGTCACGGAGCGCACGAAGGTGATCGTTCCGGTGCACTACGCCGGGGTGGCCTGCGCGATGGATGAGATCCTGGAGATCGCGAAGCGGCACAGCCTGCAGGTCGTGGAGGACGCGGCGCAGGGCGTGGACGCGTACTACAAGGGACGGGCGCTCGGGACGATCGGCGACTACGGCTGCTACAGCTTCCACGAGACGAAGAATTTCTCGATGGGCGAGGGCGGAGCCGTTGCATTCCATCAGGACGACAAGATCGAGGAGGCGGAGATCCTCCGGGAGAAGGGAACCAACCGGAGCAAGTTTTTCCGCGGGCAGATCGATAAGTACACCTGGGTCAACTACGGTTCATCCTATCTGCCGAGCGACCTGAACGCGGCCTATCTGTGGGCGCAGTTCGAGTGCGCCGACGCGATCAACGCGGACCGCATGGCGACCTACGAGTTTTACCATGAAGGCTTGAAGGATCTTGCGGACAAGGAGTATCTGGAGCGGCCCTTTGTGCCGGACTACGCGAAGCACAACGCGCATATGTACTACATCAAGCTGAAGGACGAGCCGACGCGCGCCGCCCTGATCAAATATCTGCACGAGCGGGAGATACATACGGTATTTCATTATGTGCCGCTGCACTCCGCGCCCGCGGGGCAGAAGTTCGGCCGCTTCCACGGGGAGGACCGCTACACGACGAAGGACAGCGAGCGCCTGCTCCGCCTGCCGATGTTCTACGGACTGAAGCAGGAGGACCGCGAGCGGGTCGTGGACGCGATCCACGCGTTCTTTGCTTCCTAGGAAAGCGACAGGAAGCGCGTGGGAGACCGGCAGCCGTTTGGAAGAGACGACGGCTCGCTGAGAGGGAGAGACTGGGATTTATGATCGAGACGGGATCATGGAGGGCTGCATGGACGTCGGTAAGGTGCTGAAAAGCTTAAACTTCTATACAATAAAAAAGGGCCTTGCCTACCTGCGCCAGTACGGTTTCCGTGAATTTAAGGTGCGGCTTTCCGAGCGCATGGAGGAGGTCGAGGTCGACTATGCGCAGTGGTGCGCCGCGAATGCGCCGACGTCCTCGGAGCTTGAGGCGCAGCGCCGGAAAAAGTGGGCCGATCCGCCGCGCATCAGCGTCGTCGTCCCGCTCTACAACACGCCGGAAAATTTCCTGCGGGAGATGATCGAGTCGGTGACGGGGCAGACTTATCCGCACTGGGAGCTCTGCCTGGCGGATGGGAGCCAGGACGGCTCGGGGACGTCGGAGGTTGTGAAAGAATACCTTGCGGATGAGCGGATCCGCTGCCGGAAGCTGGAGAAGAACTTAGGGCTTTCGGGCAACACGAACCTGGCGATAGAGATGGCGTCCGGCGATTACATCGCGCTGCTCGACCACGACGATCTCCTCGCGGAGAATGCGCTGTATGAGGTGGCCGCGGAGATTTCGCGCTCCGGCGCAGATCTCGTATACACGGACGAGGACAAGATCCGGGGCGCCGCGAGGGAGCGCTTCCAGCCGAACCTGAAGCCGGATTTCAATCCGGATCTGCTGCGGGCCAACAATTATATCTGTCACCTTCTCGTGGTGCGCCGCGCGCTGGTGGAGCGCGTGGGCGGCTTCGACGATTCGTTCGACGGGGCGCAGGACCACGAGTTTCTGTTTCGCTGCGTGGAGCAGGCGAAGGGGATCGCGCATGTGCCGAAGGTGCTGTACCACTGGCGTGTGCACGCGGCCTCGACGGCCGACAATCCGCTGAGCAAGAAATACGCCTACGACGCCGGGAAGCGGGCGGTGCTCGCGCATATCCGGCGCTGCGGGGAGGACGCGGAGGTCACGGACACGAAATTCCCGGGCTTCTACCGCGTGAAGTACCGTCTGCCGGGCGAGCCGCTGGTCTCGATCCTGATCCCGAACAAGGACGAGGTGCAGACGCTGAAGGAGTGCCTGGAAGAGATCCGGCGCAAGAGCACGTATCACAATTACGAGATTCTGATCATCGAGAACAACAGCGTGCAGCCGGAAACTTTTGCATATTACAAAGAGATTGACGGAAAAGACGGTATTCGGGTATTATATTGGAAAGAGGGCTTCAACTATTCGGCCCTGAACAATTTCGGTTTCGCGCACGCGAAGGGAGATTACATCGTCTGCCTGAACAACGACGTCACGGTCATCACGCCGGACTGGCTGGAGCGCCTGCTCGGGCAGTGTATGCGCCGCGAGGTGGGGATCGCCGGGGTCCGGCTGTACTACCCGGACGACACGATCCAGCACGCCGGGGTGATCGTCGGGATCGGCGGCGTGGCCGGGGCGCTGTTCGTCGGTATGCCGCGGGAGCGCAGCGGTTATCTGCGCAAGGCGATCCTGCAGCAGGACTTGAGCGCGGTGACGGCGGCCTGCATGATGGTGGACCGACGCGCGTGGGAGGCGGCGGGCGGCTTTGACGAGAAGCTCGCGATCGCGTTCAACGACGTCGATTTCTGCCTGAAGGTGCGGGACAAGGGCTACCTGGTGGTCTACGAGCCGAATGTGGAGATGTACCACTACGAGTCGAAGAGCCGCGGCTACGAGGACACGCCGGAGAAGCAGCTGCGCTTCAAGAGTGAGATTGATTACATGAAAAAACGCTGGCATAAGATACTGAGCGAGGGCGATCCATATTACAACCCGAACTTTTCCCTGATGACCTGCGACTATTCGCTGAAGAAAAAGTGATGATGGGTGCGACGAGAGGGCTATCATGATGACGGAAGTTACGGTCGTAGTACCAAACTATAACGGAATGCGCTATCTGGATGCCTGCTTGAACTCTCTGAGAGAGCAGACAGTTCAGGGCTTTCCGGTCATTGTGGTCGATAACGGTTCTGCAGACGGGAGCGCTGACTTCGTGAAGGAGCGCTATCCGGAGGCGACGGTGCGCCGCTTTGATTCCAATCGAGGTTTTTGCGCGGCGGTGAATGAAGGCATCCGGATGACGCAGACGGAGTACGTGATTCTTTTGAACAACGACACGGTGTGCGAGCCTTCTTTTGTGGAAACCCTGCTGCGCGCGATTCAGGGAAAGCCGCGGTGTTTTTCCTGCGCGTCAAAGATGGTGAAGATGAAACATCCGGACCGCGTCGACAATGCCGGAGATTATTACTGCGCGCTGGGCTGGGCGTTTGCGCGCGGGAAGGGGAAGCCGGCAGAACGGTATCGGACAGAGTGCGAGATTTTCTCGGCCTGCGCCGGAGCGGCGATCTATCGCAGAGAAATTTTTGATGAGATCGGTCTGTTCGACGAGGCGCATTTTGCTTATCTGGAGGATGTCGACGTTGCGTACCGTGCACGGATCGCCGGCTACCGCAATTATTTTATCCCGGAGGCTGTCGTCCGCCATGTGGGAAGCGGCACGAGCGGCTCTGGCTACAACGAATTTAAGCTGCGTTATTCCTCGCGGAACAGCGTTTATCTGGTATACAAGAATATGCCCTGGCCGCAGATCGTGTTGAATCTGCCGTTCCTGGCGGCCGGGTTCGCTGTAAAGATGGTCTTCTTTGCGCGAAAGGGGTATTTTGGGAAATATGTCAAAGGCCTCGGCAAAGGATTCCGTATGTGCCGCAGAGATAAGAAAGTGCGGTTTCGGGCAAGGAATCTGCCGCATTATCTGAGAATACAGTGGGAGCTCTGGGTCAATACGTTCCGCAGGCTCGGCGTCTGAGACGTGCAGAAGAGTGTGAATCTGAGGCACTCTTTCAGAGGTGAAAAACTTTGATCAAGGACAATCAGAAATATTTTAACCGGCTTCAGGTGGTTCTGGATGCAGGAGTGATTATTCTCTCCTACCTCGTGGCGTGGTATGTCATGATGGCAAACGTCGGCGGACGTGAGATCGGCGTGCTGCCGCCGGAAGTTTATATGATGGTACTTGTGCTTCTTGTACCATTTTTTTTGCTGCTGTACTATGCCTGCAACCTCTACACGCCGATGCGTATGCAGGGCAGGAGGCTCGAAGGCGGAAACATCCTGAAGGCAAACATCATCGGCGGTCTGTCCGCGATGGCCGTCCTCTATCTGATCCATCAGATGGACGCGTCCCGTATGCTGCTGATCGTGTTTCTGTTCCTCAACGTCGCGCTGACCATCACAGAGCGCAACCTTGTGCGCCTGGTGATGATGAACGCCCGCAGGCTTGGCCTGAACCAGAAGCACATCATCCTGGTAGGCTACAGCCGCGCGGCGGAGGAGTACATCGACCGTATCGTCCAGAATCCCCAGTGGGGCTACCGCGTGATGGGAATCCTTGCCGACAACGTTCCGCCGGGAACCCTGTACCGCAACGTAGAGGTGCTCGGCTTTATCGAGAGCCTCAGCTATATTCTCGAGGGAAACCATCCGGATGAGATCGCGATCACGCTCGGCCTGGAAGAGTACGACAAGCTGGAGCGCATCGTAGCCATGTGCGAGAAATCCGGCGTGCACACCAAGTTCATCCCGGACTACGGAAACATCATACCGACAAAGCCCTATACCGAGGATATTCTGGGGCTTCCGGTGATTAACATCCGCCACGTCCCGCTGTCGAACACCTTTAATATGATGGTCAAGCGGGTGATGGACATTGTCGGCGCGTCGTGTGCGATCGTTCTGTTCTCTCCGGTCATGCTGCTCGCGGCGATTCTGATCAAGCTGACCTCGAGGGGTCCGCTGATCTTCCGTCAGGAGCGGGTGGGGCTTCACAACAAGCCCTTCCAGATGTACAAATTCCGCTCGATGGAGGTGCAGACGCGCAAGAGGGAGCGCAGCGGCTGGACCGTAAAGAACGACCCGAGAGTCACTCCGGTGGGCAAGCTGCTGCGGAGGACGAGCATCGACGAGCTGCCGCAGCTCTTCAATGTGCTGAAGGGTGACATGAGCCTCGTCGGGCCGAGGCCGGAGCGCCCACAGTTTGTGGAGAAATTCCGCGAGGAGATCCCGCGCTACATGGTCAAGCACCAGGTGCGCCCGGGCATGACGGGC
>CANQWV010000012.1 GCA_947627645.1 uncultured Lachnospiraceae bacterium | reverse complement strand
CGTAACAATGCGTTTTGGACAAGTCAACTCTTCTTTTGCAAAGACGGTCGCCGCGATGGACTGCCTTGTGCCGGGGATCGGCGAGATCATCGGCGGAAGCCAGAGAGAGGATGACTTCGATAAGCTGCAGCAGCGGATCAAAGAGCTTGGCATGCGCGAGGAGGACTACCGTTATTATATGGATCTGCGCAAGTACGGCACGACGCATCACGCAGGCTTCGGGCTCGGCTTTGAGCGCTGCGTCATGTACCTGACCGGCATCTCGAACATCCGCGACGTGATCCCATATCCGCGGACGGTTGGAAGCCTGCAGTGAGGCGAATCAAGCGAGCCAGTTTCATGTATGCATGAAGCTGGCAGGATTTGGCGGGCGAACGTATGAGCACGGAGCGCGGTTTCGCGATCAATCACTTTTTATGCACAGACCTGCGTGAGGTATTTTGCTGCTGTCGCAGCACGCGGGCCGCGCAGCAAGTAGGGCGAAGATCATCCCTACTGGATTGGTGTAATGGGGGAGAGCAATAAAGGGAGGTATCTATGGCAAGAAAGCAAAAAAGAAAAAAGACATTCGGTGATTTCCTGACGACGCTTCTGATGCTGGTGGCGCTCGGGGTGTTTATTTTCTCCGGGTACACCTTGTATGGGTTCTACAAGGAGTACAAGAAGGGCTCGGACGAGTACGACAATCTCGAGGACAGCTACGCCGTTGAGAACCAGACGGAGGATTTCGACGCGCTGGAGGACGACGAGGTGCTCAAGGCTTTCCAGAGCATCGAGGAGGCCGAGGCCGAGAGCGGGGAGGACGGGGCTTCCGTGGGAAGCGTCACGGGAGATTCTGCCGCCGGTAAATTTGCCGGGCATGAGGTGAAGACGGTTACGGAGAACGGCAAGAAGGTCACGCTTCCGGTGATGGCGAACCCGATCGACTTCGAAGAACTGGAAAGTGTGAACGAGGATATCGTCGGCTGGCTGAGGATCCGGGCGCTGGATATTTCCTATCCGGTCGTGCAGGCGGAAGACAACGACTTCTATCTGCACCGTACATTTGAGAAAACGGACAACTTTGCCGGCTGCCTGTTCCTCAATTATCTGAACAGGCCGGATCTCACCGACCAGAACACGATTGTGTACGGACATAACATGAAGAACGGCTCCATGTTCGGCAAGCTGAAGCAGTTCCGGGAGGAAGGCACGTACGAGAAGAGCAAGTTTTTCTGGATCTTCACGCCGGACTTTATCTATCAGTACCGGATCTTTGCGGCCACTGTCGTGAACAAGACAGGGCTTACATATCAGACCGCCTTTACCGACGAGCAGTTCGACGAGTTTATTGATTACGCGTTTGAGCATTCGGAGATTGACGCCGGGGAGGTGGAGGTCACGAAGGAGGATCGTATCGTGACGCTCTCGACGTGTACCGGCGACGATTCGACGCGCTTTGCAGTGATGGGCAAGCTGGCACAGGTGTACGTCTCGAAGTAGGAGCAGGCAGGACAGAGATCGTGGAAGATGACAAAGGACTGTAAATCGGGAATGCAGGGATGCGGCAGGGGCTGCAGAACATTGGGAACGAACCGGGGCGGCGGATCAACGGAACCGGAAGGATTTGCGGAGGCAAGAGATAGAAGAGGAGCTGAGTATTCATGGATGAAGCTGTAAAGAAGCTGCAGGAGATTGTGGACAATACGGATAATATTGTGTTCTTCGGAGGCGCCGGCGTGTCCACCGAGAGCGGGATCCCGGACTTCCGGAGCGTGGACGGGCTGTACCATATGAAGTACGATTATCCGCCGGAGACGATTTTAAGCCATACGTTTTTCATGCGGAACACAAAGGAATTTTACCGTTTTTACCGTGACAAGATGCTCTGCCTTGATAAGGGGCCGAACGCGGCGCATAAGAAGCTTGCCGAAATGGAGCAGAAGGGTAAGCTGAAGGCAGTTGTGACGCAGAATATCGATGGGCTGCATCAGATGGCGGGAAGCAAGACGGTGCTCGAACTGCACGGAAGCGTGCACAGAAATTACTGCCAGAAGTGCCATAAGAGCTATGATGCGGCTTATATGCTGAATTATGAAGGGGATATCCCGAAGTGTGAGTGCGGCGGTGTGATCAAGCCAGATGTCGTGCTCTATGAGGAGGGGCTGGATCAGAATACGCTCCAGGAGTCCGTCTACTATATTTCCCATGCGGACGTTTTGATCATCGGCGGCACCTCGCTGGCGGTGTACCCGGCAGCCGGACTGATCGACTATTTTGAGGGCAGCCATCTCGTCGTGATCAATAAATCTCCGACGCCACGCGACAAGTATGCGGATCTGCTGATCCAGGACAGCATCGGAGCGGTGCTCGGCGCGATTCAGCTGTAACCGCAGGATCCCGGACAGAGGCAGCCCCGCGGGACGTGCGGAGGGGTGTCGGAACGCTGATTCGCGGGATGAATCAGAAAGCGGAGGCGTTGTGCACATGGACTATGAGGTAGGTCAGATCGTTAAATTAAAGAAAAAGCATCCGTGCGGGAGCCAGGAGTGGGAGATCCTGCGCGTCGGCGCGGATTTCCGCCTGAAATGCCTGGGTTGCGGACATCAGATCATGATCGCGCGGAAGCTGGTGGAGAAGAATACGAAGGGGCTTAGGGACAAGATCCCCAAGGTTCAGGCCTGAGCTTCTGTATGCTGTGGTTTTTGGCAGGCACGCATGGCCTGAGATCCTGAATCGGAAACACAGTCTGAGGATAAGATGTGAGCTGCGCCCGCTGCAGTGAATTTTCGTTGGAATTTTGACTGATTTCAGTGAAAATCGCTTGCATTCGGGCGCGTTTTATGCTAGTATAAACACTCGTGATATATTATTTCCTTGCTCCTTTCATCGAAAAGGGGCCAGAGACCATAAGGAGGTGCGAGTAGCATGAACAAGTATGAATTAGCAGTAGTTGTCAACGCAAAGCTCGAGGACGAGGACAGAGCCGCAGTCATTGAGAAGGTGAAAGAGCAGATCACCCGTTTCGGCGGAACTGTCACAGAAGTAGAAGAGTGGGGCAAGAGGAGACTTGCTTACGAGATCCAGAAGATGCGTGAAGGCTTTTACTACTTTGTTCGTTTCGAGGCTGATGCTTCTTGTCCGGCGGAAGTGGAACAGCGTGTCCGTATCATGGAAGATGTCATCAGATATTTGTGCGTGAGACAGGATGCATAGATAGAAAGAGAGGAAATGAATGAACAAAGTTATTTTAATGGGGCGGTTGACTAGGGATCCCGAGGTGCGGTATTCCGCAGGCGAGAATGCAATGGCAGTTGCCAGATATACGCTGGCGGTTGACCGCAGGTTTCGCCGCGATGGAGGCGAGCAGACCGCAGATTTCATTAGCTGTGTTACGTTTGGCAGAAACGCTGAGTTCGCGGAGAAGTATCTTCGCAAAGGAACAAAGATTGCTGTTACGGGCCATATCCAGACCGGAAGCTATACGAACAAGGATGGCGTAAAGGTTTATACGACAGAAGTGGTAGTTGAGGAGCAGGAGTTTGCAGAGAGCAAGGCTGCTTCGGCCAGAGAGGACGGTATGCCGTACCAGCCGCAGGCTTCGTATCAGCCGCAGGCTCCATATCAGCAGCAGGCTCCGAGACCGAGCCAGGCGGCAGCAGCGGACGGGTTTATCAATATTCCGGAGGGAATTGACGAGGAGCTCCCGTTTAAATAGTCAGAAGTCCTGTGGCAGACAGGCGGATCATTTAGAGATTTTGCGTAAAAGGAGGAATAGCAAATGGCATTCAGCAAGGATAGAAGCGATGCTCCGATGAAGAGACGGGGCGGCGTCCGCAGGAGAAAGAAAGTCTGTGTTTTCTGCGGCAAGGAGAACAATGAGATCGATTACAAGGACGTGAACAAGCTTAAGAGATATGTGTCTGAGAGAGGCAAGATTCTTCCGAGAAGAATCACGGGCAACTGCGCGAAGCATCAGCGCGCGCTGACTGTAGCGATCAAGAGAGCACGCCACGTTGCGCTTATGCCGTACGTTCAGGACTGATCGACGGATTTCTCTTTGGAATGACAAAAGACTGCCGAGAGCGGCGTTTCCGAATGGAAGCTGCGATCGGCAGTTTTTTATCCTTCATTTCATATGACAATTTGAACGAAAAACGCTCAAAACAATAGTGAGAAAGCAATAATTTTAAAATTTATCACAAAACAGTATTGAAATATCACTAAAACTGTGCTATCATAACGACAACATCTGAAGACCTAACGGCGTTCGCCGGCCATTCCCTGTTTATGTTTTCTGATGAAGAGAAATCTTTAATGTGAGGAAAGGAGAGTCTATGAAAAATTTCAAATGGATCAGAAGGACAGGCGCTGTTTTGCTCGCCTGCATGGTTTTAGTGTTGTTTTCGGCAGGCGCATACCTGCAGGCCAGTGAAGAGACAATGCATACCGAGGAGACCGAAAAAATACAGAAGATACGCGCGGCTGAGGAAGGGGCGGTGCAGGAAGAGGATGCGGGAGAAGGAAACCGTACAGAAAAACTTTCAGATTCATCCGGAAAGGACGCGGCAGGATTAAAGACTGCCGAAACATCCGGAAGCAGTGGGACAGAGACCCAGCCAGGCTTCTTTGGGGAGCAGGAACAGATGCAAAACGCAGAGAGAAATGAGGAATCTTCTCCGGGAGACGGCTGCGGGTCACAGATCCAGACGGAACTCGCGGAAGCGGGGGCTGGGACAGAGCCACAGACAGAGGCGGATTCCGGGACAGAGGCGTCACCGGGAGCGGCAGGCGGAGCAGAGGCGTCGTCGGAGGCGGCAGGCGGAGTAGAGGCGTCGTCGGAGGCGGCAGACGGAGTAGAGGCGTCGTCGGAAGCGGCAGGCGGGGCAGAGGCGTCGTCGGAGGCGGCAGACGGGGCAGAGGCGGCAGACGGAGCGGAGGCATCACAAGAAGTGACAGCCGGGACAGAGGCATCGTTGGAAGAAATTCCAGCGATGGATGCGGCGCCTGAAGCGGGGGAAGCATCCCAGATGGATCCCGGGGCGGAGACAGCTCCGGGTTCGCAGACAGAGGCAGAAGAGGCTTGGAATACGCCTCACGCCGGAGAGGAAACTGAGGCGGACGCTGAGGAGACTGAGACGGAGGAGCTGCTTGAAAAGGTCTTTGAAGAGGCACAGGAGCAGGGTCTCGATCCGTTCGGCCTGGCTCCGGGCGAATCGATGACATTCTATGCGTCGATTGGAGACGAGAGCGGGATCATGACGATGGCGATCACGGCTGTCACGGTGACAAGAGCCGCTTCCCCATACAATTATGCGGACTATGGCTATGGCAGCATCCTGACATACAAGTTTACGGTGTCGTTTGACGATATCACAGCCACGGCGTATTGCATTCAGCCGTCCAAGTGGGCGCCGTCGAGCAACAACTATAAGGTCACAAGGATAAAAGACGGGAAAGCACTTGCAAAGGTATGCTATTACGGAACAAAGGCGGCCGGGGACGAAGGCTTCTTTGCGGAACGGTATCCCAGCTTCGGCGAGGGGCAGAGGTTTATCATTACGCACCTTGCGGCTGCCTACGCAAACGGAAGCTCTGACGCTTTTGCCGGAGCCAGTGAGAAAGGCAAACAGCTGGCACTGGAGATGTATGATTATTGTGTCAGTCAGCCGGATATCCCGCAGGTAGACATGGAGTTTTCAGAGGCCAGCACGACCGCTTATCTGGATCCGGATAATCCGAAGCAGCAGAGGACAAAAAAGATCAAATTCAAGGCGGACAGCGCACAGTCGATCGAATTTAAGCTGCCAGACGGCGTGAAGCTGCACAACGAGACGACACAGAAGACCAGCAAGGCGGGAGCAAATGTGACGATTACGGGCGGGACAGAGTTTTATCTGACCGCGCCGCTCTCGCAGGCGTATGAGGTGGATTCCGTCTGGGCCTCGACCATGAAAGGCGGACTTAGCAGAGATTACTCCGCGTATAAGATTTCAACCGGGGAAGGACTGCAGGATCTGGTGTTTGGCAACAGTGTGGAGGAAGAGTGTTATGTAGATTTCAAGGTGAAGTGGATCACGTCTGTCAAGATCGTGCTTCAAAAGAAGGACGCACAGACCGAAAAGCCTCTGGCGGGAGCGGTATACGGCGTCTATGAGGACTCGGACTGCACCAGTCTGCTCGGCACGCTCCCGGCTACGGATGAAAAAGGATCGGCTTCCCTGCAGCTGACGCAGCTGCTGGATACGGTCTATCTGAAAGAAATCACGCCGCCGGCAGGCTATCAGTGCAGCCGGGAGGTTAAGACGCTGAATGTGAAAGAAGCAATCCAGAGCGGGACAGATCTCGTCTGCGCTGCGACGGACGAAAGGGTAAGCGGAAAGCTGCGCCTGGTCAAAAAGGATGGTCAGACAGGCGTACCGCAGGGAGACGCCACGCTGGAGGGCGCGGTCTACGGTTTGTATGCGCGCGGGGACATCGTTCATCCGGACGGCGTGTCAGGAGTGCTGTTCCGGGCAGGGACACAGGTGGCGACGCTCACGACGGATGCAAATGGCGAGGCGGCTGTGGACAACCTGTATATGGGAAGCTATTACGTCAAGGAGATCAGCCCATCAAACGGATATCTGCTTGACGGGCAGGAGCACGATGTCGTGTTTACGGCTGCGGGCGGAAGTGAACTGGTGGTCGAGAAAGAGTGTATCTCCAATGAGACCGTAATTCGTCAGCCCTTCCAGCTCATCAAGATCGCCGGGAATGGAAAAGACGACGCAAAGACGCTGGAGGGAGCCGGTTTTACAGCTTATCTTGTAAGCTCTCTGAAGAAGAATGCGGACGGCTCGTACGACTTTTCGTCTGCGTCTCCTGTTGCACTCGGACCGAATGGCCAGACAGAAATCTTCACGGATGCCACCGGGTATGCCTGCTCTGCTCCTCTGCCCTTCGGCACATATCTTGTGCGCGAGACAACCGTTCCGGCCGGGTTCGCCGCAGTGAATGACTTTGAGGTGAGGATTACGGAGAACGACCCGGACAAGCCGCAGGCCTGGAGAGTTCTCGTTGACGATGAGTTTGAGGCCAGGCTTAAGATCATTAAATGCGACGACGAGACGCAGCAGACAGTTCTGGAAGCAAATACGGAGTTCCGGGTATACGATATCGACGCAGGAGAATACGTGGAGCAGGTGACGACCTATCCGAAGGAAGTAAAGCATACTTCCTATTTCACAGATGAAGAAGGCAGTCTGATCCTTCCGCAGAGCCTTCCGAGGGGGCATTACCGGATTGAGGAGGTCACCGCTCCGGACGGCTATACATTAGGCGACAGAACGATCGAGGTGACGGTAGACAACAATACTGCTTACCGCATGGACGGAATTTCCGGAGACGCCGTTATTGAGGTGGTTGCGTCGAACCATCCGGTCAAAGGCCGACTGAAAATCGTCAAGACAGGGGAAGTCCTGAAGGATTACGGAGAAGATTTTATCTATGAAAAGGAAGCGCTCGCAGGAGCCGTCTATGAAGTTTACGCGGCGGAGGATATCTACACGGCTGACTTCCAGAAGGAGGAGGATGGCAGCCGGGTTCTGGAATATGCGCAGGGAACCCTGGTCGGCGCGGTGATGACCGATGAAAATGGAGAAGGAATCCTGGAGGAGCTTCCGCTGGGGAAATACCGGATCATAGAGAAAGCGGCCCCGGATGGATATGTGTACAATGCAGAGGAACAGTTCTCCGAGCTTGTCTATGCAGACCAGGATACTCCGGTGGTTACTAATACCGTGGAATTTACGAACGAGCGCCAGAAGGTGGAGATCACGGTAATAAAGAAAAACGCGGTGAACGGGGATCTGCTTGCCGGGGCAGAATTCGGACTCTATGCGAAAGAGGATATCGAGCAGAATGGGAGAGTCCTTGTCGAGGCAGAAACGCTGCTTGCGACGGCTGTGACAGGCGAGGATGGAAAGGCAGTGTTTGAAAAGGATCTGCCCTTCGGCACATATTATGTCCGGGAGCTCCAGGCTCCGGAGGGTTTTCTGCTGTCGGAGGATACGGTGGAGCTTTCGGCGATGTATGAGGGGCAGAATACGGAAACGGTGAGGCTGGAGGCAGCTTTCGAGGATAAACCTACCCAGGTGGAATTCACCAAAGCGGATCTCACCACGGGAACGGAGCTTGACGGGGCTTCCCTGAGCGTTCTGGATCAAAAAGGAAATGTGATCGATTCCTGGATCTCAGAGAAAGAAAATCCTCATCGGATCATGGGGCTTCATATCGGGGAAAGCTATATCTTAAGGGAGGAGCTTGCGCCATATGGATATCTCCGGGCAGAGGAGATTGCGTTTACCGTGTCAGACAGTGAGGAGGTTCAGAAAGTAAAGATGGAAGACGCGGTTCCGGTTGGACGCATCATCATCAGTAAGACGGGAGAGTTTGTGGATTCGGTCACATGGAACGAGATGGTGGCCGGGACGATCGACGCCGTATTCGGATATATTTCCGGCTCCCTGCGCGAGGTGGTGTTTGAAGTATACGCCGCGGAGCCAGTCAAAGCGGCCGACGGCGTGAGCGAAGACTATTATCAGAAGGATGAGCTGGTGGAAACCATTACGACAGACTCGCTCGGGTATGCAAGGACGAAGGACTTGCCTCTTGGGAAGTATTATGTCGTGGAGAAAGAGACTGCGGAGGGATTTGTGCTGGATTCCGGGCGGCGGGAGATCGATCTTACCTACCGGGATCAGGATACCCCTGTCGTGACCTACGACGAGGAATGGCAGAACAGCCGCCAGAAGCTCATGGTGACGGTTCTGAAAAAAGAGAAGGGATCAGAACGAGTGCTTTCCGGCGGCGTTTTTGCATTGTGCGCCGGAGCGGACATATCCGGGACGGACGGAACAATACTTATAAAAAAGGACACAGTGATTGAGCAGAAGACGACTGGAGAGGACGGAAAGCTTGTCTTTTCGGCGGATCTTCCCATAGGCGGCACCTACTATGTGAAAGAGGTGAAAGCGCCTGCCGGGTATGCGTCAAGCGGGGAGAAAAAAGAATTTACCTTCGAATATGCCGGAGAGGAAATGCAGCAGGTGGTCTTTGACTATACGTTCGAGAATCAGCCGATCCGGGTGAAAGTCTCAAAAACCGATATGACGGGTGGAAAGGAGCTGCCAGGAGCCAGGCTGCAGCTGCGGGCCAAGGATGGAACTCTTGTCGATGAATGGGTTTCAAAGAAAAAGCCTCACATGATCAGCGGACTGGAGGCCGGAGAAACTTATATGCTGAGGGAGGAGTCGGCGCCAAAAGGCTACGTGATCGCGGAGGAGATCGAATTCCAGGTGAAGAACACGGGAAAGATACAGGTGGTCAGGATGAAAGATGCCTGCACACAGGGAAAAGTGCTGATCCGCAAGACGGACAAGGCTACGGGTCAGCCGATGGAAGGTGTGGAATTCACTTTGTATGACAGTGCCGGCAGACAGCTTGAGACAATGACGACAGGCAAGGATGGTTGCGCGAGCTCCGCGCTCTATCCGATCGCGGATTACAAGAACGGCATTTATAAGGAAGAAGCCGTCTATACGCTGAAAGAGACCAAAACGCTCCCGGGGTACCGGCTGGACGATACGGCTCACCCGGTGCGGTTCGCCTGGAAAGACGGGAAGACGGATGTGGTCACCTGCAGTCTGGAGCTGAAAAATGAGCGGGAAGAGCCGGTACAAGGCAAGGCTCCTAAGACCGGGGATGATACGGAGCTTTTGCCCCCGATTTCCGCGATGGCCGCCTCAGCCTGCGCCGTCGTTTGGCTTGCCCTTATACAGAAGAGAAAGAAAAGACTTTCATAAAACAGCAGAATATGCTATACTCTGTCTTGATACAGATTCAGCCGGTGTTGCAGCCGGGCCCGGGCGAAGCATCCGTTATAAAGGCTGTAAGGACAAGATCCGGGCGGCGGCTTCCATCCCGCAGGGTGGAGCTGCCCGTACCCCTTGGGGTATGCCGGGCTGCATACCTCAGGGCACGGAGCAGACAGAGGCGGTATCCAGGGCTGGACACCGTAATGGACGCTATGGAGACGGCTATGAAAGAGGACAAGACAGGCAATAAAGTACATCTGAAATACAGCGGCAAACTGATGCGGCATTGGTACTGGTGCATACTTCTTCCGCTTTTTCTAATCGGACTGACGGCAGCGGTGCTTTACGTGGACACTCTGGCAGGCGCGATCGTCGGTGGGTTCACTGTGGTGGTTTTGCTGACGGTTTTGCTTCTGGATCTGTACTACAGGCCGCGTGTGCTGATCGAGCTGGTAGATTTCGCGAATCAGTATCATAACGTTGAGCATGAGATGCTGAAGGGGTCTGTGCTCCCGCAGGGACTCCTGCAGACAGACGGCAGGGTTCTCTGGATGAATGACAGGCTTGCAGAGCTGGCGGGGAAAGAAGGGAGCGGGCACAAGAACATCACCGCCCTGTTTCCGCAGTTCGATCTGTCCTGTCTCTCGCCAAAGGAAGAGGGAGGAAACGCCGAGATCACGCACAATGGCAGGACATACAATGTCTGCATACGCAGGATTTCGCTGGATGAGATGCTTAAGGAGCTTCCGGGCGTGGAGGCTGCGGAGGAAGGGAACAGCGTGGTGGAGGTTTATTTTTTCGACATCACGGAGATCAACGCGCTCAAAAAAGAGAATTTCGAGCAGAAGCCGATCGTAGGCCTGCTCTATATGGATAACTACGACGAGGCGGCGGACAGCGTCGAGGACGTCAGGCGTTCCATGCTGGAGGCGCTGATCGACCGGAAGATCACGAAGTATGTCTCCGCAATGGGCGGACTGATCAAAAAGCTTGAGAAAGATAAGTACCTTCTGGTCATGAACCAGAAAGGTCTCGCGGGGATGGAGGAGGATCGCTTTTCTGTCCTTGAGGATGTCAAGACCGTAAACATCGGCAATTCGATCAGTATGACGATCAGCATCGGTATTGGCCTGAATCACCCGGATTATACGCAGAATTATGAGGCGGCGCGCGGCGCGATGGAGATGGCGCTCGCACGCGGCGGCGACCAGGTGGTGGTCAAGGATCATGAGAAGCTTACGTTCTTTGGCGGAAAGACACAGCGGGCCGAGCGTAATACAAGGGTGCGTGCCAGGGTAAAGGCTCAGGCGCTGCGCGAGCTGATCAATACAAAGGAGCGGATCATCGTCATGGGACACAAGATCACGGACATTGATTCGCTTGGCGCGAGCGTCGGCGTATGCCGGGCGGCCAGGGAAGCGGGCAAGCCGGCACATATCGTGCTCGGGGAGGTCAACAGCAGCATCCGGCCCTGGGTGGAGACGCTCCGGAGCGGGGATGCACGCGAGGAGAAGCTTTTTCTCACGCATGAGCAGGCAGTAGAGATGACGAATCAGAATACGGTGGTGGTGGTGGTGGTCGACACCAACCGTCCCAAGATGGTTGAGTGCGAGGAGCTTCTCTATCTGACGAGGACAATCGTGGTTCTTGACCACCACAGGCAGGGATCCGAGCAGATTGAGAATGCCTCTCTGTCCTATCTTGAGCCGTCTGCGTCTTCCGCCTGTGAGATGATCGCGGAGATTCTGCAGTATTACGATGAGAGCATTAAGCTGAAGCCGATCGAGGCGGACTGCATCTATGCGGGTATTATCGTCGATACAAACAACTTTGTGGCGAAGACGGGTATGCGCACCTTTGAGGCGGCGGCTTTCCTGCGCAGGAATGGCGCCGATATGACGCGCGTACGCAAATATTTCCGGAACGATATGGACACCTACAAGGCCCGTGCCGAGGCGGTGCGCCATGCGGAGGCGTTCATGGGCTGCTATGCGATCAGCGTCTGCCCGAGCGAGGGTATCGAGAGCCCTACGGTGGTCGGCGCGCAGGCGGCGAACGAGCTGCTGAACATCATTGGGGTCAAGGCGTCCTTTGTGCTGACGGAGTTTAACCAGAAGATCTACATCAGCGCCCGGGCGATCGATGAGGTGAATGTGCAGATCATTATGGAGCGGCTGGGCGGAGGCGGACATATGAATATCGCGGGGGCGCAGCTTGACAACGCGACGATTGAGGAGGCGCGCACCAGGCTGAAGGAAGTACTGACACAGATGACAAAAGAAGGAGCGATCTAGTTATGAAGGTTATTTTGCTGCAGGATGTAAAATCCCTTGGAAAAAAGGGAGACGTTGTGGAGGTCAGCGAGGGCTATGCCCGCAATATGCTGCTCAAAAAGGGGCTGGGCAAAGAAGCGACAAGCGGAAATATGAATGATCTGAAGCTGCAGAAGGCCAATGCCGAGAAGGTGGCGAAAGAGGCGCTGGAGGCTGCGGAGGCACTGGGAAAGGAACTGTCCGGCAGGGAGGTCAAGGTTGCGGTAAAGGCCGGGGATGGCGGACGGGTGTTCGGCTCGGTCTCCTCGAAAGAGATTGCCGAGGAAATTCAAAAGCAGCTTGGCCGTGAGGTAGACAAGAAAAAGATTCTTCTGGACACCCCGATCAAGACTTTGGGTGTGACGGAAGTCTCCATCAAGCTGCACCCGAAGGTGACGACTATGGTCAGGGTGAACGTCGCAGCCCTGTGAGATGGATTATGTACCAGAGATAAGCGGAAGGAGTGATATTGTGGAAGAGGCGCTGCTCAAGCGGGTGATGCCACACAGTGTCGAGGCCGAGCAGTCTGTGATCGGGGCGATGATCATGGACCGCGATGCAGTCACAATCGCGACAGAGCTGCTGGATGCGGAGGATTTTTATCAGAAACAATATGGCATCCTTTTTGAGGCGATGTGCGAGCTGTATCAGGAAAACAGCCCGATCGACCTGGTTACACTCCAGAACCGCCTGAAGACGAAGGATGTGCCGCCGGAGATCAGCAGCCTGGAATTTGTCCGGGATATGGTCACGGCGGTTCCAACCTCCGCAAACGTGAAGTATTATGCGGAAATCGTCTCGGAGAAAGCGCTGCTGCGCAGGCTGATCCGCGTAAACGAGGAGATCGCCGCGGAGTGCTATGCAGGCAAGGATGCAGTCAGCGACATCATGGAGGACGCGGAAAAGAAGATTTTTCAGGTTCTTCAGAGGAACACTTCAGATGAGTTTACACCGATCAAGGAGATCGTTCTGAATGCGCTGGACAAGATTGAGGCGGCGAGCCGCGCGAAGGGAAATGTCACAGGGCTTGCGACTGGCTTTATCGACCTGGATCATAAGACCTCCGGTTTCCAGCCTTCGGATCTGATTCTGATCGCGGCGCGCCCATCGATGGGCAAGACCGCGTTTGTGCTGAATGTTGCAGAATATATGGCTCTGAGGAATGGCCGGACAGTGGCGATCTTCAGCCTTGAGATGTCAAAAGAGCAGCTGGTCAACCGTCTGTTTTCCCTGGAGTCCCATGTGGATTCCCAGAGGCTCCGCACGGGAGAACTGAATGACAGCGACTGGTCCAGCCTGATTGAGGCGGCAGGGACGATCGGCCATTCGAACCTGATCATCGACGACACTCCGGGGCTCTCTGTCGTGGAGCTGCGCAGCAGATGCAGGAAATATAAGCTGGAATATGATCTTGACATTATCATGATCGATTACCTCCAGCTCATGCAGGGAAGCCGGCGTTCTGAGTCGAGGCAGCAGGAGATTTCGGATATTTCACGCTCGCTCAAGGAGCTTGCCCGTGAGCTGCAGGTTCCTGTGGTAGCGCTCTCGCAGCTCTCCCGTGCGGTGGAGCAGAGGCCGGATCACCGGCCGATGCTCTCGGATCTGAGGGAGTCGGGTGCGATCGAGCAGGATGCGGATGTCGTAATGTTTCTCTACCGTGACGATTATTACAACAAAGAGACTGAAAAGAAGGACATTGCGGAGATCAACATTGCCAAGCAGAGGAACGGTCCGACCGGTACGATTGAGCTGGTATGGCTGCCGCAGTTTACAAAATTCGCAAATATGAAAAAATAGTATCTCCCGGCGCCCCAATCGGCGCCCTCCCGGCAGCTTCTGCGGCAGCTGCCCTGACCTGCGTCAGGCTGTCGCGGAATCGTTTACAAATGGCGGTTCTTTTTTGCCGTGCCCTGTCATATATTAATAAAAGAGCGGACAGGCACGGGGCTGGCTGCACAAAAGCCTTCCGGCGGCGGGAGGCTGCTGGGGCAGGCGCGGCGGCAAGGGGAGAATCGTATGGAAGAAAAGGAATATTCGGTCTCGGAAGCAGTGCGGCTCATTGGCGTTGAGTCGCACGTTTTGCGTTATTGGGAGGATGAACTGAGGATTGAAGTCCGGCGCAACGCGCAGGGGCACCGCATATACAGCGAGGATAATATCCGGCTGTTCCGGAAGGTCAGGGAACTGAAAGAGAAGGGACTGCAGCTGAAGGCAATCCGGCTGCTGCTGGAGGGACAGGAGCGGCAGACACCCGGGGAGTCCGCGCGGGACGCCAGGCTGGTAGAACAGATACTGGGGCTGGCCGGGATGGGCGAGCTATGCGGCGTGGCGGACAAGCCGGAACGTGGAATGGAGGAGCCGGGCGGCACGACTGACAAGCCGGAACGTGGAATGAAGGAGCCGGGCGGTGCGGCGGATGATTCGAAAACATTGAGTGGGGAGATCGTTCCCGTGAGCGAGCCTGAGCCGCTTCAGCAGTTTGAGCGGATTCTTCGGCGCCTGATCGAGGAAGTCGTCTCGGAGCAGAATGGAAAGCTGGAAGAGGCGATCGCCGGGCGGATGAGGGACGAACTGGATGATTTCTGCCTGCAGTACGGGCAGATGCTTCGCGAGGCGGCCGTGTCCCTGGCTCCGGAGAGCGGAGGAGGCGGCAGGCTGAGGCGTCTGCTCCGGCGTTTGTTTGGGGGACGGTGAAAAAGAGAAAAATGGGAAAGGCCGCGTAGAGGGGACGGTAGGGTTTTTGGAAAATAGCGGGGGCTGCGCCGGAGGTCGTTCAGAATATCTGAAAACCAATCCGGGGCAGCCCCTGTGTGCCATAAAATGAATCTGGCGCGATATTTGCCGGCTATGTAGGCATTACTCTGCGGAGATAGCACCTGTCGGACAGGCAGCTTCGCAAGTGCCGCACTCAAGACATACATCAGCGTCGATCACGTACTTTCCATCGCCCTCAGAGATTGCGTCTGCCGGGCACTCGCCCGCGCATGTGCCGCAAGCTACGCATTCGTCAGAAATTACATATGCCATAGTAGAATCCTCCTTTTTAGAATACAGTTTATCGACCCCTTATGGAATCTGTGCTCTATTCTAATACAAATCTGTAAAATACACAAGCGGAAATATGGATTTTCTGACGTATTTCTTTGGAAACAATGGAAGCGGCGGGCAGCCAGGAGGGCAGCAGGCAGCAGGTGAAACGAACAGTAAGCTTGCATAATATGGGGAAACGTATTATAATGTCCCATAAGGGTCTTGAACCTGCCCCGGGACGGCGCAGAGCCTGCACGGGCGTACCTGGGGATTACAGAAGGGAATAAAGGAGGGATACAAAGTGGCGGCCAAGATCACTAAGGATATGACGATCGGAGAGATTCTTCAGGTGAACCAGGGACTTGCTCCGGTTCTCATGGCGGGTGGAATGCATTGCGTGGGATGCCCGTCCTCGCAGATGGAGACGCTCGAAGAGGCGGCGATGGTACATGGGATCGAGCTGGATGTGCTGCTTGCCAGACTGAATGCGTTTCTGGAAGCGCTGGAAAAATAAGCTTCTAAAAATAGGATTCAGGCGAAAGGAACCGTTTTGGCGGTTCCTTTTTTGGCCATTTTCACAAATGTAAAAATGCGGTTCAGCAAAACATAGAAAAAACGTTTTTCCGATGAGAAAATATAAGCGAAATGCTTTCTTGACGAATGAATAAACTCGTGCCATAATGTCAAAAATTAAACACATTAAAGCAGGCACATAGCTTGAATGGGGTAATGAACAGGAGGGATTGCAGATGCTGGATAAGAAAATCCGTCTGAAAACGATCAACGACGTCAGAGATTTTGTCAATGAGGCTGCCAAGTGCGAATTTGATGTGGATATTTTTTACAACAGGATCATTGTGGATGCCAAATCGCTTCTTGGCGTTATGAGTATGGATCTTACTAAGCCTCTGACGGTAAAATATTCACCGGAGGATCGTTTTTTTGGCAAGGTATTAGATAAGTACGCGGTTGCGTAAGCAGCGCAGGGGCAGCAGTCCGGATCTGGACAGCAAAACCAGGGGACTGCCGCGAGCCGTGCAAAGACGGGAAATATGAGGGGCCGTAAAACAGGGCGTACAGAAACTGGAGCGTCTGCTGTTCTGCGGTCTCTTTTTTGTCCTTTCACGCAGGGAAAATAGTCCTTGCAATTTATACAGGATGGGTATATAATGCGAAATAGATACCCCATAGGGGTATAACGGCCAGGAGGGATCATATGGTACAATATCTGGTAACTGGAATGAGCTGCGCCGCCTGCAGCGCAAGAGTGGAGAAGGCGGTCAGCAAGGTGGCGGGCGTCACGGGCTGCTCGGTGAGCCTGCTGACGAACTCGATGGGCGTAGAGGGCACTGCGTCTCCCGAGGCGATCATAAAGGCGGTCGAGGAGGCTGGCTACGGCGCGTCGCTCAAGGGTGCGAAAGGTGCGCAGGGCCCGGCCGCACAGACGGCGCCGGACTATGAAGGCGCGCTCGCCGACACGGAGACGCCGAAGATGAAGCGCAGGCTGGTCGCGTCCCTGTGCATCCTGATCCCGCTGATGTATGTCTCGATGGGACATATGATGTGGGGCTGGCCTCTGCCGCGGTTTTTTGACGGAAATCATGTCGCGGTCGGTCTGCTGCAGCTTCTTCTGACGGCTGCGGTCATGGTGATCAACCAGAAATTTTTTATCAGCGGCGTGAAAGGCGCGCTGCATGGAGCGCCCAACATGGATACGCTTGTGGCGCTCGGGGCCGGGGCGTCCTTCGGCTACAGCGTCTATGCGCTTTTTGCAATGACGGGGGCGCAGGCGCGGGGGGACATGGCTGCGGTCATGAGCTATATGCACGAGTTTTACTTTGAGTCGGCCGCGATGATCCTGACCTTGATCACGGTCGGGAAGATGCTGGAGGCGCGCTCCAAGGGCAGGACGACGGACGCCCTCAAGGGACTTATGAAGCTTGCGCCGAAGACTGCCACCGTGCTTCGGGACGGGGCGGAGGTGGAGGTTGGCATTGAGCAGGTCCGCATCGGGGACCGTTTTGTGGTGCGCCCGGGCGAGAACATTCCGGTGGACGGGATCGTCGTCGAGGGCAGCAGCGCGGTCAACGAGTCTGCGCTGACCGGGGAGAGCATCCCGGTCGACAAGGCCGCCGGGGACAGCGTTTCCGCGGCGACCGTGAATCAGTCGGGCTTTCTGACCTGCGAGGCGACGCGGGTCGGCGAGGATACGACGCTCGCGCAGATCATCCAGATGGTCAGCGACGCGGCGGCGACGAAAGCGCCGATCGCGAAGATCGCGGACCGCGTGTCCGGCGTGTTTGTGCCGACGGTGATCGCAATCGCGCTTGTGACGATCGCTGTGTGGCTGCTTGCGGGGCAGAGCGTCGGCTTCGCGCTGGCGCGCGGCATTTCCGTGCTGGTGATCAGCTGCCCCTGCGCGCTCGGGCTTGCCACGCCGGTCGCGATCATGGTAGGCAACGGCATGGGCGCGAAGCATGGAATCCTGTTTAAGACGGCGGTTTCGCTGGAGGAGACCGGAAAAGTGGAGATCGTCGCACTCGACAAGACCGGGACGATCACGAGCGGGGAGCCCCGTGTCACTGACCTCTGCCCGGCGGAAGGGGTCGGCGAGGACGAATTGTTGTCCGCAGCCCTTGCGCTGGAGCACAGAAGCGAACATCCGCTCGCGAAGGCAGTGCTCGCACTGGCGCAGGAGCGCGGCATGGCGGCGCGGGAGACCGGGGACTTTCAGGCGCTTCCGGGCAACGGACTGAGCGGAAGCTGCGAGGGGCGCCGCCTGGCGGGCGGCAACCTTGCGTTTATCCGCTCGCAGGCGGAGATCGAAGAGAAGACAGAGAAGCAAGCAGCCGCGCTGGCCGCCGAGGGAAAGACGCCGCTGTTTTTCAGCGAGGACGGCAAGCTGCTGGGCGTCATCGCGGTGGCCGACGTGGTCAAGGAGGACAGCCCGCAGGCTGTGAGAGAGCTGCAGAATATGGGCATCCGCGTCGTGATGCTCACGGGCGACAACGAGCGGACAGCGAAGGCGATCGGCGCCCGCTCGGGCGTGGACGAGGTGATCGCGGGTGTTCTTCCGGACGGCAAGGAGAGCGTGATCCGCAGCCTGCAAAAGCAGGGCAAGACAGCCATGGTCGGCGACGGCATCAACGACGCCCCAGCCCTGACGAGGGCGGATATCGGGATCGCGATCGGAGCGGGGACGGACGTCGCGATCGACGCTGCGGATGTGGTGCTGATGAAAAGCGCCCTGCCGGACGTCGCGGCGGCGATCCGTTTAAGCCGCGCGACGCTGCGCAACATCCATGAGAACCTGTTCTGGGCATTTTTCTACAATGTGATCGGGATTCCGCTGGCGGCGGGCGTGTGGTATCCGCTGTTCGGATGGAAACTGAACCCGATGTTCGGCGCGGCGGCCATGAGCCTGTCAAGCTTTTGTGTAGTATCGAACGCACTGCGTTTGAACCTGTTCCGGATGTATGATACGTCGCGGGACAGAAAGATAAAAAAGAGAAAGCGAAAGGAGCAAAAAGAGATGGAAAAGACAATGGAGATCAAGGGAATGATGTGCGGACACTGCGAGGCGCGTGTGAAGAAGGCGCTCGAGGCGCTGCCGGAGGTGACGGAGGCGGTCGTGAGCCATGAGAGCGGCACGGCGGTCGTAAAGCTGAGCGCGGCGGTGGAAGACGGCGTCCTGAGGAAAGCGGTTGAGGATCAGGACTATGAGGTGACCGCGATCCGCTGATCTAGGACGGGACGGAGGAAATTCGGCCTGCGTTATAAAAGGGCAAGACAGTTCGGAAGAGGTCTGTTCAGATCGCCTGCCGGAACTGCCTTGCTTTTTTGCGCGCTGGACACAAGTGAGTCACACGGTATTCTGGAAGTATGAGACAGACAGAAAACTCAAATTTCTTTTCTTAGGAAATTCTTAAGAAAACTACACGGAAACCATTCATTGTTTTTGGCACCGCTCATGCTATAATCACGGTACAGAAGATAAAACGTTACTGAATTTATAAAGCGAACGGTAACGATAAGATTTGCTCTATGGAACAGCTCGACGGAGCGAGCAGGCCGAGACAGAGGCCGAGACAGAAGGAGAGGAAGGGGTAATTATGAAGACGACGAGAAGAAGGATTTTCGGATTACTGATGGCGGCGCTGCTGGTCTGCCTGCCTGCGATGCAGGCGTTTGCACAGACCTATGATGCCGGATGGATGGATCCGGCGCCGATCCTGTTCCCGGGGGATATCCTGGAGAATATCGCAGTGCCGGTTACGCTGGACGGCGAGGCGCTTGCGCTGGGGGAGGAGATTCCGACGGCGTGGACGAACGACAGCGAGGAAGGCAAGGTGTACAGGGGGGCGACGGCGGAGGACGGTTCCGTGGCGCTCACACTGGCGGGGTACGAGCTGACGGTGGTTGGCGGCACTTCGAAGCAGGCTGATGAGACGGCGGATCCGGTCGGCGGCCACTATGTGCCGGCGGCCGATGAGATCGTGGATGAGACCGCACCGAAGAAGGATCGTGCATATTATCCGGCCTATACAGAGATAAAGATCAAAGCCGATGAGCCGGAAGAGGGCATGGAATTCGATAAGTGGACCGTCGAGCCGGAGGATTTCGTTCTCACAGATCCGCTGAGCGCAGAGACGACTGTGACAACGCCGGAGAAGAAGGTTACGGTCACGGCAAATTACCGTCCGGTGCAGGCGGAGAATCCGGTGGATCCCGGCATGGAGGGTGCAGTTGACCCGAATACGGGCGCAGCGGATCCCGGCATGGAGGGTGCAGTTGACCCGAATACGGGCGCAGCGGATCCCGGCATGGAGGGCATGGTCGACCCAAATATGGGCGTAGCGGATCCCAACATGGAGGGCGCAGCCGACCCGAATATGGGCGCAGCGGATCCCAATATGGAGGGTGCAGTCGACCCGAATATGGGTATGACGGATTCCAACATGGAGGGCGCGTCTGACCCGGATGTGGTGGTCGTACCGGATGGCAGTGCAGACGCAGGGCTGGATATTGACCTGAGCACGGGAGTTGCCCCTGAATATGACACTATGCTCGGCGGCGGCAACGGTTCGGATATGGAAATGGTCGCTCCGGCCGACAGCATATTTGACGGTAGCGGGGACGATCAGGCAATCGTCGTGACGACCGATGACGAATACAATTCCGGCGCGGGTGAAAACAACCTGGATGAAAACAACTCGGACGGAAACATCTCGGACGAAGCCGCTCCGGCTCCGTATACTTTGGATGTATATCGTGGGACGGTTATCAGTGAAAATGTCAGCGGAAATGCGGCCGGGGAAGTGTCTGAGAGCTGCAGCGTTCCGGCGGGAACTGAGGTAACTGTCGCAGCAAATGATTACAGTGCGAACGGCTATCTGTTTTCCTACTGGGATGTTGAGTCTGGAAACGTCGCTCCGGCTCCGGCGGATAACGTCGCAACGATCAGCTTTGTGATGCCGGAGGGCAATGTTGTCATTACGGCTCAGTATGCAGATGTCAACGGCACGGCGGTGGCGGATCCGGAGGTGGCGCCGGTTCCTACCAGAGTGCTGTCGACTGTGAACAGCGGGACGGCATCTGTAGATGGGGCTGCGCTTGCGCTCCCAAGTGAAGTGGAAGTCGGGACGAAGATCACGGTTACGGCTGAGGATAACACTGCGGAAGGATATCGTTTCACAGGCTGGGTGGCAAACGCGATAGACGAGGCGGGGACGGAAACCCCGATGGACGTTGCGATGACGACTGACAGCAGCGACCCGCTGACGGCCAGTTTTGAGATGCCCGATGCAGATTTTACACTCACGGCGACATACGAACCGATGCAGTACACGGTGACGGTGTCCGGAGGCGAGATCGTGTCAACGGATGAGACGCCTGCGCCTGCGTCGTATGCGGCGGGAGACAGGGTGCAGATCCAGGCGCTCGCCCCGGAGGGAGAGACATTTACAGAGTGGACAGCGGATGCCGGTGTTCTGGACGATTCGTTCAGCGCGGTCACCTGGCTTACGATGCCTGCCGCGAACGTAACGCTGACGGCTAATTTCACGGCAGATGCTGCCGGGACAGTCCCGGCGGATGATCCGGCTGCCGGCGATCCCCCGGTGGGTGAGGAACAGACATATACGCTGAACGTAGTGGATGGAACGGTGACTATAGACGGACAGCTCATCACGCTTCCCGCCCAGCTCAAGGCGGGTACGGAGTTTACGGTCACAGCCGCCGACAAGACGGCTGAGGGCAAAAGAGTACACGCCTGGATGGTAGCGACAAATCACGATGGAATGTCAGCCAGCAGTATGCATCCCGGGACAGAGACAGTCAAGAGCTTTACAATGCCTGACGCGGCGACGACGATTACGATAGATTATAGGAATGTATATGCCGTGACGGTCGAGAACGGCGAGATCACAGGGCCGGATACGACCGGTTTGTATGAGAAGGACACGGTGATTACTGTAACGGCGAAGGACAGGACGTCGGAAGGCCTCAAGTTCAGCGGTTGGACGGTGACGTCCGGGAACACTGCGCTGGCGGATGCATCTGCACAGACGACGTTTACGATGCCTGAGGCGGCTGTTTCCCTGAGCGCCGGGTATACTCAGATTCAGACGGAGCCGGCTCCGCCGTCGGTTTACACAGTGACAGTTTCCGGCGGCGTCATTGCGGCTACGGGAGCAGTGTCCGGTTCTTATGAGGCGGGAGCGTCAGTTCAGCTGCAGGCGAACGCGGCGGCCGACGGGATGAAGTTTTCGAAATGGTCTGCAAAGACAGAGACCGGTGAGACCGTTGCGGACTCTTTCTTCTCAGCTGTGAATGAAGCCGCGTCAGGCTTTACGGTGCCGGCGTCCAACGTGGTTCTGACAGCGGAGTACGCGCCGGTCAAATATAAGGTCAAGGTAAACGACGGTTTGGCCGATTACAAGAAAGCTGCAGGAGGCACAAAGGTTACGATCAGTGCGGACGAAGCTCCGGCTGGAATGGAATTTGACTGCTGGATCGTAGAAAGCGGAAATTTGTCCCTGAAAAATGCTTCGAAGGAGACAACGACTTTTACCATGCCGTATGCGAGGGCAGAGGTGTCCGCAAGCTATCGGAAGAAAGAATATCATGTGACTGTGCAGAATGGTTACTCGGATGAGAATACCTATTACATGGGCGAGCAGGTCACAATCTGCTCCAACTATCCGGCGGCCGGAAAGGAATTTGACAAGTGGCAGTCGGTCAGCGGAAGCGTTTCGTTCGGAGATGCTTCCAGGTGGAAAACTACCTTCACAATGCCGGCAAGCGATGTGACGGTGAACGCGGTTTACAAGGACGGACCGTCTCCGGAAAGCAATCAGATTCTGGATCTCGTGGCGGGCGGAGAGTACATTACGGATAATACGATCAAATTTACGGCGGCAGGCGCAGGAATGGATAACACCAATCCGAACCCGGGTGATTACCGCTACCGTCCGACCGGCTACCAGATCGGCAATGTGACGGGCTCCTGGCAGTCCTCTCCGTACACGACGACCATGTCGATCAAGGCGCGCGGGGATTATACGCTGAAGGTCAATTACGCCAAGGATGTGTTTGATGGAACCAGCTGGGTGCCGGATGGAACCACAGATACAAGATCCGTGACATTCCGGGTGCTCACTCCTGCTGAGGCAGTAGCGACTGGGGATGAGACGCCGATTGTGATGACGATTGCTCTTGCAGGGGCGTCCTGCCTGCTGTTCCTTCTGCTTCTGAGCGTGTTCATCCGCAGAAAAAAGAATTCCTGATGAGGATAAAAGAAAAGCAGTAAAAATAAAAGCAGTAAAAATAAAAGCAGTAAAAATAAAAGCAGTAAAAAAATAAATATGCCCCCTTTCCGGATGGCAGGAGCTTATCGGCAGCCTGTCGCCGGAGAGGGGGTTATTTCATGTGGAGCTGCGTAAAGCCGCTGCTGGACAGCATACGCAGTGAGCTGCGTTTTGTATGGAAGGATTATTCAGGATCTTCCAGCTCTGTGAGAAGCTCTGTGAAGAGATGATCCAGATAACGCGCCATCTCAGGGCAGGAAGCGCTGCGTGCAAGGATGACAGCCTGCTCGGCGGCAGCCTGGATTGGAGCAAGGATTGTCTCACGCTGTGCTTCCGGACACGCGGTCCACTCAGAGACTGCGGCGGCCTGTCTGGTCTCCAGTGTGCGGATGGCAAGACAGAGCTCTTCCAGCGTGTGGGAGAAGTATCCGGCGAATGAGTTGTGTTCCTGCCGGAGGCGTTCCACGATAAATTCGTAATGTACGCGCTCGTCAGCAAGTGTGGTAAGTTCTTTTTGATAAGGTTTAAGCATAGTGATACCTCCTGTTTATGATATGGTATAGTGTCACTTATGCTCTCGCACGCGCCGAAGGCGCGTTGGGCTGCGCGTGTCCCTTGGGACACGCGCAGAAATTTTTGAATAGATTTGAGCTGGAAAGTGGATAAGTGATAGGAAAAGATCTGGGTGCGGAGGCAGAGAGGTCACAAAAAAGTAATGTAGACGCAATACACAACATAGATATTATAAAATACCTATTGCAAAGAAAAAACGTGCTAGCATTTCTCCATCCGAGGTGTAAGCATGATTTCATATAAAAACTTCTGGTCTACAATTGAAAAAAAGGGGATAACGACCTATGCTCTCATTTATAAACATGGTCTGATGCCGTCGACGATCCAGAGACTGAGGGCAGGCCAGCCCATTACGACGAGGACGCTCAATACTCTTTGCAGTATCCTGGAGTGCACCGTATCTGACGTCATAGAGTTTATTCCGGATGAGGAAGCGGTGCAGTAATGGCAAAAAGGGGACATTTTACTCTGCGGGCATATCGTCAAAGGATAAATTTCCGGATGATCTCTGCGAGGCCGTCATGATTGTTGTCGGCCTGCGTGACATAATCTCCGTGCTCTGCGACGCCCGGAAAGGCGTTGCACATGACGGCTCCGATGTGTGCGGCCTCCAGCATGGAGATGTCGTTCTGAGCGTCTCCTGCGGCGACAGAGTTCTCAAGCGGGATGTTCATATAATCGCACATCCATCGGATTGCGGATCCTTTTGAGACGCCCTTCGGCACAATTTCCAGATAAGTGTCGCTGGAAAAGAAGCTTGAAATGATATTCGGATAAGCCGACAGAATTTCCTGACGGAAAGCCTCCAGACGGTCATGGGCATCACAGCCATAGAGGATTGCGAGTATTTTGTAGGGATCCACGGTCAGCGCTTGTTGGATATCCGCGACAACACGGTAATGGTGGCCTGTGAAATGTTCATAGTCGCGGAGCATCTGATTGTCATGCTCGGAGAGCACATACGTTCTGTCGTAGGTCTGGATATGGATCTCCCTCGCGGCAGCTGCATCGAATAATGGCCGTGCCAATGACTGAGGAAGTGTTTTGCTGTAAATGGTCTTTTGGCGATACAGGTCGTAAATCTGCCCGCCGTTCCAGGCGATGAGATAGCAGCCTTCCCCTGAGAAGCCGAGGCGTTCGGCCAGCGCAAGCGCGCTCGGCAGAGAGCGGCCTGTGGAGATCACGATTGCGTGTCCGGCGGCAAGCGCCTCGTCGATGGCGGCCTGATTGCCCGGAGAAATCTGCTTTTCGTCGTTTAAAAGTGTGCCGTCCAGGTCGGTAAACAGTATTCTTTTATTCGGCCGCATGGCTGATAGCCTCCTCGCGTTTTGCGCGCAGCCCGTCAAGGATAGAATACGGAATCTGCAGGTTGTCCATTCCGCTGCCAAGGGAGATGGAGGGTTTGTTGGAACCGTGGAAATCCGATCCTCCGGAGGGCGCCAGATCGTATTTTTCAGCAAGTGAGAGCAGTTCTGCGCTCTGCTCTTTATTATACGTGGAGTAGTAGACCTCCATCCCGATCAGACCGGCTTCCTTCAGACCGCCGATCAGCTCTTCCAGCTGTTCGCGCGACAGATGATACTGGAACGGATGCGCCAGAATCGGAATGCCGCCGTATTTCCGGATCAGCCGAACTGCGTCGTACGGAGTGCTTTTTTCACGCGGCACAAAATATTTGCAGTCCTCGCCGATGTAGGTGCTGAACGCCTCGCTGATCTCATGCACATATCCATGGTCAAGCAGATAGCGGCCGAAATGAGCCCGCGTCCATGCAATCTGCCCGAAGGCCTGTTCCATTTTATCCCAGCTGATGTCGATACCGTCCGCCGCCATGCGGCCGATCATTTTCCGGTTGCGGAAAAGGCGCTCGTCGCGGTATTCGGCGACCTGTTTCTGGAATTCTGGATTTTCCAATTCAAATTCCAGACCGACGATGTGTACGTCCATACCGAGATGCTCCGTGGAGAATTCTACCCCGGGGATGACTTCGACCCCGTACTCGCCAGAAGCCGAGAGAGCCTCGGCGACGCCGTCGGTGTTGTCATGGTCGGTCAGGGCGAAGGCTGACAGGCCGCATTCGGAGGCCAGACGAACCACTTCTCTCGGCGCGAGCGTGCCGTCGGATCGGTTAGAGTGAACGTGAAGATCGATGTATTTCATAAAGACCTCTCCTTTCTTTGTATTTTGGCGTATTGCCAGTATAATCGAAAACCGACGGAATGTAAACATGAAATATAAATATGAAATGCAAATAGCTGAGGGCTGCAAAATCTGGGCGATTGACACGAAAATTGGTTTGTGATAGTGTAAAAATATTAAAAATTATGCGGACAGACGCTTGGCGCGCGGGAGGATATTATGGAGCAGATCGGCGAAAGGCCAGTAAAAGAAGACATGGACAGTATAGAAGAGCAGACGGGCTGCCCCGGCTGCCGGATGAAGCACAGGGAAGACGGAGAGTACCGGAATCTGATGAACCGTCTGAAGCGGATCGAGGGTCAGATCCGGGGTATCCAGGGCATGGTGGAGGAGGAACGCTACTGCGTGGATATCCTGACACAGGTGATGGCGGTGCAGTCCGCACTGAACAGCTTCAACAAGGCTTTGCTGTCAAATCATATCAAAACCTGTGTCGTCCAGGATATCCGGGATGGCAACCACGAGGCCGTGGACGAGCTCTGCGGCACGATCCAGAAGCTGATGAAATAGTGACAAGATTTCTGGAAGGATTCTGCGAGCGCGGGCACATTCCCAGGCGTAAGGGTGAAACGGACGAAGGAACAGAGCAGAGGCAGATTATTCTGTGGCTTCCTCCGAAGCTTCCTCCGTTTCAGCGAGGGAGAGGTCGATCCCGGTAAAGTAGGCGATCGCCTTGAGCGCGTTTCCTTTGTTCTCTGGATGCCATGCGGCGCAGAGAACAGGCTGTTCAAATATGCCGCCATACTGCTGATAAAATTCGCTGCCGGACAGGTCGATCCCCATCGGGATAGGCTCGGAATAGGAGATGACTTCGCCCATGTCGTCGGTTTCCGCCACCTTGTTCTCAATCAGCAGGCCAGAGAGCTGAGCATACATTTCTTCTGGCAGAAGCTCGCGCAGATCACAGAAAAGTCCCTGCCCGGACTGTTCCAGAAAGACGTCATGCGGACAGATGATCAGATCGATCGCGCCGGCCAGAAGCCTCGTCCGGTACGCCATGTCCATTTGGTAATTGTCCAGCGCGTAGGTATCGGAACGCATGAAATCGTTCTTGCTCTCCAGGCCGATCTGCTCCTCGAAAAAGCTGTCCATCTCCTCGCTCTGTGCGGGCAGGGTGCCGTTCAGAAAACAGAGAGACAGACGGCATTCGGAGCGGTTGAAAATCGTTGTATTCAGCACGGAAATAACAATCACCGCCGCGGCGATGATCACAAGCGTGATCTTCAGATAATAATCCTTGTAATAACCAATTCGTTGCCGGAAGGAAAGATTTTTGATTTCCTCTTTTGTAACCGTGTCCCTTGAACGCTGGTAGATCGCAGCATCGTCGTCCAGCGCGGTCTTTTTAAACTTAACAATCTTACTGTCCATCTCGTATTTCCTTTCTGCCTGCCGGTGGCTTCAATGACTTCATTATAGTCTCTTTTCTGACAAAAAGAAAGAGCTTTTGTCAGAAATTTGGCCGCGGCTAAAGTCTGTTTGTTACTATTCACTCCCCACTGTCCCGCGAGGTGATTTCCGTGCAAAATGCACGGAAATCCCGAGGGTTGAAGCGCGAAATGCTGCGAATGCAGCATTTCTGTGCATCGCGAAGCGACGTTACTGTTCACGGAGTGAACAGTAACGTCTGTTTTTGCCGCTTGCATTTTTCTGCGCAAAATTTTATAATGGGTTTGTCACATCAGTTCCGGGAGGAGTGCGGTTCTGCCCGTATCGGAGGTGTCCGGTCTCACACTTGCTTATCCCGGGAACACGCTCCGGCTGATGTGATTTTTTAGGATAGGGGTTTCTGCCGGTTCGCGGACACGATGGAACCTGCGGATGCAAAATTGCGGGAAAGCGGATACAGTAGAAACATAAATGTCGGTTTCGATGAACAGGTAAAGGGGGATTACTATGAGAACAGAAATCAGAAAAAAGGCAATAACACTGGCCGCGGCGGGTGCGCTTGCGCTCACAGGCATAAACCCGCTTGCGGTCTCGGCGTCTTATGTCGGGACGGAGCGTGAGAACTGGGCGGCGTTTGCGGACGTCTACGGCGAGATGTGGGACGAGGAGATGGCGGCCAGCCAGGAGAATGGGGCTTCCTCAGCGGAGCTCAAGCTGGAGTTTGGGGATCTGGCGCGGACGATGGCGGGCAGTATCCTTACGACATCGGACGGAACGCCGATGGATTTGTCCTGGCTAGAGAGCATTGCGCTCAGACTCGCGGCGGCCAAAGAAGACAATATCGTCGACGCGGCGATCGGCCTCTGCCTGAATGACACTGTATTGGCTACGCTGGAGCTGCCGATCGATTTCGGGAACGATACCGTCAAATTCCGTGTGCCGGAGATCAGTGAGAATTACCTCGGAGTACCGTTCGAGTTTGAGACGGAGGAGACAAGGCAGCAGTGGCAGCGGCTGAAAGAGGTGATGAACCCGGAGTTTCTGGCGGAGCTTACGGCGGACGGCGACGAGGTCGCGGAGCTTCTGAAGCGCTATGGGGATATTCTGTTTGACCGTATGACGGACGGTGAGACCGAAGAGAAGACCGAGACGCTGGCCAACATCGAGCAGACCTTTACCGTGGAGGAAGGCCGCCTCTATGCGGGTGATCTGGAGCCTGCCGTACTGGAGATGGCAAAGCAGGCGAGGGACGACGAGCAGCTGAAGGAGATGATCGAGAATCTGGGGACGTTCTCCCAGCAGGAGAATTTCTACGGGGAATATCAGCAGGCGATGGATGAGGCGATCAGCAATCTGGAGGACGAGATCGCGAAGGCCGAAGAGTACGGCGAGGAAGACTACATTTCTGCGAGGGTATGGCTGGACGCGGACGGCAAGTGCGCAGGCCGGGAGTTTGCGCTTGTTGCGGGTGGAGAGCAGATGACACAGCTGGCCTGGCTCAATGTCCGGGAAGGCGACCAGGCGGCGCTGCGTGTGTACTATGCTGCGGGCGATGGGCAGAGCAGGGAAAGCGGCGTCCTCTCCGGCGTCGGTACGATCACGGACGGCAGGCTGGATGGAACGTATATGGTGACGCAGAACGGACTTCCCCAGTATACGATCGAAGTGAGCGATTACGATGTGAACGCCGCCCTGGGCGATCTGGACGGCACCTACAAGCTGACCTACGCAGGGAAGACGGACGATTCACAGGGGCTGCCGCTTGAGGACTTCGCGCTGATCTTTGACGTGGAGGAGAGAGCGCAGGAGAAGATTGAAAATCTCTCCCTGAGCCTGACAATGAATGATGAATTGCTTGCGGCCCTGCATCTGAAGTCGGGCGGAAGCGAGGAGCTGCTGGGCCAGGAAGAAGAGGGCGGGGGAACGGTGTACCAGGCGGACAGCCAGGAAGACATGGAGAAGTACGCCGCCGACCTTCACCTGGAGGCGATCATGGAGAATTGTCAGAAAGCCGGCGTGCCGGAGGAACTTATCGAGCAGATCGCGGGGCTTATCGCGCAGATGACACAGCCAAAGCAGGCGGAGAGCCCGGAGATATCGGACAGCCTGGAAGTGCCGGGCAATCAGGAGATATCGGAGAGCCCGGAGATATCAGGGAGCCCTGCAGGTTCCGAGGCGTTATGAGCAATGAGCGCAGATGCTATTTAAAAAAGGCGTCTCGGAACGGGTTTGCGCCTTCGGATGGAAAGACGGCAGCAGGAAGATTGCTGTGAGAAGGATCAGATTATCCGCCATGTTTTAAATAGCGATACCGTATGACATTCTTGCTTCGGCTTCATATGATAGAGTGATCAGAGAACAGGAACAGGGATCATATGGCTATTGGATATCTGCAGATACAGGCGAGGACTGCGCAGGACGCCGTCCCGCTTAAGGGCGCTCAGGTGTGGGTGCTGGACGCTGAGGGGAATACCCTCGATCGGCTTGTTACGGATGAGAGCGGGGAGACGCAGGCGGTCTCGCTGGAAACAGTGGATGGGATCTATTCGCAGGATCCTGCTTATAGTGGGAAGCCCTACGCGGAGTATGGCGTGATCGTGGACGCGGAGGGCTTTGAACCGGTTTCTATTGAGAAAATCCCAATCTTTGACGGGGAGACGGCGATGCTGCCGGTGGAGCTTGTCCCACTTGTGGACCGGAGGCCGTCCCAGACGATGGAGGAGCTTGAGGTCGGGGCTCCCGCTGTAGCCGCCGGGCGCCAGACAGAAGATATGGAGCTCGGGGCAGAGGGCGCGCAGAGCTCTGCCAGGATTTCCGGCTGTCAGGGAACAAACAGGAAGTCCGGGGCAGAGGGCGTGCAGAGTTCTGCCAGGACTTCCGGCTGCCAGAGAACAGACAGGAAGTCCGGGGCAGAGGACACGCGGAGTTCCGCTGCGGCGGTGAGGTGTCAGCGGCAGCAGCAGGGGCAGGACGGCGATTTCCCGCAGCCGCGCGTGCTGCGGCAGGTGGTGATCCCGAATCCGATCACCGTGCATCTGGGCGCGCCGGACGAACCTGCGCCGAATGTGCAGGCGCCGTTCCTGGACTATGTGAAAAACGTTGCGAGCAGTGAGATCTACCCGACCTGGCCGAGGGAAGCGCTGAAGGCAAATGTCTACGCGATCATGACCTTCGC
Organism: uncultured Lachnospiraceae bacterium; assembly: GCA_947627645.1. Taxonomy (GTDB): domain Bacteria; phylum Bacillota; class Clostridia; order Lachnospirales; family Lachnospiraceae; genus Choladousia. The sequence continues at coordinate 3,120 of CANQWV010000012.1, read as the reverse complement.
GCTGAACCGCGTCTACACGGAATGGTACCGGAGCCGGGGTTATGATTTTGACATCACAAATAACACGGCGTATGACCAGTATTATGTTCCAGGGCGGCCGATCTACGCTTCCATCAGCAGCGTTGCCGACGAGCTGTACGGGGAATATATCCGGAGACGCGGGCAGAGTGCGCCCTATTTTACCTCCTTCTGTAACGGGACGACGGTGACCTGCGCGGGACTGTCCCAGTGGGGAAGCGTCGCGCTTGCCAACCAGGGATATGCTGCGCAGCAGATTTTGCTTTATTATTATCCGGACGACATTGAGCTCGCGCGGACCAACATTGTCACGAACGCGCTGTCGTCTTATCCCGGAGCTGCGCTGCGCGTCGGCAGCAGCGGGCTGGACGTCCAGACGCTTCAGACCTGGCTGGGGCGGATTCGGCGTAATTATCCGGCGCTTCCTGCTATCACGGATCCTTCGGGCGTTTTCGGCGAGAGCACGCGCGCGGCGGTGCGGAAATTTCAAAGTATTTTCAACCTGGCTGTCGATGGTATCGTGGGAAAGGCGACCTGGTATAAACTCTCCAGCATTTACACGGCGGTGACGAGGCTGGCGGAGCTGGACAGCGAGGGCACAAGCCTTGGCATCGGGACGGTACCGCCCGGCACGGTTTTGCGTCAGGGCTCGCGCGGACAGGATGTGGTGACGCTGCAGTATCTGTTGAACGTGATCGCGCAGTACTACCCGGCGCTTCCTGCTCCGGCGCAGGACGGAATCTTCGGCAGCGGAACCAGGCAGGCGGTTGTCGCGTTTCAGCGCAGGATCGGACTGAATCCGGACGGGATCGTCGGCGCGCGAACCTGGCAGGCTCTCTATGACCATTACCTCGGCATTGAAGAAAATGTCCCCGCGCCAGGGCCGGAGGAGGACACGATCGTTTACGTGGTGCAGGCGGGCGATACTCTCTGGGGCATCGCGAGGCGTTACGGCACCACGGTGGAGGCAATCCGTCGGGCAAACGGGCTGAGCGGAGACAGGATTCTGGTTGGGCAGGTATTGCGGATCCCCGTGGGGGAAGAATGAAGGCTGCTGATGCAGAAAATGCCGATAGGAAAACGCTGCTATAGAAAATGCCGATAGGAAAACGCTGCTATAGAAAATGCCGATAGGAAAACGCTGATGCAGAAAATGTCGATAGGAAGAAACGCTGCTATAGAAAATGCCGATAGGAAGAAGCGCTGCTATAGAAAATTCCGATATGGAAAAACACTGCTATAGAAAATGCCGATAGGAAAAAATAAGGATAAACATTGCATTTTGACAGGCCGGGTGATATGATAGCGTGGTGAGCGGTTCTGAGACCTGGACTGCCCGAAGAACCTGCGGGAATCAGACAATCCCGCGGAAGAAGAGGAGGAAGATATTATGAAAAAGAAACTGTCAAAAGTACTGGCGCTGACCCTGGCTGTCTCTGCCGCTGCTTCGCTGAGCATGGCGAATTTCGCCGGAGCGGAGGAAGATAAGACGATCACGGTAGCTGCGTCGCCGACCCCGCACGCGGAGATCCTCGAAGAGGCCGCGAAGATCCTTGAGGAGCAGGGATGGACGCTCGAGGTAGAAGAGTTCGACGACTACATCCAGCCGAATGAGGTGGTGGAGAGCGGAGACATGGACGCGAACTATTTCCAGCACATTCCGTATCTGGAGAGCTTCAACGAGGAGAAGGGCACGCATCTTGTGAACGCGGGCGGCATCCACTATGAGCCGTTCGGTATCTATCCGGGAACGAAGTCCAGCCTTGACGAGCTGGAGGCGGGCGATGTGATCGCGGTTCCGAACGATACGACGAACGAGGCGAGAGCGCTGCTGCTTCTGCAGGACAACGGCGTGCTTACGATGGCTGAGGGCGCTGGCCTGACCGCTACCGTAAACGATATCGAAGAGAATCCATATGACGTTGAGATTCTGGAGCTCGAGGCCGCGCAGGTGCCGCGTGTGGTGGACGAGGTCGCGTTTGCGGTCATGAACGGCAACTATGCGCTGGACGCTGGTTTCTCGGTCTCGAAGGATTCCATTGCATACGAGTCCTCGGATTCCGAGGCGGCGAAGACCTATGTGAATGTCATTGCCGTGAAGGAAGGCAACGAGAACAACGAAGGGATCCGGGCGCTGGTGTCCGTGCTGAAGTCCGATGAGATTAAGAACTTCATCAATGAGACATACGACGGAGCGGTGATCCCGTTCGAGGACGAGGCGGAGGCGGAGACCGAAGCCGAGACGACGGCTGCCGAAGCTGCGGAGTGAATAATACAGGTACAGCCGGCGGGAGCAGTCGGAGATAATGATTGATGACGACCATAACCCGGTCGCTGCGTGCCGGGGAGCCGTTGTAAGTTCGTTCTTGCAACGGCTTTCTTTTTATATTATACTCTTGAAGGTGGAAAACCTGTGCGCTGAAAGAGCAGTTATCGGCAGGGCCCGATGGAAAGTGACGGTAAGATTTCGCGGAAGCCCCTGCGGCGTGAGGAATCCGCGCGCCACAGGTCTTTATGGCCGTGAATGCTTCCGTTTGGAACGGATTGTGGAGGAACATATGGAACCGATTATCAGAATCGAACATCTGGAAAAAACTTTTCGATCAAAAGAAGGAGAGGTACAGGCGCTGAAGGACGTCAGCCTTGATATCTTCAAGGGCGATATCTATGGCATCATCGGGATGTCCGGCGCGGGGAAGAGCACGCTGGTGCGCTGCCTGAATTTCCTGGAGCGCCCGACCGCAGGGAGGGTGACGGTGGACGGGCAGGAGCTTGCGTCGCTTTCGGAAAAGGAGCTTCGCGAGGCGCGCAAAAATATCGGCATGATTTTTCAGCATTTCAATCTGCTGATGCAGCGCAGTGTGATCGACAATGTCTGCTTTCCGATGGAGATCGCAGGGGTCAAAAAGCGCGAGGCAAGAGAAAAGGCGATGGAGTATCTGAAGATCGTCGGCCTGGAGGAGAAGGCGCGGGCTTATCCGGCGCAGCTCTCCGGCGGACAGAAACAGCGCGTGGCGATCGCGAGGGTGTTGGCGTCCGATCCGAAGATCCTGCTGTGCGACGAGGCGACCTCGGCGCTCGACAACGAGAGCGAAAAGATCG
>CANQWV010000011.1 GCA_947627645.1 uncultured Lachnospiraceae bacterium | reverse complement strand
GTTCTGTATTGTCGAGGAGCAGAAGCCGGTCGCGGTGGCGGAGATTGCGGAAAAGCTGAATGCGCTCGGCGGCCCGGTGGTGTTCCTTGGGGACGGCGTGCCGGTCTACCGGGAGGAGCTGGAGTGGGTCATGCGGGTGCCATATCGCTTTGCCCCGGCTCATGTGAACCGTCAGCGTGCCTCTGCGGTGGCGGCGCTGGCGATGCAGTATGTGAGGGAGGGCCGGATCGAGACGGCGGCAGAGCACGCGCCGGATTACCTGCGTCCCTCGCAGGCAGAGCGCGAGCGCGCGGAGGCTTTGAAGAAAAAATCGAGCCTTGTGGTCACGGCGATGACGCCTGAGGATGTGCCGGAGGTCGCCGCGCTGGAGCGGCAGGTTTTTTCCGCACCGTGGAGTGAGGAGGGATTCCTGAGTTCTCTTCGCTCTCCGGACGCACTGTATCTCACGGCGCGGCAGGAAGACAGGCTGGTCGGCTATTGCGGGTTGCTGCAGTCGTTCGACGAGGCGGATATCATGAATGTTGCGGTTGCCCCGGAGTTTCGAAACAGAGGAGTGGGACGGCAGATGCTGCAGGAGCTTATGGAGCGCGGGCGTGCGCGCGGCGTCCTGAGGTACACGCTGGAAGTGCGCCAGAGCAATGCCCCCGCGATTCACTTATATGAGAAGCTGGGCTTTGCCTCTGTCGGCGTGCGGAAGGATTTTTATGAGAAGCCCCGGGAAGCGGCTGTGATCATGTGGACGGCTGGCGTCGGGGATGACACGACGGCGGAGAGATAAGCCTGGCTGTGAATTAGCGGTGATCCACGTGGATATGTGCTGCGGGAAAGAGATCTGTGGGCGGAGCCAGTCACAGAGTCGCAGGAAAGAGAGAATATGAAAGAGGAACCAGTATGCTGGATGTTTGCCTTTTGGGCTGCGGCGGGATGATGCCGCTGCCATACCGTCATCTGACTTCGCTGATGACGCGATTCAACGGGAGCAATCTGCTGATCGACTGTGGCGAGGGAACGCAGGTTGCGATAAAGAAAAAGGGCTGGAGCTTCAAGCCGATCGACACGGTCTGCTTCACCCACTATCACGGAGATCATATCAGCGGCCTTCCAGGGCTGCTGCTCACGATGGGCAACGCGGAGCGCACAGAGCCGCTTACGATGATCGGGCCGAAAGGGTTGGAGCGCGTGGTAAACGCGCTGCGCGTGATCGCGCCGGAGCTGCCGTTTCCGATTGTATTTAAGGAAATCCAGGGATCAGAGCAGACTTTTTCGGAGAATGGCTATCGGATCACCGCATTTCGTGTGAATCACAACGTGCTCTGCTATGGCTATACGCTGGAGATCGACCGCGCGGGCAGATTCGATGTGAACCGGGCGCGGGAAGCCGATATTCCGATGAAATTCTGGAGCCGTCTCCAGAAAGGCGAGGTGATCGAGGAGAGCGGCAGGGTTTACCGCCCGGAGGATGTGCTTGGCCCGGCCCGGAAGGGGATCAAGGTCGCGTATTGTACCGACAGCAGGCCGACCGGGAGCATCGCGGAGCACGCGGCGGGGGCGGATCTGTTTATCTGCGAGGGTATGTACGGGGAAGCAGACAAAGCGCAGAAAGCTGTGGAGCATAAGCACATGACGTTCGAGGAGGCTGCTCATCTCGCAAAGCGCGCGAATCCGGCGCAGTTGTGGCTGACCCATTACAGTCCATCCCTCGTGAAGGCAGAGGATTACATGGACGGCGTGTACAAAATTTTTCCGGAGGCATATCCGGGGAAAGACGGAAAGTCAGTCGAGCTTGATTTTGCGGAAGAGTAGCGACGATTTCCGGACAAGGGAAAGGATCGCCGGAGCGGCAAGCCTGCGGACATTGACCGGAAAATTGCGGCAGGAAAAGATAAGACGAACAGAATTGTGAGACTTTGGAGGCATAGATGGGTGAAAAGGATATTCTGATACTGGCGATCGAGAGCTCCTGCGATGAGACGGCCGCCGCTGTCGTGAAGAATGGCAGAGAGGTGCTCTCAAATGTAATCTCGTCCCAGATTGAACTGCACAAGCTATATGGCGGCGTCGTACCCGAGATCGCGTCGCGCAAGCATATCGAGAAGATCAATCAGGTGATTGAGAAAGCGCTTGCCGCGGCGGATACTTCCCTGGACGACCTGGACGCAGTGGCGGTGACATACGGGCCGGGCCTGGTCGGCGCGCTGCTCGTGGGCGTGGCCGAGGCGAAGGCGATCAGCTTTGCAAAAAATCTTCCTCTTGTGGGCGTGCACCATATCGAGGGGCATATCTCGGCAAATTACATTGAGAATAAAGACCTGGAGCCGCCGTTCATCTGTCTCGTGGTGTCAGGAGGGCATACGCATCTTGTCCGGGTGAAGGACTACGGTGAGTACGAGATCCTGGGGCGGACGAGGGACGATGCGGCCGGGGAAGCGTTTGATAAGGTGGCGCGCGCGATCGGGCTCGGCTATCCGGGCGGCCCGAAGATCGACCGGCTTGCGAAGGAGGGCAATCCGGACGCAATCGCGTTTCCGCGGGGAAAAATCGAGGGCTCTCCCTACGATTTCAGTTTCAGCGGCCTAAAGTCGGCGGTTCTGAACTACCTGAACGGTTGCCAGATGAAGGGCGAGCCGATTGTGGAGGCGGACGTCGCCGCATCGTTTCAGAAGTCGGTCACGGACGTACTCGTGGAGCACGCGATGATGGCGGTCCAGGAGTCCGGGCTGGATAAGCTGGCGATCGCCGGGGGCGTGGCGTCCAACGGGGCGCTGCGGGCTGCGATGGAGCAGGCCTGCGCGGAGAATGGCGTCCGCTTTTACCGCCCGTCGCCCATCCTCTGTACAGACAACGCGGCGATGATCGGAGCGGCGGCTTACTATGAATATATCAAAGGCGTCCGGCACGGACTGGATCTGAACGCAGTGCCGAACCTGAAACTGGGGGAGCGTTAGAGATGAAAAGCGTGGCGATCGTACTCGCGGCGGGACGCGGAAGCAGGATGAACAGCGAGGTTGCGAAGCAATATCTTCTTATAAAAGAGAAACCGGTGATCTGGTACTCGCTCTTTGCGTTTGAGCGCTGTCCGTTCATCGAGGAAATCGTGCTTGTGACCGGCCGGGGCGAGACCGGCTACTGCAGAAGCGAGATCGTGGAAAAATACGGCTTCAGGAAGGTTCGCCATATCGTGGAGGGCGGAGAGGAGCGCTGCGATTCCGTTTACTGCGGACTGCTGGCGGCGGAGCCCTGCGATTACGTGTATATCCACGACGGCGCAAGACCCTTTGTGACGCAGGAAATCCTGGAACGCGTGCGCAGCGACGTGAGCGCCTACGGCGCCTGTACCGTCGGAATGCCGGTCAAGGATACGATCAAGCTGAGCGACGGGGAAGGCTTCTGCGCGGGCACGCCGGAGCGCGCCCGCCTTTGGCAGATCCAGACGCCGCAGGCATTTTCCTACGACCTGATCCGGGGCGCACATGAGCGGCTGCGGAAGGCGCTGCAGACAGAAGAAGGCGCGCAGGGACAGCTCCCGGATGGAGAACGGCAGTGCGGGCGGCGGAAGCGCCCGCAGGTGACGGACGATGCGATGGTGGTAGAGCAGATGACGGATGTAAAAGTGAAGCTCACGCGCGGCGACTACCGCAACCTTAAGCTCACAACGCCGGAGGACCTGAAGCTCGCGGAGCTTTTCGCGGGAGAAGAATAGAAAACATCTGAAAGCGGTCAAAAGAAAACTGGAACCCTTGTAAAACCAAGGATTCCAGTTTTCTTAGTAACCGGAGAAGGTGGGATTTGAACCCACGCGCCGCTACTAACGACCTACTCCCTTTCCAGGGGAGCCCCTTCAGCCGCTTGGGTACTTCTCCATTCGCCTGAATCAGATCAGATACTTGGTTGTATCTTTTGTTGCTGCCTTACTTGCTTCGTTTGCCGGATTCGCGGGACGCTCCCTTCGCAGATCCGGTAGCGGAGAGAGTGGGATTCGAACCCACGCGCCCTTTCGGACAAACGGTTTTCAAGACCGCCTCGTTATGACCACTTCGATATCTCTCCATGTCTCTCCATGGCTTTCTGTATCTCTCCATGGCTTGCTTTATCTCTCTGCGTCCCTCCCGAGACAGGTCTTCGGTCAACGCAAAAAATATGTTATCATTTTCAAAAGAATCTGTCAACTGGTTTTTCTTTTTTTCATGATGAATTTGGAGGAAAAGGAAAGGAATTGCATATATGAATCCTGCATGATATTATTTTACGAAAGAAAATCAGTGAAGTAAAGGGGTGATCCGGTATGAAAAAGACGGCTTGCCGGGTGATCGGCGCAGTTTTGTTTTTGGCGGTCGGCATCTGCATTCTGGCTCGCGTATCTGAGATACTGCGCACGAAAACTGCAAAGGACAGGGTTCATTCTTTGTATGCCCTGGACAGGGAGAGTATCGATGTGCTGGTGTTGGGCTCCAGCCACGGTTATTCGTCCATACAGCCGAATGTATTCTGGCATGATTATGGAATCCCCTGCTTCTGTATGTGCAGCGCCGAGCAGTCCGTCCCCAGTTCCTACTACCTCCTGCTGGAAGCCCTCCGCTACCAGAAGCCGAAGGTTGTTCTGCTGGAATCTAACTATATGTATCTGGAGGAAATGTACAGCAAACAGGAGCGGCTGCACGATGCTCTGGATGGCATACGGATGGGGCGGGTAAAGCTTGAGGCGCTCAATGATTTCCTGTTTTCAAATGAAGCTATGTCATTCCGGGATCGGCTGACCTATTATCTTCCATTTGTTCTTTATCATTCCAGATGGGATGAGCTCATGCCGTACGATTTCCACGCGACGGAGCTGTATCAGAAAGGAGGTATTCAGAATTATGGGATAATGCCGATCGAAGATCCGGGTGTGCCGGACGTTACCGTCATGATTCCGGAGGTTCCGCTTGCGTATTTCGAAAAGATCCGGCGAACCTGCGAGGAGAACGGGATACAGCTGGTCGTCTACGCCGCCCCGTTCGGAATCTGGGACGGGGACGTCGAACGGTACAGAAACTGGATGGGCGTGAACAATTCCCTCGAGACATATCTCGAGGAGGAGGGGATTCCGTTTCTGTATTACCATAAAATCCCGGAAGCGGGGATCGATTTTTCTGTGCACTTTCGTGATGAGACCCATATGAACACCTATGGTGCGGCTCGGCTTTCCACTCACCTGGCTGCGTATCTTTCAGAACAATTCGGGCTGCAGGATCACAGGCAGGAACCGGCGTACCGGTCGTGGGATGAGGGCTATGAAAAATACCGGAAGGCCGAGCTGGAGGGCGCGGAAGAAGCGCTTCTGAAGACACAGAAATGACAGGAAAACGTGCAGAGGCGTAGGGACGCGGAAATCCGTGTTATTTCTCGTGTTATTCTTGTGGAATATTGGAAAATCTGTATTGACAAATAGACATTGATTCCTATAAAATAATATAAACATTTCGGACGCGTTTATCATGAACAAGGGATATATGTCTTGGGGAAATACGCTCCGGTGTCAGCAAATTTTCGGGTTTTCCGGGTAAGGAGATTTGGTATGAGGACATTAAAAGCAATCAAAAGAAGACTATTGGCAGTGGTGTTGTGTTTGTGTATGGTGATGTCGACGTTTGCCGCCGATACGATCTATACGGCGGCTGATATGACGGAGGATGCTGGGGAAAATGTTTCTTTGCCTGGAGAGCCGGCGGCGGATGCAGATTCATCGGCTGACGGGCAGGAAGAGGCGAAGAAGCATAAGAAGAAAAAGAAGAAGGATTCTTCAGATGGAGAAGAGTCATCCGGGACGGAGGCCATCAGGATTCTGTCCTTCGACGCGCTTGAGGACAGCGTGCTGAGACAGGAATACGCCGCAGGCGTATCGGAAGAAGAATTATCGCTGCCGGCCAGGCTGGAGGCCAGGGGCGAAGAAGCATCGGAGACAATAAAGCTTTCTGTGACCTGGAGCGCCGAGCCGGAGTTTGATGGCGGCACAGCGGGAGAATACGTCTTCACTCCGGAGCTCGAGAATGAGGACGATTATGAGCTTGCAGAAGACGCCTCGCTCCCAAGCATTACGGTTGTTGTCACGGAGGCTTCGGGTGAGGATGAGACAGCCACCCAGGATTCGGAGGAGGAACCTGAGACCATAGCGGAAGCTGAGACGGCAGCGGAATCCGAGACGGCGGCAGAGCCCGAGACGGCGGTTGAATCAGAAACAACGGCAGAACCCGAGACGACAGCTGAAGCTGAAACGGCTACAGAGCCTGAGACGGCAGTTGAATCTGAAATGGCTACAGAGCCTGAGACGGCAGCTGTGTCGGAGTCTGAGTCAGAAGCTGAGACGGCAGCCGAATCAGAGAGCGAGTCCGAGATGGAAACCGAGTCCGAGACCATGTATGAGTCTGAGACAGCAGCCGAGTCTGAGTCCGAGTATGAGTCTGAAGCGGCAAGCGAGGCGGAGACGGAAGAACAGCTCGGGGCGCTGGACGGTATGATACAGACTGCCAGTATCCCGGGCTTAGAGGGATTGGGTCTACTCCTTACGTGTGAGGTGCTGGCCGGGGGAAAAGAGGTTTCAAACTGGGATCAGAGCTTCTGGTATCGTGTTACTATCAAACAGCCTTATCCGCAGCTCTGGTTCGGTGGTGATAGATTTTACGGTAACAAAGGGGAAAACTGGACCGATGGACTTAACGTTGAGCGTGTCTATGAAGATGTAGAAACACTCGTGTATTTAGTTGAGATGAGGCCGGGCGACTGGTTCGCGGTACAACACTTGGACAGCGACGTCCCATATACATATACGGTTACTTTGGATTCGGATAAGATGGACACGGATGAATACAAAACAACATTCATCGAAAGGAAAGGGAGCGAGATTGGGGTTCCGTCTGACGGTACTGGCAATATCGAGAATGATGAAGTATATTTAACAGTTCGGCATGAACTGGATACGATGATATCCGAGGAGGAGGCGTCAGGAGATCTGCCGGCGTCAGGAGATCTGACGGTTACCAAGTATGTGACGGGGGAAGGTTCGAAGCTTAGAAGATGGCATTTCAGCATCGAGGCGACGGATGCCACCGGCGACCTTATTAATGGCGAGTATGGCGACTTGACATTTGAAAACGGCGTGGCCACGTTTATACTGTTGGATGGAGACCACATAGAAGTGCGCGATTTACCTGCAGGTACAACGTATAAGGTGACGGAGGAAGAGGCAAACAAATATTTCTACGTGACGACGTTGGAAGAGTCGGACCGCTATCCAAACGGCCGAACGCAGACAGAAATCAGCGACGGTACGGGCATGATTATAAATGAAGCGACCAGCGATCTTGTGTTTACGAACTATCTGGAAGCGTCCGGCGGACTGACGGTCACCAAGAAGGTAAATGGCTCTCTGGCAGATTCGGAAAAAGAGTGGCATTTCAATGTTACTCTGACAGATGCGACGACGGGGGATCTTGTCAGTGGTCAATATGGTGAGCTTGTGTTTGAAAATGGTGTGACGAGATTCACTCTGAAAGATGGCGAGATGATGAAAATGCCCGGTCTGCCGTCTGGCGCGCGCTACACTGTGACTGAAGTGGAAGCCAACAAAGAAGGGTATGAGACCACGGTAGAAAAATCAACCCGTTATGCAGACGGAGACAAAGACAGTCCTATATCCGTTGCGGTCGAGGCCACAGGCGATATCATTAACGACGCCACTGGCGACCTGGTTTTTACAAATACGAAAGGCCGTGGAGATCTGATAATCAGGAAGGTCGTAACAGGAAATGATACCGATTATATTATTTCGGACAGCTGGCAGTTTGAACTGAATCTTTATGGCGAGAATGGCGATCCATTTGAGGTGATAGACGGAAAACTATATTTGCCTGGCACAAAGCTGGATGAAGATGGCAAGCTCACAAGCGAGCCTGTTGAGATAGAATTCGGAGACGGGAAGTATTCTATTGACAAAGGAGACGACCCCAAACATCCCGAAGCTATGGGAAGGATATACTTTGATTTGGGCAACGGTGATAGCCTGAAGATTAAGAATCTTCCTGCAGGCACAAAGTATAGTGTAACAGAGAGAAAGAGACCCATCTATAATAAGGAGATTGATTATACAACTTCCGTCACCGGGGTCGGGGAAACAAGAATAAAAGATGTCTATAATGAAACATATAACTATCTCGAGGAATCTCTTGTGATTTTTGAAGGAGAGGTTCTAAGTGGAGATGGGCGAGAAACCCTTGTGACTTACACGAATACTAAATCGAAACCGGTGAAAACGGTGAAGTCTGGCGTGCCCGAGGACGGGATGGTCAAGGTCGGTGATCAGATCACTTATCAGATCGACTGTGAGAACGCCAGCCCGGAGAGCATGAAGATTGTGCTCACAGATGAGCTGGATGAGGGTGTTAAGTTTAAATCTGCCACGAAAGGCGGCGTGTATGATGAGGGGACACGGACAGTGACCTGGACATTTGAAGGGGATTCGGCGGTGCCCGCCGGAGAGACTGTTTCCGTGGAGTTGACTGTGGAGGTGACTGAGAACGCTCTGGAAGATTTGGGAGTTAATAACTATGCAGAAGCCCTGATTGGAAACGCACACTATAACACATACTCGGATTCTGTAAGTACGCCGCTTGAGGGTGGCTATCTGACGGTTAAGAAGTATGTGGAAGGTGCAGCGGGAGAGAAGAATAGAGATTGGAACTTTACAGTAATCTTCCGAACAGATCCGCCGATCAGCGGACGTCGCGGCAGTTTGTATTTTGAAAATGGCGTAGCGGTAAGCAAGTTTACGCTGAGCGCTGGATCAAGTTATTGGTCGACCAGAAGTTTTTATACAATACCGGGCGTGACTTATGAGATAGTGGAGGCTGAAGCAAATCAGGATGGCTATACTACAGCGAAGGTCGGTGATACAGGAATAATCAAGAAAGGCGAGGAGGCTGTTGCAGAATTTACGAACTCCAGGGACGGAATGCATGGCAGCCTGACTGTTAAGAAGACTGTGACAGGAGATCTGGGTGAGACAGACAGAGCTTGGAATTTTAAGGTAACCCTGAGCGACACGTCGGTCAATGGCCAGTATGGCGATATGAATTTCAAGAACGGTGTTGCAGAATTCAAGCTGAAGAGCGGTGACCAGGTAACAGCTACGAACCTGTTGCCGGACGTTACCTATGAGGTAGTCGAAAGCGAAGAGAATCAGGATGGCTATGTGACGACAAAGAAAGGAGAGAAAGGCACGATCGTAGTAAACGATACGGCCGTTGCAGAGTTTACAAACACCAAAGATGTTCTTCCGACGCCGACGCCAACGGCGACACCAACAGCGACGCCGACGCCAACAGCGACGCCGACGCCAACAGCGACGCCAACGGCGACACCAACAGCGACGCCGACACCAACAGCGACGGCGACACCAACAGCGACGCCGACGCCGACAGCGACGCCGACGGCAACGCCGACGCCAACGGCGACACCAACGGCGACTCCAACGCCAACACCAACAGTGACGCCGACACCAACAGCGACGCCGACGCCAACAGCGACGCCGACACCAACAGCGACGGCGACGCCGACGCCAACAGCGACGCCGACGCCAACGCCAACAGCGACGCCAACACCAACAGTGACGCCGACACCGACAGCGACACCGACGGAAGAGCCGACAGCAACGCCGACGGAAGAGCCGATAGCAACGCCGGAGGTAACTCCGACGCCGGAACCGGCGACAGAGCCGACAGCGGCTCCGGAACAGACAGCCGAACCTACAGCCGAGCCGACAGCGAAGCCGGCGACTGGAGAGAAGGGCGGAAAGATCAAGGTAGTGAAGGATCTGCTCTGTAACGGTATTCCGGTCGTAGCAGATGACCATACGTTCTATGTCGCCCTGTTCGGGGATTCTGGATGCACAGAAAGAGTATCTGGCATTAAGCCGCTGACCTACACCGGTACGAGCTCTGCCAAGGTAGTCTTCAAGAATGTTGAGATTGGGAAGACCTATTATGTTGCGGAAGTGGATGCCGAAGGAAATGTGATCAACGGCACTGCCCGCCTGGACGATGGATTGCGCTTCAAGTCGGATTTCTTTGAGGGCAACGAGGCGACCGTGACGGAAGAAGGCCAGACAGTGACGCTGGAGTTCGCGAACGATCTGCCGGAGCTGCCGCCGCATGGATTCCATCTGGAGGCGACTCTGGAGATTACCAAACGCCTGCTGGATCAGGATGGAAATCCCTGCGACAGCAATAAGACGTTCTACGCGGGAATCTTTGAAGATTCGGACTTCACGAAGCTGTCCGCCCATGTGTCGCGGAACATCGTGCCTCTGAAGCTGGCTGGAGGATCCTCCGCAACCGAGAAGGTGGGCGTCAGCTTCGACGGAGAAGGGGAAACTTCTCTGTATGTGACAGAAGTAGACGCTGATGGCAGACCGGTGGGCAATTCTACGGAATATAAAGTAACTGTGGACAAAACTAATGTGACGTTCCACTCCGACAATTATACGGAGAGCGTGACGATCACGAATCAGATTGCCGCTGCCGAAAGTGAAACAGAGTCTGCATCCAAGACTGAGGCGGGAGCCGCGGGAACACCTTCCCCGTCTCCGGAAGTCGGTGCAGGAACTACTTCGGTGCAGACAGGCGACGACACTCCGATCATCTGGTATTTGCTCCTTCTGCTCAGCGCGGCGCTGCTGCTGACAGGGATGTTCGCGTACAGGCGCAGAAGATACCGCAGATGACAGCCCAGACGTGAGGTTCATAGAAAACTGCTGATTGAGAAAGCAGTGGACCAATAAGAAAACAGCTAATAAGAAAAACATGAGCGGCGGATCAGAAATACCGATCCGCCGCAATATGTGAGCGAAAAATAAGACAAAGAAAGATAAAACATGAATCGAGATCAGAGACGCGCTGCGCTTTTTGACGTGCAGTTCGACAACATTACGTTGGAGGAAGCCGTCGGGAGAGCCAGGGCTATGCTATGCAGCTCTTCCTGGCATTATATAGCCGGTACAAACGCCAATCTGCTGAGGATGGCGCGCCGCGACGAGAGATACCGTGAGGCGATAAACCGGGCGGATCTGTCTCTGGCGGATGGCTATGGGGTCGTCTGTGCTTCCCGCATTCTGGGCGCACCTCTGGTGGAACGGATCCCGTGCATGGATTTTCTGGACGTGCTTTTGCCGGAGCTTGCAGGGACTCGGGTATATATACTGGGCGGGAAGCCGGGGACGGCCGAGAAGGCAGGACGATGCCTGCGGGAGCGCTACCCGGATTTGCAGCTCTGCGGGTTTCAGCATGGTTTTTTTCAGGATCCGGAGGCTGCGGCGGAGGAGATTGCACGCTGTGCGCCGGAGCTGCTTTTGGTTTGCCTGGGCTCCCCGAAGCAGGAGCTTTGGATGGCGGAGTTTGGGGAGACGACGGGAGCCAGGCTTGCCTGCGGCTGCGGCGGCTGGATCGATGTCTGCGCCGGGGATCTGAAGCGAGCCCCGGAGAGCTGGAGAAAGCATAATCTTGAATGGGCCTTCCGCTTTCTTCAGGAGCCCTGGAGGTTTGGAAGAGTTTGTATGTCCATGGAGCTTCCGCTTCTGGCGCTCTGGGAAACGATGAAGAAGGCCTTTGGAAATCGAAAGGCGAAAGGGGACTAGCGATGGCCGGGAAAAAGAAGAATGGCGCACGCCGTGTAAAAAGACGTGAGCAGCACCTGGATCCACAGAGCGTCTGCGAGGACATCGTGGAATTGTATCTTCTGGTTGTCTTCGGATTCTTTCCGCTGATGATAGGGCTTGGCGATTACGGCTACCTCAACCTGGTGGAGACCAAAGCAAAACTCTGGCTGGGGATCAACGTCGTATGGCTCGTATGTCTGGGAGGATATCTGCTCTGGTGTAGAGCGAAGAAGCTGTCGGTTTTCGTGCGCTTCCGCTGGTATCATGCCGCCGCGCTTGCTTTTCTCGTGATTCATATCGTTTCTGCCTGCTTTTCTGCCTCGGTGCGGGACAGCTTTTTCATGCTGAGATCTTCCAATACGAACAGTGTCCTCTTCGTGGCGTCTTACACGCTGGCTTTCCTCGGCGTGTCGCTGTTCGGCCGCCCGAAGGCGATGCATATCCGGGTCCTTGGAGTCTCCGTACTCTTATCCGGAATCCTCTCGGTCATTCAGCTGGCTGGGGGCAATCCTCTTGGGATGTATCCGGAAGGGCTGAACTATTACAACAAATATCAGGAATACACAGGCGCTTACCTCGGAACGATGGGAAATGTGGATGTTCTTGCCGCGTTTCTCTGTTTCGCAATTCCCATTCTTACGGTTTTTGCCGTCCGTTCGGCCTGCAGGAAGGATCTCCTTCTGCTGGTTCCGGCCGTCATCTCCCTTTATGCTCTGCTGGGAAGCGATGTAGACGCGGGAAAAGTGGGGCTGCTGGGTTGTCTGGCTGTCGTCCCTCCGGTTGTGATCAGAAATCCGAAATGGGCGAAACGTGCGGGAATTGTCTGTGCGGCGGCGGTGGTGCTGGGACTTGCTGCCGTCTATTTCTGGCCCGGGGAATCGGGCTTCCTCTACGAGGCGTCCTCCATTCTCCACGGCCACATTGAACCGTCCTTCGGACACGACCGGATCGGCGCCTGGCAGCAGGCGTGGACTTCCGTCGTCCGAAAACCGATTCTTGGGAACGGGCCTTGCTCCGGCGCATGGCTGATTGATATCCATACTGTGAATGAGGAGATGAACCGTGTCGTGAGCATCCGTAATGTCCACAACAGTTATCTGGGATATCTGATGGATACCGGGGTTCTGGGACTTGCGTGTTATCTCGCCCTGATCGGTGCGGGCTGCGCGGCATGGCTCAGGAACCGAAAGGACGACTTTACTGCGGCGCTTGGCGCCGGGCTTGCCTGCTATCTGATCCAGGATTTTTTCAACATCAATGTCGTCGCTACTACGCCGTTCCTCTGGATCGGACTGGGTCTGCTGGCCGCGAAACGAAACGAAGAAGGGAGACCACCGCAGAATGTTAAACAATCTGAAGGGCTCAGAGCATGAACTGACGCAGGAAGAGATTCATGACAGGCTTTTTTCCATGCTTTGTGCTTTTGCAGACTATTGCGACGCCCATAGGATCCGTTATTACCTCTGCGGCGGCACCCTGCTGGGAGCAGCGAGGCGGCATGATTTTATTGCCTGGGATGACGATCTGGATGTTCTGCTGCCTCGACCCGATTATGAGCGGCTGCTCGCGGAGCTTCCAGGAAACAGACTGGGCGGGTATACGCTTTTTGCTCCGGAGAAGAAGAACTCCTTTTTTCCTCACGCAAAGCTTGCGGACTTGGAGACCTTCATACCGGATCGCTCTCTGGGCGTCCCGCATCTCTGGCTGGACATCTATCCCATGGACGGCCTGCCGCAGAATGAGGTTTTTTCTGCCCTCTGGCTTCGGGTCGCTCAGATCTTAAAACGATTTCCTTCCTGGGATGCGCTTCCCTATCTGGTTCGCCGCCCGACGCCAGGGAAACAGATCGGCCGTCTTCTTTTGGCTCCGCCGGTCAGGCTGATCGGAAGACTGGGAGGAGAAGGATTCTGGACCAGGACAGTCGTCCGCTACGCACGTCGTTTTCCTTTTGAGACAAGTAGCTATGTGGGGGCTGTGGCTTCCAGCTGCGGACCGCAGGAGCGGATGCGCAGGGAGGAATATACGAAGACCGCTGAGCTCTCTCTGCGCGGGCGGACTTTCCATGTGCCGTCCTGTTGGGAGAAATACCTGGCGCAGATGTACGGCAGTGACTGGCGGATGCCGCCGGAAGTGCGGAAACGTCCGCATATGCAGAAGGTTCTGCTGAGGAGAGCTGCAGATGGGTGAAAGGATCTTCGATACGACAGAGCGAAGGGGCAAGAAGGATGCGCATATCCTGACGAAACGCCAGAGGAGATATCTGCCGCTGAAGAGAGCTATGGATATTGTGTTTTCGGCTGCGGCGCTGGGGTTTCTGGCGTTTCCTATGCTTCTGATCGCGTTGACATTGAAACTTTTGTATCCTGCCTCCCCGGTTTTTTTTCGGCAGAAGCGGGTGGGAAGGGACGGAGAATTGTTCACACTGGTTAAATTTTCCAGCATGAGAAACAACGTCCCTCCTTCTGTATGGACGAAAAAAGCAGCGGATCGAAGGGAATACATTACGGGATATGGACGCTTCCTGCGCAGCACCAGCCTGGACGAACTACCTCAGCTGTTTCAGGTTCTGTGTGGCAGGATGAGCCTGATCGGGCCCAGACCGTTGATTCCGCAGGAGAGGAATATGCACGTCATGCGCTGGGAGGACGGCGTATATCAGCTGCGTCCGGGGCTTACCGGCTGGGCGCAGGTGAATGGGCGTGATTTGCTGGCAGATGAGGAGAAAGCGGTCTGCGACAGGGAATATCTGGAAAAAATGGGTTTCCTCCTGGATTGGAGAATATTCTGGAAGACGATGAAACAGGTGCTTCTGCGCGAAGGCGTGGATGAATGAGCTCTGCGATGGAAAATAGCAGGGAGGGATGCGTCTATGCGTTTTGGGATTGATCGAAAAGATAGAGAGAAGGGACATAGTGATAGCAATAGTAGAAGTAATAGAAAAAAGATCCTGCTGGTCTCGCCTTTCCCTCTCATGAGAGGCGGGGTGCAGCTGTTTCTGCTGAACTTGGTGAGAGCCCTGCCGCAGGAGGAATATTCGTTTACCTGGTACTGTAGGGGGATTGAGGACGCTTCCCTGGCAGAGGAATTTGTGGTGGAGGGCGTCCGCATCGTATCGGAGCTGCCGCCGTCGTCAGGTATGGGCGGGCTTGCGAAGCAGTTCTATTGTTTCGGGCAGTTGTATCGGCTGTGCAGAGAGGAGAAATTCCAGCTCATTCATATCCATACGTCTAATCTGCGCTTCCAGGCGGAGGCTTTGCTTGCGGCCATACACGCAGGGATAAAATACCGGATCGCCCATGGACATTCCGTCCCGAGGGGGACAAACCGTCTGAAAGCCGGCTGCCTCAGATGGCTGATCCGGCACACTACAGCAAAGATTGCCGCCTGCTCCTCCTGGGCGGCGGAGTATATGTGCGGGCAGAAGCACATAGACGAGGCGATGATTTTTACGAATTGTATCGATACGGAGCGCTTTGCCTTTTCCGCGGAAAAGAGAGCGTCCTGCCGGAAAAGACTGGGATTGGAGGACAACGCGCTGGTGATCGGCCATGTTGGCAGCTTTACCTATCTAAAGAATCATCGCTTTCTGCTTGAAACCTTCCGCATTGCCGCGGAGAAGAACTCACAGGCAAGGCTTTTGCTGGTGGGCGGAGGTGAATTTATGAACCAGATAAAAGAGCAGGCCGTCGGGTGCGCTCTGGCGGAGAAAGTAATCTTTGCAGGAGTTACGGATAGGGTGGATGAATATCTGAGCGCTATGGATGCATTCGTGTTGCCCAGCATTGAGGAAGGCTTGTCTTTTGTGAGTTTGGAGGCACAGGCGTCCGGACTGCGCTGCCTGGTCTCTGATGTAGTTCCGCCGGAAGCAAGAATCCGGGAGGATTTTGCCGTGATGCCTTTGGCCGATGGAGCTCAGGCCTGGGCCGATTGGCTGCTTTCCCTGAAGCCCGTGGCAGAGGGTGCGCGTGCGGGTGCGTGGAAGGAGATCCGGGATGCGGGCTGCGATATCCGGGAGGTCGGGAGATATGCGAGGAAGCTGTACCAGGCAGATTACTTTAAAAAATAGAAAGAGGCTTCTGGCAGATCCTGGCGGACATTCGAAAATGTTGGATGTGCTTCGGCTTTTTTTCGCTGTCTGTGTCGTTGCAATCCATACGCATATTTTCGATGGCTTTCCGCAGAGGTTTGCCTTCTGGATTACGCAGGGCGTTTTCCGGCTGGCGGTTCCGTTCTTTTTTGTCACGTCCGGTTTTTTGCTTGGCAGAAAACTATACGGACAGGGACAGGACAGGCAAAGACAGGATGAACAAGGACGAGACAGGCAAAAGCAAGCCGGTCCGGATTGGAACCGGCAGGTCGCCGTGGTGCTTCGCAGATATACACGCAGACTTTTTATTCCTCTTATCTTCGTGGGAGGCGCGAACGCCGCGCTGGAATTGATTACGCAACGGCTCCGGTATGGAAAGAGCCTGAGATACCTGGCTGAACATTTTATCAGGCATATCCTGTTTTATCCCTATGGCGCGATGTGGTTCGTGCAGGCCTGCATCGTCGGCGTATGGTTATTATATCCGTTCCTGTGCAGAGGGAAAATGAAGCTGGCTCTGCTTGCGGGGACTTTGCTCTATGGATGGGCGCTTTTGGGCAACAATTACTATTTTCTTGCACAGTTGGCCGGACTCGACGGAGCGGTTGACTCTTACATGGATTTTTTTCTTTCCGCGAGAAACGGAGTGTTTGTTGGATTTCCTTTCCTTTCCCTGGGAATCAGGGCATGGGACTGGTACAGCGCAAATGTGGGCGTGAGATGGCGGCGCGTTCTTCTGGCCTGCGCCATACTTCTCTACGCAGTAGAAATTTACCTGACGAAAAACAGTGTTTATCTGGATGATCGCGCGCTGTACCTGACTCATGCACTGCTGGCGCCGCTGCTGCTGTTGTGTATCGTGGATGTTGAGCTTCCGATATCGGACAGCGCGGCTGTTGGAATGCAGAGAGCCAGCGTGTGGCTGTATTATTCACACAGGCTTATCTATGGACTTGGGGGACTTCTATGCGTTGTGAAACTCGGAGAAAAATGGCGGGGAATGGGTGCCTTCGCGGCAGTGCTGGCAATGAGCGCGGCAAGCTTCGCGGTGGCCTGGAGTCTATGCGGCAGCGCCGGCAGGTTTTGCGGCGGAGGACGAGATAGAATCCGTATCGGCAGAAAGTTCATGCTTGTCGGCTGTGTGACCGCCTGTATTCTGGCGCTTGCCGCTTTCTTTCTGACCCGGCAGCTTCGAGATCGCAGGGACTGGGAGTATACTGCCTACGGTGCAGGGACAGATCTGGAGAAAACAGCTTATACGGGCAGTTATGATGCCGGCAGATTGACGGTCGAAAATACCGGCAGCGGTAAGCTGGTGACATATGGGGCGGATGGATTGAGCTTTTACTATACGGAGTTGGACGCGCGGGAGGACAATTTTGTGCTCTCTGCGCAGGTTACCGTGGATTCCTGGACAATGACCAATGGGGAGGACGACGGTTTTGGGCTGATGGCGAGCGATTCTGTGGGTGAGCACGGCGACAGCATAGATTTCTGGAACAATTCGTACATGGCGGCGGTAACAAAAGTAGAATATCAATGGAATTCCGAGACACAAAAAGCCTCCAATGTGGGCGATCTTATCACCATGAGACAGGGGATCGCGGCGAGAGAGAAGATTGGCTCTGCCGAAGCGTATCCGGAGAATGCGCAGGCGGCTGCGCATACGCAGACGGTCAGAACGTATACGCTGGAGGAGTCTCAAGGCTCAAGGGGTGCGGGAACATACAACATTATCGGAAACTATACCTCCATTTCTGCATCAGGAGGAGAACATCCGCCTGCAGGTACGGTGGGAGAGGAAGAGCTGCTTACTACTATCAAATTGGAAATTTGCAGAGATAATACTGGTTATCGGCTTCGCTATATCGAGGAGGACGGAACCGTACATGAAAAGCTGTTTTACGATAGAAAAAGGGAAAATCTGGCCGTGATCGACCCGGAGCACGTATATGTCGGATTTTTTGTGACAAGACAGGCGCGCATAACTTTTCAGGACATGAAGCTGAGCGTGACGGACGCGCGGACGGATCCGAGGGCGGAGGAGGGACCGCCGGAGGTGATGGATCCTGACTTCAGGGTGACGAGCTCCCATACGTCAAACGCCGAAGCTTATGAACTGATCTTTGAGACCAACTATGGCGGTACATTATCCATAAAAGAGGAACAGGGCGGGGCGCTTGTCACAGATGCTGTTCTGGAGGCGGGGGAAAGCTATTCCCTTCCGTGTCAGCTGCGGGAGGGAGAGAATCGCTATGAGGTTTCCTTTCTGCCGAAGGAAGAAGCGGAGGACGGAAAAGAGGACGATCATGCTGGCCGCCGGGAGGAAGAAGGCGCTTACGAGGGAAAAGACAGGCCGCAAATCTTGTCTGATCCGTCAGAAGCAGTGTTCTGGCACACGGTTTCTTACCAGAAGCTGGGGGACGAAAACGGGGATATTTATACCTCTCCGGATAGAGACCATACGGACGCCGTGTCTACGATGACAGAAGAGAGGACAGACAGCAGACCGGGAACGCGGGAAAATCCGGTCAGCCTTGCCGAGGCGGCAGCATATGCCGCGCCCGGGCAGAGAATTCTTCTGGCGGACGGGGAATATCGATTATCGGAGCCGCTCACAATCGAGCAGGGACACAATGGGACAAAGGAGAAGCCGATTGTCTTGACGGCGGATCCTTCAAACGTGAAAAGACCGGTTTTGAATTTCCAGAAGAAATGCGGGGGAATCACGCTCTCTGCCGATTATTGGGTCTTCGACGGCTTTGACTGTACCGGATCCGCAGTCAACGAATATGGGATTCACCTGAGCGGAAGCCATAACCGGCTGGAAAATCTGGAGATCTATCGGAACGGGAACACCGGCCTGCATATCAGCAGCCTGTCCGTCTGGGACGAAGCTGGTGAGTGGCCGTCTGACAATTATATTTTCAATTGTATCTCCTATGGAAATTGCGACGACGCCTACGAGGACGCGGACGGCTTTGCCTGTCAGTTCACCGCGGGGCCGGGAAATGTATTTGACGGATGCACCGCGCACCACAACGCGGACGACGGCTGGGACTTTTACGCGAAGTTGTGGCTGGAACCGTTAGGACCGGTTACCTTGAAAAACTGCACCGCTTATCAAAACGGCTATCTGGAGGACGGCAGGGAGGCCGGAAACGGGAACGGCTTCAAGCTGGGCGGCGACGGTATGCCAGGCGGGCACATTTTGGAGAACTGCCTTTCCTACGAGAACAGAAAAGATGGCTTTACCTCCAACAGCTGTCCGGATATCACGCTGACGGACTGCACGGCCATCGACAACGGAGGCTGCAACATTCGCCTTTATACAAAAAATCAGAAAAGTACGGCCTATTCGGTACACGGTTTCCGTTCCATACGGACGGACACTAAAACTGGGAAATCGGATGTCCTGGACGGCTGCGGGACGCAGAAAGAGGACGAACTCTGCAATGAAGGAAACTACTACTGGGATGTCGAAAGACGGGCGGCGGTCAACAGTCTGGGAGAAGCGGGAGCTGAAGAGTAAGTATCTGCTGAAACGGTAGACCGGGCGGGGGAAAGCATGAAAATTATTTTTGTGACCGGACAATTGCAAAATGGCGGGGCGGAGAGGGAAATTGCTGCCTTTTCCAGCGTGTTTGCGGGATTGAATCAGGAAGTCCATATTTTCTGCTTGAATGACAAGGCAGGAGACTATGAGATTGATCCGAGGGTACGCCTGCATCGTTTGTCCCTTACCTCTCGTGTGCGTATCCCAAAGCTGCGTGTTTTGTTCCGGTGGCGAAATGCGACACCGGAATTGAGGAATTTGCACGCAGATATTATATTGGCGATTAGTTTGCCGGCAAAGTATTTTCCGGTGGTCTGGCTTGCCGCTTCTTTTTCCAAAACAAAACTTTTGCATGCGGTTCGCAATAATCCGGAAAAGAAATATACAGCAAAAGAAGACAGGAAGGCATGGAGACGGGCAGCCCGTTTTGCGGATGGCATATGGATCCAGACAGAGGCGCAGCGCCGTTTCTTTTCGACACGCATTCAGAAGAAATTATTTGAGGTTCCTAATATTTTGAATCCGCGCTTTCTAAAGATACCGGAACGAGAACGAAAAGAAATCCGTCGTTTTATCAGCGTCGGCAGATTCCATCCTCAGAAGAATCAAAAACTGCTATTTGAGGCGTTTGCAAAAATGCTTGAAAGGACGGGCGATCCATACGCCACTCTTACCATATATGGGCAGGCAATGCCTTGGGACGGTCCGGTCGAGGAAGAACTGAGGGAAATGATCCGCAGCTGTCACCTGGAAGACCGCGTATTTTTGCCGGGACGTGTCAAGGAAATCGAAAAATGCTATGAGGAAGCGGATGCCTTTGTGTTTGGATCAGATTATGAAGGGTTGCCGAACGCCCTTATGGAGGCGTTGGCGACCGGTCTTCCCTGTATTTCTACAGACTGCCCTACGGGTCCGTCCGCGTTGATTACGAATGGAGAAAACGGGATGCTGGTGCCAGTCGGTGATATAGAGACGATGTCGCGTGCAATGCAGTATTTCCTGCAGCATCCACAGGACGCCAACCGGATGGGAAGGGCAGCAAGATGCAGAATGCAATCCTGGGAGAGCCAGGAGGCTCTGGCTGGAAGGTTGTTGGAAAATTTTCGGAGGATCTGCGGATAATTATGAGGATCATATTCATAGCAACGCAGCTGGCAGGCGGCGGGGCGGAGCGAGAGGCGGCGGCCTTTGCGAGTGAACTTGCGAGAATGGGTGAAGAGGTTCACGTTATCTGTACACACGATGTGAAGGATGACTATGATGTGGACAAACGGGTTCACAGACATTGGTTCCGTGATACTCACGTACAGATACCAAAGCTGCGGGGAGCGTTTAATACTTTACTTATGTGGAAACTGCTGCACGCGCTGCGGGGGGATGTGGCGGTGCTGTTTTATGTGCCGTTTCATCTGGCGGTATTGCTTTCTGGAACCAGGCTGGTTCATGCGGTCCGCGGTAACCTGGACAAAGAGCTTGTGACCGGGATGGACAGGCTCAGGGGAAAACTTGCATGCTGGTGTGCGGACGGCGTCTGGATCCAGACAGAAGGACAGCGGTGCTTCTTCCCCCAAAACCAGCAGGGCAAGCTGTTTGTGGTACACAATATCCTGGATAGCCGTTTTTTGCAGATCCGCAGAGCATACAGGGAACGAATGACGCGTTTTATTAGTGTCGGCAGGCTCCATCCACAGAAGAATCAGAGACTGCTGATTGAGGCTTTTGGTAGTATGCTCAGACAGACTGGAAATGAGACTGCTACCTTGACGATTTATGGCAGCGCACACAGGGATTTTCTCTGGATGGAGGAAAGCTTAAAAAAACAAATCCGGGAACTTGGCCTGGAAGGCAGGGTTTTCCTGGCGGGAAGGACGTCTCATATCGAAAAAAAATATGAAGAGGCGGATGTTTTTGTATTCGGATCAAATTATGAGGGTTGTCCCAATGCGCTGATGGAGGCGATGGCAGCCGGACTTCCTTGTATCTCTACAGACTGTCCTACAGGACCGGCTGACCTGATTACAGACGGGGTGAGCGGTTTGCTGGTGTCGGTTGGGGATGTGAAGGCAATGGCAGGGGCGATGCGGCGTTTGATCGAGAACCCACAGGAGGCGGTTCGGTTCGGCAAAGCAGCCCGGCAGAGGATGGAAGATTGGGGGACAGCCCGGGAGCACGCAAAGCGGCTCCAGGGGAATTTGCAAAGGATTACAAAGGTGGGAAGCCCTGGGGATGAGTGTGAAGAAGACCGGGTTTGAGCCGAAGCGTTTTCTCAGGCTGGCAGGATGGCTGGAAGGAGATTGATGAATATGTTATTTGCCAGAACGATTCGTATTTTGTACAGGATACACTATTTTCTGCTGGGCAGACCGACAATCCAGAAGATTGTGAATAAGGCATATATGGCTGATGAAAAATACCTGGCAAAAGAGTATAAGAAGCGTCTTGGCAAGACAATCGACTTGGATCATCCAAGGAGCTTTAACGAAAAGAGTAATTGGAGAAAAATTCATGACAGAAAAGAAATATACACTTCGATGGTTGATAAATATTTACTAAAGGGCATTGTTGCGGAAAAAGTAGGAGCCCAATATGCGATTCCGCTGATCGGGGTGTGGGATAAACCGGAGGATATCGACTGGGAGAATCTGCCATGTCAGTTTGTGCTAAAGTGCAACCATGCAGGAGGCGTCGCGGTGTGCAGAAACCTGCAGGATTTTGACAGGCAGTGCGCCATTGCTACTTTGAACAGAAGGCAAAGAACGGATTATTACATCAAGCACCGGGAATGGCCATATAAGGATGTCAGAAGGAGAATTATAGCGGAGGAGTATGTGGGTGAGAATCTGATTGATTATAAAAATTATTGTTTCAATGGAAAGGTGCGCTACACCTTTGTCTGGAAGAATCATTCAAAAGAAAGCGGGTTTAAACCACGCGCGTACTTTTGTGGTGCGTATGACCGGCAATGGAAGAAAACCGAAATAGAACTTGACTATCCGTCTGAAGATATCGTCATAGAAAAGCCGGTTTGCTATGAAGAAATGATAAATGTGGCAGAAAAGATGGCTGAAGGGGAAATCCCTTTTGTAAGGGTTGACTGCTATATTATAGAAAACAGGGTATACATTGGTGAAATGACCTTTTTCCCGTGGGGAGGATTCCAGAAGTTTAAAGACGAAAAATGGGATATGGTTTTAGGAGACATGGAAAAACTGCCAGGAATTGATGTATGAATATAAGCTGAAATTCACTGGCAGAGAGCATCCCGGAGCTGGACATATGAAAATTGCGTTTGTAATAAAGTGTTTGAAAGATGGCGGCGCGGAGAGAGAAGTGGTGGCGTTTGCGGATACGCTGGTGAAACTGGGGGCGGAAGTTCATATCGTATGCGAGAAAGAGGGAGAAGAGGAATATTTTCCAGATCCTAGGGTTATCCGGCATAAGCTCGCGTATTCCTCAACCGCGAGAAACCCGAAACTGCGAAAATTGTGCAATGCCCTGCTGCCGTTTTTGAAATTGCGGAAGCTTAGGGTGGATATGTTGATATTGGTCTGCAATCCGATGGGCGACGCGGCGAAGTTTCTGTTGGCGACGTTATGCTCAAAAACGCGCCTTATTTATGCTGTGCGCAATAATCTGGAAAAAAAATATCCCGCTGGGAAGGGCAGACGCAGATGGAAAAAAAATTGTTTTCTGGCAGACGGAATATGGATCCAGACGGAGGGGCAGCGCGGCTTCTTTCCGCGATATATGCAAAAAAAAATTTTCGAGGTGCCGAATCTTCTCAACCGACGTTTCCTTGAGATACCAAGGGAAGAACGGCCGCATATTCACCGTTTTATCAGCGTAGGCAGGATACATCCGCAGAAGAATCAAAAACTCCTGATTACGGCGTTCGCCCGGATGCTCTCCTGCACACGGGATCAAGATGCTACGCTGACGATATATGGACGTGCACAGCAGCAGGACGAAGGACTTGAGCAGGAATTAAAGACAATGATATTGAAATATCGGCTTGAAAAGCGCATTTTTCTGCCGGGGCGTGTTTCGGATATAGAGCAAAAGTATGAAGAGGCGGATGTGTTTGTTTTTGGTTCTGACTATGAGGGTTGTCCAAACGCATTGATGGAGGCGATGGCAGCGGGATTGCCGTGTGTTTCCACAGACTGTCCTACTGGACCGTCTGATTTGATCACTGCGGGGACGAACGGATTGCTGGTGCCGGTAGGAGATACACAGGCAATGGCACAGGCGATGCAATACTTGCTGGAACATCCGCGGGAAGCAGGGAGGATGGGGATGGAGGCAAGGCAGAGAATGAAAGCGTGGGGAAGTCCGGAGGAAATTGCGGGGAGGCTTCTTTCTGAATGCAGGAAAAGTTGAAAATGATTCGGAGTGAGACCTATGAGGATTGTATTTGCGATATATCATTTGAAGAACGGCGGCGCGGAAAGGGAAGTGGTGGCATTTGCAAATGAACTTGCAAAGCTGGGGGAAGAAATCCATATCGTTTGCGTTGAGACAGAGACAGAGGAATATTTTCCAGACGAAAAAGTCAAACGGCACCGTTTGACGTATTCTTCCAGAGTAAAGATTCCAAAGCTGCGGGGGTTATGCAATATCATGATTTCCATAAAACGACTGCGGGAGCTCAAAGCAGATGTGATCGTATCGCTTTGCCTTCCCGCACACTATAATACGCGAATCTGGCTGTCAACACTATGCTCGAAAACATATCTGGTCTATGCGGTACGCAACAATTCTCAGAAAGAATGTGCGGATGGAAAGAGCAGGCGCAGATGGAAAAGAAACTGCCTTCTGGCGGACGGGATCTGGATCCAGATGCCGGGACAGCGCAGATTCTTTCCGCCTTATTTGCTGAAAAAGGTATTTGAGGCTCCCAACCTTCTTGATCAGCGCTTCCTGGAAATTCCAAGGCAGAAAAGGAGTACTATCCGACAATTTATCAGCGTAGGCAGGATACACTGGCAAAAGAACCAGAAATTGCTGATTCAGGCATTTTCTCTGATGCTGCTACGAACAGAAGATCCGTATGCTACGCTGACGATATATGGACGTGTACAACCGGAAGATGAAAGGCCGAAGCAGGAACTGGAAGCGTTGATTCAGGAGCTTCATCTGGAAGAAAGGGTATTTTTGCCGGGACGTGTCTCGGACATAGAGCGAAGGTATGAAGAAGCAGACGCATTTGTGTTTGGGTCAGACTATGAAGGATGCCCGAACGCTCTGATGGAAGCGATGGCGGCCGGCCTGCCTTGCATTTCTACAGACTGCCCCACTGGGCCGTCTGACTTGATTACGGATGGGAAAGATGGATTGCTGGTGCCTGTTGGGGATGTAGAGGCGATGGCGTGTGCGATGCAGCGTTTGGCTGAGAATCCACAGGAAGCAGAGAGGCTTGGCGATGCGGCAAAACAGAGAATGAAAGAATGGGGATCTGCGCGGGAGATGGCGGAGCGGCTTTTGGAAAATCTGCGCGGGCTTTGCTTTAGCAACAAAGGCAGAGGATAAGAGAGGAGAAGGAACGATGACAGGAAGTATTTTAATAGGCAAAAAGCGGAGAAGCAATTCCGCAGCGCGCGAACGACTGCGATGGGGGACGCCGGAATGGACTACGGCCGGCTGCATATTCCTGATCCGGTTTTTGTTTTACCTGTTTGTTGATATGCCTCGGATAGAAGGTGACACGCACACATATCTGGAGTTTACATGGCGCGGTTTCCTGTGTGGGGAGCGTATGCCGCTGTATCCGCTGGTTATCCGGCTGAATCGCCTGTTGTTCCATGACAGGTATTTGATGGGGGTGGTCGTTTGCCAGATTCTTGTATCGCTGGTTTCCGTGCTGTACCTGTACCGCTCGGTGAGGATTGCTACGCAAAACCGTGGAATTGCCTGTGCTGCGGCTTTCTTTTATGGGGGGAATCCGTGGCTTGTGAATGCCGACGTTGTGATACTCACAGAATCTTTTGCAATTTCGATTACCGTGTTTTTGCTGTACCATACGGTATGCTATATTCGGTCGCACTCATGGCGGAGTGGAATGTGGATGGTGCTCTGCATTTTGCTGGCGGTGTTGCAGAAGTCGGCAATGTTCGTCTACGTGCCAGCCTATTTGATTTTTATGGCGATTCAATACTTTAATATCAAAGACATTAGAAAGATTGTTTTGAGGCTGTCCGCCGCTCTGCTGGGGATTGGCTGCCTGCTTCTGCTCTATGCGGGGCAAGTCTGGAAGAATGCAAATACCTTCAGCGTGGATAAAAGAGGGCCGCGCCATATGCTGATCGCCTGCCTTGAGACGGGACTCTACAAGAATTATCCGGATCGGGAACTGGTGGAGGAGATTGACAGGATTTATATGGAAAGCGGAAAGTCGCCTGCCTGGAAAAAAACACAAAAACCGATTTTGTTGTTGTTTGGTGACAATCAGAAAGAGTGGAACGCCCAGGTGAGGAAATTTAACAATTATTGCATCGGATCAGACCCCGGGACATATGTGAGGTATCTGCTTGGAAGGTTTGTAAATGTGATAGGAAGGGAATATAAGCTGCTGCAGTCCGAGCTGGATGAGAGTTCTCCTGCGTTCCATAAAATTTATCAGATTCAACTGCTTTTATTCCCTCTTGTAAAGATCGGTCACGTCTACCTGATCTGCGGGGCAGTATTATTGCTGCTGATTGTGAAATGGAGGCGGAACCAGGAGTGCCCCTGGTACTACCTGGGCACGGCTGGGATGATTCTGGTGGTTCTTGTGTCTGTGATTGTGGGGACATTTGGAAGTTATGAGCGCTGTACAAGCTATGTCCTGCCGTTTGCCTTTTTCGGGGCAGCGTTGCTGTTGAAAGATTTTCTTATATGGCTGGAGAAGTGCAGGGAATAACGTATGGATAATCAGGGAAAAGAACAGTGGAAATACTGCATAGAACCGGGAAACGGAAAAGCGGAGCTTGGACTGAAAAGTCTCTGGCAGTATCGCGGGCTTGTCTATTTGTTTGCCAGGCGTGATTTCACGTCAAGATACCGGCAGACGCTGCTGGGACCATTATGGATGTTTCTGAATCCGCTTCTGACTACTGTAGTGTTTACGGTTGTGTTCGGAAACATGGCGAAATTTCCGACGATGGACAATACGGCGACCGCAGATACTGTGGTTCCTGCTTTTTTATTTTACATGATCGGGAATATTCTCTGGGGTTACTTTTCAAACACCGTGAAAGATGTGTCGAAAACCCTGATCGCAAATGTCCGAATTATGGGAAAGGTGTACTATCCCCGATTGGCGTCTCCGGTGGCGTCCGCGCTCTCCAATCAGATGACGATGGCGGTTCGGCTGTTGCTTTTTGTCTGCTTTTATGTGGGCGGTGTCGCCTGCGGACGCGTATCTGCGTGTATTACCTGGACGGTATTTTTGTTTCCGCTGCTGATTTTGCAGTTGATGTTGTTAAGTCTGGGAGTGGGGCTCATCATTTCGGTGTTGACGGTGAAATACCGCGATATCAGTTTCATGATAGATTTTTGCCTGCAGTTGTGGCTTTATATGACGCCAGTGGTATACGGCCTGCAGCTTGTGCCGGAAAGATGGATCTGGCTGTATATGCTGAATCCGGTTGCTTCGATTATGACAACTGCGCGCTGTCTTTGCTTTGGAGGCGGATATTTTCAGATATTTCCTGTTTTGTGGGGGTGGGCGGTTACGCTGATCCTCTTTCTTGCAGGCGTACTTTTGTTTAACCGGACGGAAAAGAATTTTGTTGATGTGGTATGAATTGCGATGGGATGGAGATTTGTATGGGAAACCGGATGATCAAGGTAGAGCATATCTCAAAGGAATATCGGCTCGGAGTGATCGGAAAGAAGACGCGCATGGATAAAACAGATGGCCTTTTACAGGGAGAGCAGGCTCTGCCGGAGATATATGAAGGAAGGATCAACGAGAAAGGGATGTTGATGGCACTGTCGGATGTTTCCTTCGAGGTGGATGCGGGAGAGACTCTGGGGATCATTGGCCCGAACGGGGCGGGAAAATCGACACTGCTCAAACTCCTGACAAAAATCACCAGACCAAGTACGGGGCGGATTTTTCTGAACGGTCAGGTGGCCTCTATGATTGAGGTGGGAACGGGATTTCATCCGGAATTGACCGGTAGGGAGAACATATATCTGAACGGCGCGGTTCTGGGGATGAGTATGAGGGAAATTGAGCGGAAGCTGGAGGAGATTATTGATTTTTCCGAGTGCAGAATGTTTATCGATACTCCGGTAAAGCGCTATTCCTCGGGTATGTATCTGAAGCTTGGCTTTTCTGTCGCCGCGTTTCTGGATGCGGAGATTGTGATCATGGACGAGGTTCTGGCGGTGGGAGATGCTGCGTTTCAGAACAAGTGCATCCAGAAGATCCGGGAGATCGCGCAATCCGGGAGGACGATTCTTTTTGTGAGCCACAATATGAATACAGTGCGAAGCCTCTGCAGCCGCTGTATTGTGCTGGATCAGGGAAAACTTCAGTTTGACGGGGAGGTAGAATCCGCGATTCAGCGCTATGTGTTGGAAGGTCTCGCCATGGATCCGCTGCGGGATTTGGAGCATCAGAGAAGAACTTTCCATAAGATTAAGAAAATGGCACACATGACTCGCATTGACCTTTTCGGGCGGACAACATATGAGATGGGAGAAGTCCTGCGTTTCCGACTGTGCTTCCGCGCATTGCGGATTCTGGAACAGCCATGTCTGAGGGTGGGCGTGTGGTCGGCGGACGGGACGGCCGCGGCGATCAGTTTTGCCAGGCTTGAGGATGCGCGGGAAGGCGAGCATGAGGTGCGTGTCTGTGTGGATATATCCCGCCTGCTTCCAGGAAAATACAGACTGGAGCTGCTTCTTGTGGAGATGGATGACAATGGGCGGATGGTGAAGCAGGACGCGCTGAGAAATGCAGCGGCTTTTGAAGTCGCGCCGTCGAAAAATCGCCCGGTTTATCAGGCTTACAACCGTGACTGGGGCTATGTGGAGCTCCCGATGTCGGTAGAACAGGGATAGGCAGGTGCAAGGGTTATGCAGAAAGAATCGAAAGTATTGTCCATTGTGATTCCGTGCTACAACGAGGAGAAGAGTATTGTTCCGATTGTGAAACGGGTTTTGAAATCTCCAGTTGAAGAGAAAGAAATCATCATTGTGGATGACTGCTCTACGGACGGAACCAGGGAAATCCTGAAAAAAGAAGTAAGACCTCTTGTGAGCCGGATTATCTATCACACGCGGAATCAAGGGAAGGGCGGTGCGCTCAGGACGGGGTTCCAGGCGGCCAGCGGTGATGTCGTGATCATCCAGGACGCGGATCTTGAGTATGATCCGATGGAGTATCCGAAGATCGTTGCCCCAATTTTTGAGGGAAAGGCGGAAGTCGTTTATGGTTCGAGGTTTTTGAACCAGAAGAGAAAGGGCTATCTGGCGAATCGAGCGGCAAACTGGGCACTCACTGTATGCTCGAATTTTTTTACGGGGCAGAAGCTCACGGACATGGAAACCTGCTATAAGGCGTTCCGAAGAGAGATCATCCAATCGATTGATATTGAGGAAAATCGGTTTGGCTTTGAACCGGAGATTACCGCGAAGATAGCAAAAAAAGGAATCCGGATCCGGGAGATGCCGATTTCGTATCGCCCGAGAACGAATAAGCAGGGGAAGAAAATCGGATTTAAAGATGGTCTGCGGGCGCTCTATGTGATTTGGAAATACCGCAGATGAAAAAGGGTTTGCCGCTGAAGCTTTTGCTTTGAAATGTGCGGCTCATCGGGAAACTTTTGCTTGGAAATATGTGTCCATCTGGATATTTTTGCTTGGAAACGGCTCATCAAGAAATAAGGGAAATGGAGACTACGAGGATAGGGATGCAGACGATGGAAAGGATTGATTTATTTGTACCTGGAAGATTATGCCTGATCGGAGAACACAGCGACTGGGCCGGGACTAATCGGATGATGAATTCTGCAATTGTCCCCGGATGTGCGATTGTTACCGGAATCGAGCAGGGGATCTACGCCACGGTCGAGAAGGCGGATCGTTTTGTCGTCGAGTGCGATCTGGAGCACGTGATCCGGGAACGGTTCGAGTGCAGGATGGATACGGAGGCCTTGCGTGAGACCGCCGCAGAGGGAGGCTTTTTTTCCTACGTGGCGGGTGTTGCGTCTTATGTAAATGAGCATTATCAGGTAGGAGGGCTCTGCGTTCGTGTGACCAAGATGGATCTTCCAATCAAAAGCGGTCTGTCAAGCAGTGCCTCGATTTGCGTTTTGGTGGCGAGGGCGTTCAACAGGCTTTATCATTTGCGCCTTAACACGGCCGGAGAAATGAATATCGCCTATATGGGCGAGCAGAGGACTCCTTCGCGCTGCGGAAGGCTGGATCAGGCCTGTGCGTATGGCGTGAACCCGATCTGCATGACCTTTGACGGGAATGATATTCGTATCCGACCGATTCGGCTGCGCAGGGCGCTTCACTGGGTCGTGGCGGATCTGAACGGCGATAAGGATACGATCAGGATCCTCGCGGATCTGAACAAATGCTATCCGTTTGCGGACGGCGAGAAGGAGGCGCAGGTCCAGCAGGCGCTGGGGGCCGACAATAAGGCTTTTGTGGACGAGGCGGTCGCTCTCCTGGAGGCTGGGGATGCGGAGAGCTTTGGCAGGCTGATGACGCGCTTCCAGGATAATTTTGATGAGAAGGTAGCCCCGGCGTGCTGGTCGGAGCTCGAAGCGCCGATGCTTCATGCGGTTCTGGCGGATCCACAGATCATAGAATATGTCTACGGGGCGAAGGGGGTAGGGTCGCAGGGGGACGGAAGCGTTCAATTTCTCGCGAAGGATGAAGCGAGCCAGTTGGAGCTGATCCGCTGGCTGAAAGAAAAATGGAATCTTACTGGCATTGCGTTTACGCTCCGGCCGCAGCGTAAGATCAGGAAGGCGGTCATTCCGGCGGCCGGATTCGGTACGCGGCTGTTTCCTGCGACAAAGAACCTGAGGAAAGCATTTTTCCCGGTGCTGGACCGCGACGGGATGCTCAAGCCGGTTCTTCTCATTCTGCTGGAGCAGCTGAATGAGGCCGGAATCAGCGAGATCTGCCTGGTGATAGGGGAAGACGACCAGGCGCTGTACGATGAGTTCTTCCGGGAACTGCCCGAAGAACAATATCGAAAACTGCCGGAAGACAAGAAGCGGTATGAAGATCTCCTGAGGAAGATCCGCGGGAAAGTGACTTACGTCGTCCAGAAGGAACGGAGGGGCTTTGGACACGCGGTATATCAGTGCAGGGCTTTCGCGGAAAATGAGCCGGTATTGCTTTTGCTGGGAGACATGGTCTATCGCTCCTTCGGTGCTGAGAATTGTATGGCGCAGATGATGCGGATCTATGAGGCATATGGGCTTCCGGTCGTCTCTATGCACCCGGTGCCGATCCGGGACGTGGTTCACTATGGTATCCTGCACGGGCAGTGGGAGGATGCGGGGGAAACGGTGCTGAAGCTCGATGAGATCAGGGAAAAACCGGACGCCGCGTATGCGGAGGACTATCTGTGTGTAAAGACAAAGGCGTCCAGGGAGAATTATTATGCGGTTTTTGGCCAGTACGTGATCACGAAAGAGATTTTTGAAGCACTGGAAGAGATGATAGAAAACGGAGCTGAGGAAGACGGCGAGATTGAGCTTACCGGCGCGCTTGAGACGGCTCGAAAAAGATGCGGAATGGTAGGTTACGTGGTCGAGGGCAGGTCGTTTGATGTCGGGTTGCCGGAGAAATATTCTGAGACAATGCGCTTGTATTCAGAAGGATGAGCGCAAAGTTCAAAATGCTTGCGGCGCTCCTTTGGCAGAACGCAGTGCCGGGGCGTCCTGCGCTGCGGCGTACGATGTCCTGTGTGGTCTGAAATCCCTTGAGGAGTTAGACGAAAATACGGCGGACTGGAAGAAATTTGTGCAAAACGGGTAGTAAACCCGGGAACGTGCAAAATGGCGACAATGGGATTGGGCCACAGTCAGTGGCAGTTGCTGAAATGCTTTTTCTTTATAGTTTTTTTTATTTTATTTATGTTGCATTTTCTGTTCTCTTTCTGTATAATGGACTATGCAAAGGCAAGGAAAGCGTTTGCGAATGGGGAATGAGATATTAGGCAGCTGGATGAAAAGAAAGAAACAAAACTACGATCACGGGAGAGAAAGGGACTGGAGGAACGAAGGAAAAGGCACGCGGTACGGCGTGAAGAAGAACACGAAGAAATGCAGTGAGAAACGGCAAAAGAGAAAGCCGGCGGACAGGCCGGAAAATACATCAGGAAAGAAGCGGGGTTCTGATTCAGGTTCAGGCACTGGATCTCTCCGGCATATCCGGGATGTGAACAGCAGGGAGATATTCAAGAACGGGAAGCTGGTCTGTCAGTTCCTCCGGGACTATACGGACATCCCCATCTTTGCGGACATCCGCCCGGAGGATATCGAGGACGTCACCGCAAGGTACCGTACGTATCTTGGGGTGGAGTTTGAGGCGGACACCGTGAAGAAGGTGAAAGTGCGGGTTGGGGAGGAGCAGTGGGAGGTCTACGTAATCCCGCTGATCGAGCACAAGAGTTACGTGGATTACGATGTCCAGATGCAGCTGCTGCGGTATATGTCGGTCATCTGGTACGATTATGGGAAGCGGCAGGATAAGCTGGCCAGGCAGTCAGGGCGGGACGGGAAGCGGGGGCGGTACCGGAAGTCAGAGAAAGTCGGGAAGCTAAGTGCGGAAGGAAAGCCGAGGCAGCCGGTTACAGCCCGGAAGAGCTTCCGTTACCCGTTGATCATTCCGATCGTGTATTACGAGGGCGCGGAGAACTGGACAGCGGACATGGAGCTTTGGAAGCGGATTGAGCTTGGGGAGGAGATGCGGGCGTACATACCGGATTTCTCTTACAAGGTGGTTCGGCTTCACGACTACTCGAGCGAGGAGATCCAGGAGCATGGGAACGAGATGTCGCTGGTGTTCCTGTTCAACCGGATCCAGTCACCGGAGGACTATTCGGAGTTCATAAAGAGTTCGAAGGAGTACATGGCGAAGGTGCTTGCGGATACGGCTCCGGAACTGGTGGACGTGCTGCTGGAGGTATTCTGGGCGCTCCTGATGAAGATGAATGTCCCGCAGGAAGAGGCGGAAGAGCTTGTAGAGAACCTGGGAGGGAAGGATATGGGATTTCTGTTTGCGAACGCGGAGAAGATGGATATACAGGCAGAGCGGCGAAATACGAAGGAAGCCAGGGAGTGGGCTGAGAAGGCGGAGAGGAAGCTTAAGTCAGCGGAGGCACAGCTTGAATCAGCGGAGGCACGGGCAGAGACAGAAAAGGAAAAGGCCTTGGCGGCAGAAGAAAGAGCCGCAAATCTGGCGGATGTGCTTCGGAGTGTGCTCAGCGGCCTGGTCGGGCTGTGCAGGGAGGCCGGATATACGAAAGAGGAGACAAAGAAACGGCTTCATGATTATTATCAGGTGGACGAGTCGGATCTGGATGAATATTTTGAAGCTGCCTGGCAGGGAAACTGAACAGGCTGCTGAGATGAAATACGCGAAGAAAGGGCATTTTGGCAACGGGTAAAACAGATTGCCGAAATGCCCTGCTTTTTATTCGCAAAAGCTCACATTCGTCTCTTGCAAGCCCGTGGAATCGGTTGTATAATTGTTGCAATTACAGAACAGAAAAACGGTTCCTGTCTGTGCCCTCGCTGCCCCGCGGGGCGTCGTGCGCCCTTTGGAGGCGGGAAGCATGGGAGCGGAGCCTTATTGCAGCCAGGCAATGTCCTGAATGAAAGGAATGGGAAATTATGGAGAGAGAGATGGCGGCTCGTGCGGCGCTGGTCGTGCGGGGGGATTGGTCAAGGATTAAGAAACTGATGCGAAGGGCGGTGGCTGGGGAAGACCTGCATATCGGTTTTCTGGGAGGCTCGATCACGCAGGGGAGCGTCGCCACCGCGCCGGAGAAGTGCTATGCGGCGCTGGTGTACCGCTGGTGGGAGGAGACATTTCCTAAGAGCCGTTTTTCCTATATCAACGCGGGAATTGGCGGGACAACCTCCCTGTTCGGCGCGGCGCGGGCCTGGGAGGACATGATGTGCTACCAGCCGGATTTTGTCGTGGTGGATTTTACCGTGAATGACGATGCGCTCCCGATTTTCCAGGAGACGTTCGAGGGCGTGATCCGACAGCTGTATGGAAATGGCAGGACGGCGGTGCTGATCCTGAACAACGCGTTCTACGACGATGGAAGGAATGCGCAGGAGCTGCACAATGAGGTGGCGGCCCACTACCGGATTCCGGCGGTGAGCGTGCGGGAGAGCATTTGTGCGATGCTGAAGGACGGCTCTCTCCCGGCGGCGGAGATTACGCAGGATTTCCTGCACCCGAACGATAAGGGGCATGAGCTGCTGGCGTACATGATTACCTATCAGCTGGACAAGATACATGCGGATCTGAAAGAAGCAGGATTGCTGTCTGGCAAGGAGGCGGGAAGCGACAGCGGAGCAGCCGGGCCGCAGGTTTCAGCAGGAAGTAACAGGATAGAGGAGGAGCCGGTGCATCCCGGTATGGGGCAAAGCTTACGGCAGGACGCAGCGGGCAGGACATGGCAGATTACAACATCCGCAAGGTTTCTGCCTA
>CANQWV010000010.1 GCA_947627645.1 uncultured Lachnospiraceae bacterium | reverse complement strand
TCTTTTCTCCGCATCCCGGGGGCCGGGATCTGCTATGACTACGCGGGCTACTACATCACCGCTCTTGTGAGCCTGCTGGGGCCGGTGGAGCGGGTCGCGGCCGTGGTGCGCGCGCCCTACCCGACGCACGTGAACATCAACCCGCAGAGCCCGGAGTTCGGACAGGTCATGGACACGCCGAACGAGAGCGAAGTGTCGGCGGTGCTGCAGCTGAAGAGTGGAGTTGCCGGGACGTTCATGGTGAATGCGGACAATGTGATGGCGGATCAGGCGTATTTCGCGATCTATGGAACCAAGGGAATTCTATATCTGACCGATCCGAACCAGTTCGGCGGGGACGTGAAGCTCCTGCGTGAGCCAGAGAATTTCCGGACGCCGGATGAGCCGGAGATTTTGTCGCCGGTGAATCCCTATGGCGATGAGAACCGCGGACTGGGCGCGGCGGATCTCGTGGATGCCGCCCTGAACGGGCGCGCGCCGCGTGCCTCGAAGGAGCTCGCCGTGCACGTGCTGGATGTGCTGCACGCCATGCTGGAAAGTGGGAAGAGTGGGGCGTTCGTGCAGCTGAAGTCCTCCTGCGAGCGGCCAGAGCCGCTGGTTGGAGAGGGATTGTAAGGCTTGGAATTATCAAAGCAACGAGCCGTGCGAACCTCGAAAAGCCCGAGGCTTTTCGAGGTCGCGGGCAGTCGCCCTACAAAGCTGTCGTCTGACAAAGCCGTCTGCAAGCAGCCGTTTTGTCAACGACACCTTTGCACGGCTCGTTGCTTTCGCGAAAAATAACCCCCGGGGAGGCTTGCGGGTTGATTTTTCCTCCTGTATAATGCCTGTATAAAGCAGAAAATAAAGAACGATCCGATTTCTGCTTACAGCTGCGCAGCTGGAAGGAATAACAACAGGAGGAACACATTATGCATATGGCGGATGCTCTGGTTGCACCGGCAGTGGCGGGTACGATGTATGTCTGCTCCGCGGCGGCGGCAGCCTATTCAGTAAAAAAGGTACGGTTGGAAACGGACACGAAGAAGGTTCCGTTAATGGGGGTTATGGGCGCGTTCGTATTCGCGACGCAGATGATCAACTTTACGATTCCGGGGACAGGCTCCAGCGGCCATCTGTGCGGCGGTATGCTTCTCTCGGCGCTGCTCGGTCCTTATGCGGGCTTTCTGACGATGATCGGGGTGCTGCTGATCCAGTGCCTGCTCTTCGCGGACGGCGGACTGCTGGCGCTCGGCTGCAATATCTGGAACATGGCGTTCTACGGTTGCTTTGTCGGCGCGCTGCTGATCTGGAGGCCGATGATGAAGAAAGGAATGTCGCGCGCGAAGATCATCGCGGCGTCTATTCTGGGCTGTGTGCTGACGCTGCAGCTCGGTGCGTTTTCCGTCACGCTTGAGACGATGGCTTCCGGCGTCACGGAGCTTCCGTTTGCCACGTTTGTGGCGACGATGCAGCCGATTCATCTGGCGATTGGTTTCGTGGAAGGCCTGATTACGGCGGCAGTGCTCGTGTTCGTGCATGAGGCGAGGCCGGAGCTTCTGTTCGGAGCTTCCCGGGCGGAGCAGAAGGAGGGCAGATTCTCCTTTAAGAAAACGCTTGGGATCCTTGCGGTTGCGGCTGCATTGATCGGCGGACTGCTTTCGCTCGTGGCTTCTTCCTTCCCGGACGGACTGGAATGGTCGATCGAGCGCATCACCGGTTCCACGGAGCTGGCGGCGGAGGGCGGCGTATATCAGGCGGCGGGCTCTGTCCAGAAATTCACCTCCCTGCTTCCGGACTACGCGTTCAAAGGCTCAGAGTCTGAGCTGGGGACGACATTCTCCGGCATCGTCGGCTGTCTGGTCGTCGTGGCTGTCTGCGTCGGGGCGTGCTATCTGTTCAAATTTTTCCGAAAGAAGAAAGCGGCGTGAGCAGAGCCTTTCAAAACAAAAGGACGGGCTGTTAAAAATTCAGCAGAAAGAAAAAGACGGCATGAGCAACGTTCTCCAAAAAGAAAGGGCAGGCTGTAAAAATTCAGCAGAAAGAAAAAGACGGCATGAGCAAAGCTCTCCCGAAAGAAAGGGCAGGCTGTAAAAAATTCATTAGAAAGAAAAAAAACGGCATGAGTAAAATCGGAAACGCGATTCATGAGATCCATCAGATGGATACCTTAGCCGCAAGAGACCAGTGGGTGAACCGGATTCACCCGCTGGTTAAATTTGTCTTAACGGTCGGCTACATTATGACAGTGGTATCTTTTCAAAAATACGACGTGATCGGGCTGGCAGGAATGGTGGTCTACCCGGTCGCGCTTTTTCTGTTATCAGAGTTATCCTTTTGGGACAGTGTCAGGCGGCTGCGCCTGGTGCTGCCCCTCGTGTGTCTTGTGGGCGTCCTCAATCCGTTTTTTGACAAAAATGTCGTTCTGATTGGCGGAGTCCGCATGAGCGCCGGAGTCCTGTCCATGCTCACGCTGATCCTGAAAGGCGTGTTCAGCGTGCTGGCCTCGTACCTGCTGATCGCGACGACCTCAGTCGAAAAGCTCTGCTACGCGTTCCGGCTTCTGCACCTCCCGAAGGCGATGGTGACGCAGTTCATGCTGACTTACCGCTACATCACGGTTCTGCTCGGCGAGGTGAACCGGATCACGCAGGCCTACTCGCTGCGCGCGCCGAACCAGAAGGGCGTGCATTTCAAGGTGTGGGGCTCCCTCGCCGGACAGCTGCTCCTGCGCAGCATGGACCGGGCGGAGGATGTGTACGAGAGTATGTTATTGCGCGGCTATCAGGGAGACTACCGCTATATGCAAGAGCGCATTGCCATGCGATGGCAGGATGTGGTATATTTGATTGTATGGGCCGGGTTGTTTGTGCTGTTTCGCCTGTGCCCGGTGATGCTGGTGATCGGGAGCCTTTTCGTCCGTTAATCTTTTACAGTATGAGCCGTCGTTCAGATTGCAATATTACAAAAACAGATTGAGATTCAGTCGGATAGAAATCTTTGTCTGTCTTTGCTTCAGTACTGAGCGGATGGCGGAACGGAGAA
This sequence comes from uncultured Lachnospiraceae bacterium, assembly GCA_947627645.1. GTDB lineage: Bacteria > Bacillota > Clostridia > Lachnospirales > Lachnospiraceae > Choladousia. The sequence continues at coordinate 32,651 of CANQWV010000010.1, read as the reverse complement.
TTATTATGAGCCATATACACATAGACGTAGAGAATGTAAGCTTTGCATACGAGAGCGGCAGGACGATCCTGCAGGATATCTCCTTCCATGCGGCGGAGAACGATTCCATCGGCCTGATCGGGGCCAACGGCGTGGGCAAGTCCACCCTGCTGAAGCTGCTGGTAGGGCTGAACCTGAATTATGAGGGTTCGATCCGGGTGATGGACATTCCGGTGGAGAAGCAGACGCTCTCGCAGGTACGCTCCCGGATCGGCTATGTGTTCCAGGACTCGGACAGCCAGCTTTTCATGACGACGGCGTATGAGGACATCGCCTTCGCGCCGAGGAATTACGGTCTTCCGGAGGACGAGGTGCGCAGGCGCGTGGAGCAGGCGCTGCACCTGACGGGGATCGAACATCTGCGGGACAAGCAGATCTACAAGATGTCCGGCGGGGAGAAGAAGCTGGTGTCGATCGCGACGATCCTGTCCATGACGCCGGACATTATCCTGATGGACGAGCCTTCGATCGCGCTCGACCCGCGCAACCGCAGGAATCTGATCCGCATTCTGAATTCCTTTGAGCACCTGAAGATTATCGCGTCTCATGATCTGGATATGATCCTGGACACCTGCAAGCGCACGATCCTCATGGCGGATGGGAAGATCATCTGCGACGGGGAGACGAAAGAGATTCTTTCGAACCGGAAGCTGCTGGAGGACAACGGGCTGGAGCTGCCGCTGTGCATACAGGGATCTGCAGATGAATGAATGGATATGGAGCTGCCGCTGTGTATGCAGGGATCTGCAGATGAATGAATGGATATGGAGCTGCCGCTGTGCATACAGGGATCTGCAGATGAATAGTGGATATGGAGCTGCCGCTGTGCATGCAGAGGCCGGCAGATGAATGAGTGGATAAAAAGTACGGGAGCAATGAGCAAGGCAAGGTTCCGGCCGTATGCCAAGACCGGCAGATGAATCTGCGTGCATCAGGGCAAACATACAAAGAGAACAGCAGAGGGAAAACGAATTCACGCGCAGGAGGATGTCAATAGATGGATAGAAAAAAGATTCCCGCCCACATTGAGGTGCGCGGAGCGAAGGTGCACAATCTGAAAAATATCGACGTGGACATCCCGCTGAATCAGGTGGTCGGGATTGCCGGAGTGTCCGGCTCCGGGAAGTCGTCGCTCGCGCTGGGCGTCCTGTACGCGGAGGGTTCGAGACGGTATCTGGAGTCGCTTTCCACTTACACAAGGCGGCGCATGACCCAGGCCGAGAAGGCGCAGGTCGACGAGGTGCTGTATGTGCCGGCGTCGCTTGCGCTGCGCCAGAGGCCGGGCGTGCCGGGGATCCGCAGCACGTTTGGGACAGGGACGGAACTGTTGAACAGCTTGCGGCTGATGTACTCGCGGCTTGGCTCGCACCGCTGTCCGAACGGACATTACGTGCCGCCTTCGATGAACGTGGCGGCGGAGCGTGAGCTTGTCTGCCCGGAATGCGGCGTGCATTTCTACGGGCCGGGCGCGGAGGATCTGGCGTTCAATTCCACGGGCGCCTGCCGCTGCTGCGACGGGACGGGGACAGTGCGCACGGTGGACGAGTCCACGCTGGTGCCGGACGATACGCTCACGATCGACGAGGGCGCGGTCGCGCCCTGGCAGACGCTGATGTGGTCGCTGATGAAGGACATCGCCCGCGATCACCTTGGCGTCCGCACGGACGTGCCGTTTCGCGACCTGACCGAGCGGGAGAAGGAGGCGGTCTTCCACGGCCCGGCGAATAAGCATCATCTGCTCTACCACAATGAGAAGACGAACACAGCCGGAGAGATGGACTTTACCTATTACAACGCGGTCTACACGGTCGAAAACGCGCTTTCCCATGTGAAGGACGAGAAGGGCATGAAGCGCGTGGAGAAGTTTCTGAAAATTGGCCCCTGCCCGGAGTGCGGCGGCAGCAGGCTCTCAGACGCAGCGCGTGCGCCGAGGCTGCGCGGGATCTCCCTTGCCGACGCCTGCCGGATGACGCTCGCGGATCTGATTGAGTGGGTGGATGGCGTGCCGGGATCGCTCCCGGAGGAGCTGCGGCCGATGGCGGTCAGCATTTGCGAGTCTTTCCAGCACGCGGCGAAGCGGCTCATGGACCTGGGGCTTTCCTATCTGACGCTCGACCGCGAGGCCTCGACGCTTTCTACCGGGGAACGTCAGCGGATGCAGCTCGCCCGCGCGGTGCGCAACCGGACGACCGGCGTCCTCTACGTGCTGGACGAGCCGTCCATCGGGCTTCACCCTGCGAACCTCGAGGGCGTGACAGGGGTGATGGACGACCTGATCGCGGATGGAAATTCTGTCATTCTGGTGGATCATGACACGAGCATTCTCTCGCACTCCGACTGGCTGATCGAGCTGGGGCCGGAGGCAGGAGCGGGCGGCGGTACGGTCATCGCCGAGGGGACGGTTCCGCAGATCGAGCAAAACCCCGTCTCCCGCATCGGAGGCTTTCTGTCCGGCAAGTTCGTGATCGATCTGCGGCAAAAGCTGCCGCCGGAGGAATTGTTTTCTCTCGGGACGATTCATCTGTCTACGTCGCAGATTCACACGGTACAGCCGCTCGAGGCGGATTTCCCGAAGGGGCGTATGATCTGCGTCACCGGAGTGTCCGGTTCGGGAAAGACGACGATGATTCTGGAAAGCCTGATCCCGGCCCTTGACGCATGGACGAAGGGAGAGAAGCTGCCCGGGCACGTGAAGTCCGTCGCCGCGGAGGGCATTCATCATGTGAAGCTGATCGACGCCACGCCGATTGGCATCAACGTGCGTTCAACGGTCGCGACCTACGCCGACGTCCACGACGAGCTGCGCAAGGTCTACGCGCGGACCGCGGACGCGAAGAGCAGAGGCTACAAGGCGGGCGATTTTTCCTACAATACGGGGAAGCTGCGCTGTCCGCTCTGCGATGGCACCGGCTCGATCAGCCTGGATGTGCAGTTTTTGCCGGATGTGGACATCCCGTGCCCCGACTGCCGCGGCTCACGCTACGCGAAGGACGCGTATCTCGTGAAGCGGGTTCCGAAATTAAGTTCGGGGAAGAGACAGGAAACGAGCTCAGAGAAAAGTACAGAGAATTATCGGAAAACAAATTTGGAAGGCATTGCAGGAAAAAACTGTGAAAAATATCAGAAGATTGTTCAGGAAGACTGTCTGGAGAAGCAATCCGGGAGTGATTCAGGGCGACAAACGGAGGGATATTCCCTTCCTGAGCTGATGGATATGAGCATCGACGAGGCGCTTGCCGTCTGCACGGATCTTCCGAACGTGTACAGGAAGCTGCAGGTGCTGCATGATCTCGGACTTGGCTATCTTACCCTTGGCGAGGAGACGCCGAGCCTGTCCGGAGGAGAGGCGCAGCGGCTGAAGCTTGCCAGCGAGATGGGCAGAGGGCAGGAGGATTCCGTGTTTGTATTCGACGAGCCGACGATCGGCCTGCACCCGTTGGATGTGCAGACGCTTCTTAAGGTGTTCCGCCATCTGACCGACAACGGGGCGACGGTGATCGTGATCGAACACGACTTGGATGTGATACGCAATTCAGACTACTGTATCGATATGGGGCCGGGCGGCGGCGTTCACGGCGGACGGATTGTGGCGTGCGGGACGCCGGAGGAGATCCGGGTGAATCGTGAGAGCATTACCGGGCGCTATCTTTAGTTGAGACAGGATCTGAAGTGGAGACGGAATCTGAAGCTGAGGCAGAATCTATAGCAGAGGCAGAAGCTGAAATTGAGACAGGATCTATAGCAGAGACAGAATTTGAAGTGAAAACAGAATCTGAAGCTGAGGCAGGATCTGAAGTGAAGACAGAATCTGAAGTGGAGACAGGATCTGAAGCTGAGATAGAATCTGAAGCGGACAAGGAACCATACGAGGACAAAGATTATGATAGAAAGATATGTAAAGGATATTAAATGCTCTTTGAAGCATAAATGCTATTTTTCCGCCTTGTCTCTGGCGCTTGCGCTGCCGGATATGTGCGGCATGGCGGAGTACCCGGAGGAACAGTCCGTATCCAAGCGGTATATGGACTGGTACGACAAATATCTGGGCGCGTTTCTGGAGCAGGGGCACAAGAACCTGAGCGTCGGAAATCCCTGGATGAGCGGGGAGATTGTTTACAACCTGAGGAACACATACCTGCATCAGGGCTCGCCGAATGTCAACAGCACCAAAGTGAAGGAGGAGACTAATCGGCTTGACCGCTTCATCGTCGTCATTGGCGATGGAACAGTGGTGTGGGATTCCTCGCTCAACCTTGACTTCGGGCATGGGAACGTTTTTTACAAGGCTATTATTGTAGACATTACTTATCTGTGCGAGAACCTGTGTGATTGCGCGCTCGAGTATTACAGGAACAACCGGAATAAGTTTACGTTCAACTTTGATATTGTGACGCAGGACGAGATTCTGGATTCGCTGCACGATAAAAATACGGGCGATGCAAAGGACGGGCAGGTGGAGAGAATCATAAGCCACATCGCCGGGCATATATCAGAGGACATCGTCAATATTCTGAAGGCCAACGGAAAACGTACACAGAAGGGCGGAAAACGGGTTCAGGGTCAGACAAAGGCGTCGAAGCCGGGAAAAGACCAGAACCAGACGAAGTCGTCAGAGTCCGGAAAAGACCAGAACCAGACGAAGTCGTCAGAGTCCGGGAAAGACCAGAACCAGACGAAGGCGTCAGAGTCCGGGAAAGACCAGAACCAGACGAAGAATCATCCCCAGCCCGCGAAAAAGGAGAAAGAGACGTCCAATGGGATGGGGAAAAGAGAACAGCAGATGCGTTCTTTCTTTGGCATACATTTCAAAAAGAAGAATTATGTCGATAAGAAAGAAGAGATCATACAGGCGGTCCTGAGCGCGGAAACCAAGCAGCAGGTGAACAACAATCTTATGAAGCTGTTTACGAGCGAGGAGGTCAAGGTGATCTATCAGCGTCTGCAGTCGTTTATCAAAGAACTGCCGGGGAAATGACATAATTAATATAATTTTGCATCATTTAATCACACATTACCAGAAAGGAGCGTATGAAAATGTCAATCGACCTGAAACAGATGCCAAAGCTTGGATTTGGGATGATGAGGCTTCCGCAGAAGGATGGGAGCACCGACCGGGAAGAGGTCTGTCGCATGGTGGATGCCTACATAAAGGCCGGCTTCAACTATTTTGACACAGCCTATGTCTATGGACAGTCGGAGCTGGACGTGAAGGAGACTATCGTGAAGCGTTATCCGCGGGAATCCTTTTACCTGGCGACAAAGCTGCCGGCCTGGAGCCTGCACGGCGCGGACGACCGGGATCGGATCTTTGAGGAGCAGCTGGAGCGCACCGGGGCCGGGTATTTTGATTTTTACTTGCTGCATTCGCTCGAGGACGGTTCGAATTACGACATGTACGAGAAGTACGACTGCTTCGGCTGGGCGATGCAGAAAAAGGCGGAGGGGAAGCTCCGGCATCTCGGATTTTCCTATCACGGAAGCCCTGAGCTGCTCGAAAAGGTGCTGGACAAGCATCCGGAGACCGAGTTTGTGCAGATCCAGCTGAACTATGCGGACTGGAACAACCCTGTGGTGCGCTCCGGAGAGTTATATGCGATCCTGCACCGGAGAAATGTGCCGATGATCATCATGGAGCCGGTGAAGGGCGGGACGCTCGCAAACCTGGTTCCGGAGCTTCAGGAGAAGTTCCGCGCGGTGCGGCCGGACGCCTCGAACGCTTCCTGGGCGCTGCGTTTCGTCGGCTCGTTGCCGGGCGTTATGACGATTCTCTCCGGTATGACGCATGAGGATCAGATGCAGGACAACATCCGCACATTCACGGATTTCAAGCCGCTGAGTGAGGAAGAGAAGAAGGTCGTCGAGGAGGTTCGGGAGATTATGCTGAACACGCCTCTGATCGGCTGCACGTCGTGCCGGTATTGCTGCGACGGCTGCCCGCAGGGGATCAGCATCCCGGACGTCTTCCGCGCGGTGAACACGATGCGCCTGTACCACGACGAGTTCCGTCCGAAGAATTTCTACAACGGTCTTGTGGCGCGCAGCGCGAGGGCTTCAGAGTGTATTGCGTGCGGTCAGTGCGAAAGCGTATGTCCGCAGCATCTGCCGGTGATAGAGCTGCTGAAGGAGGCGTCCGGGCTGCTGGACGGATGATAATAGAATTGGAACAGATATGTGGAAAACTGTGGAATGGCAGATGAGCGATGCTATCCCAGCGCGCAGGGAATACCGGAGGACGCAGGATATTATTCTCTGATGATCGTGAAGGATAAGCGTCACAGAACGTGAGCTGCCGGCTTTTGGTATTCACCCGTTATCAACGAGGTTTCTGTCAAAACCGGATTATCTGCTGAAGTTTTCTGCTATGTCTCCATTGGTGAGTTCCACATTTTGAACAACTATCAGCGGGAACGCTGTACGCTGGCCTTTGAAGAGGCGGCAAAGGGAAAGACGGTGGCGATGATCTGCAGCGGAGACGCCGGCGTTTACGGTATGTCTGGTTTGATGCTGGAGACAGGAGAAAATTATCCATCGATTGAGGTCGATGTGATCCCTGGCGTGACGGCTGCTCTGAGCGGGGCCGCGGTCTTAGGCGCGCCGCTGATTCACGATTTTTCCGTGATCAGCCTGAGCGATCTGCTGACGCCCTGGGAGAAGATCGAGCGCCGTCTGCTGGCCGCGGCAGAGGCAGACTTTTCCGTTTGCCTGTACAATCCTTCCAGCAGGAAGCGCTCGGATTATCTTCAGAAAGCGTGCGAGCTGATGCTGCGGTACAAAGCGCCGGACACGATCTGCGGGATCGTGAGCAACATCGGGCGCGAAGGAGAGAACTGCCGCGTCCTTACGCTGGAGGAACTGCGCGAGGAGAAGGTGGATATGTTTACTGCGGTTTTTGTCGGCAATTCTCAAACACGAGAGATTGGCGGGAAAATGGTAACGCCGAGAGGATATTGAGAGCGAGAGAAAATTAAAATCGAGAAGCTATTGAGTCTGAAAAGATACTGAAGTTGAAAAAATATCGGGGTCAGAAGAATCGATGCAGAAAAAGCATTGAGGCCGGAAGAGTAGGATAAGCGGAGGAACGCTGATGCAATGGCAGACAGATCATATGAATTGTCAGGCAGAAGGCGGAGGAATGGAGACACCGGGATGTGTGAGATTGTTCTTTTTGCAGGGACAACAGAAGGAAGAGAGCTGGCGCAGTTTTTGAATCGTTATCAGGTTGCCGTGCACATCTGCGTGGCGACGGAGTATGGCGGGGAGCTTGTGCAGATGGAGCACTGCAAGGTGCACACGGGCAGGCTGGATGCGGGTCAGATGCGGGAGATGTTTAAAACGCTGTGCGGGGATGTGCTGGTGGTGGACGCCACGCATCCTTACGCCGCCGAGGCGTCCGCAAATATTCGGAAGGCCTGCGAGGGCGTGCGGCGGTCGGACTGTTATCCGGACGTGCAGTGCCGCGAGTTGGTCGGGGCGATCGCTCGGAAGGAACAGGTTCCGGTGGAATACGTGGTCTGCTCCAACGGAGCGGCGGAGCTGATTTTTTCGCTTACGCGTGTGCTGCGGCCGAAAAAGGCGCTGCTTGTGGCTCCGGGATTTGCGGAATACGCGCAGGCGCTTGCGGGTCAGGACTGCGAGATCGTGTATTATCCGCTGCGCAAGGAAGAGGGATTTTCTCTCGGCGACGATTACCTGGACTATCATCTGGGATTGGCAGAGGGCTATTACCGGATCGCTGTGCGCACACACGCGGAGAATGAGGAATTGATCCGCGTGCTGGAAAGCTGCGGCGCTGCATAGCGCCGGCTTGTTTCATGAGAGTCTGCGCATTAACAAACCGGCGGACGGGGATGGTCAGATACAGGGCGACAGATGAAGAACAGCAGATATAAGATAATGGATACGAATACAGATCGAGGATGATGGATATGGCGAAAGTGATTATGGTGCAGGGGACGATGTCAAACGTGGGCAAGAGTCTTCTGACGGCGGGACTTTGCAGAATCTTCAAGCAGGACGGCTATAAGGTGGCTCCCTTTAAGTCGCAGAATATGGCGCTGAATTCTTTCATCACGGAGGAAGGACTGGAGATGGGGCGCGCGCAGGTGATGCAGGCGGAGGCGGCGGGCGTCAAGCCTTCTGTCTGCATGAACCCGATCCTGCTGAAGCCGACGAACGATGTGGATTCGCAGGTGATCGTCAACGGGGAAGTGCTGGGAAACATGAATGCGCGGGAGTACTTTGCCTACAAGAAAAAGCTGATCCCGGACATCCTGCGGGCGTTTGAAACGCTTTGCGCGGAGTACGATATCGTGGTGATCGAAGGGGCGGGCAGCCCGGCGGAGATTAATCTGAAGAGCGATGGCATTGTCAATATGGGAATGGCAAAGCTGGCGAAGGCCCCGGTGCTTTTGGTGGGAGATATTGACCGCGGAGGCGTGTTCGCGCAGCTGGTCGGGACGGTGATGTTGCTGGAGGAGGATGAGCGGGCGATGGTGAAGGGCCTGATTATCAACAAGTTTCGCGGGGACAGAACGATTCTGGACCCTGGCATTCGCATGTTGGAGGAGCGCGCCGGAATCCCGGTCGTGGGCGTCGCACCTTATCTGCGGATCCAGGTTGAGGATGAGGACAGCCTGAGCGAGCGTTTTTCAGGAAATCACAAGGTGGCGGCAATCGACATAGCCGTCGTCCGGCTGCCGCGAATCGCGAATTTCACGGATTTTAATCCCTTTGAGGTAATCGAGGGTGTCTCTCTGCGCTATGTTGTGAGCGTAGCGGAGCTTGGGGAGCCGGACATGATCATCCTGCCGGGAAGCAAGAGCACGATGGACGACTTGCGCTTTCTGCGCCAGAGCGGGCTTGAGGCGGCAATCCAGAAAGCCGCGGCGGCGGGCAAGGTGATCTTCGGCATCTGCGGCGGCTACCAGATGTTGGGAGAGACGCTTGCGGATCCTCAGGGCGTGGAGGGCGGTGGTCAGATGCGCGGCATGGGGCTGCTTCCGATGGACACAGTATTTGCCGGGGCGAAGACGCGCACACGGGTGACGGGGAGCTTTGTGCGGACGGAAGGGATTCTGGCGGAGCTGGCCGGTGAGGAGTTTTGCGGGTACGAAATCCACATGGGCGTGACGACGCCGCGGGAAGGCCTTCAGCCGCTGACGTTGATTACAGATCACAATACAGCGTGCGAGGCAAAGGCGGACGGCGCGCAGCGCGGCAATGTCTATGGCACCTATGTTCACGGAATTTTCGACCGGAAAAACGTGGCAGAGGCTGTGGTGAGGGCGCTCGGCAGGGCGAAGGGGCTGGATGTAAACGAGCTCGCGGCGGTGGATTTTGCGGCGTTCAAGGAAACGCAGTACGACATTCTCGCGGATGCCCTGCGTGAGCATCTGGACATGAAAAAGATCTATCAGATTCTGGAGGACGGCGTATGAAAGTGGAACTGGAAAATGTGAAGCCGATGGAGATTGAACGCAGGAGCTTTGAAATCATCACGCAGGAGCTGGGCGACCGGAAGCTACAGCCGGGAACGGAGCTGATTGTCAAGCGCTGCATTCATACCAGCGCGGATTTTGACTACGCAGACAATCTCTGCTTTTCGGCGGGCGCGGTGGAGGCCGGGCTGCGCGCGATTCAGGCGGGCTGCGATATCGTCACGGACACGCAGATGGCCAGGGCCGGGATCAACAAAAAAGTACTGGCGAAGTATGGCGGGGAGGTTTGTTGCTTCATGTCGGACGAGGACGTGGCGGAGCAGGCCAGAGCGCGGGGGACGACGCGCGGTGGCGAGCATGGACAAAGCCGCAGGGCATAAAAAACCGATGATTTTGGCCATTGGCAACGCGCCGACTGCCCTGGTGCGGCTCTATGAGCTGATCGGCGAGGGAAAGCTCTGTCCGGAGCTGGTTATCGGCGTCCCGGTAGGCTTTGTCAACGTGGTGCAGTCGAAAGAACTGATCATGCAGACGGATGTCCCATACATCGTGGCCCGCGGCAGAAAAGGCGGGAGCAATATCGCCGCCTGTATCTGCAATGCATTGTTGTATATGCTGAGTCAGGAGGAAGAGAAACGATGGCGGATTATTATGTCAGACTGGACCGGATGACGGTGGGATACGGCGGGAAGCCCCTGATCAGCGACATCTGCGTGGAGATCAGCAAGGGCGAGATCGTCGCGCTCATCGGACCGAACGGAGCCGGAAAATCCACAATCCTGAAGACAATCACCCGCCAGCTGAAAATGATCGGCGGGACAGTTTACCTGGATCAGAAGAATCTTCATCAGATTTCACACAAGGAGCTCTCGACGCAGATGGCGGTCGTTCTGACCGAGCGCATGAGTCCGGAGCTGATGACCTGCCACGACATCGTGGCGACCGGGCGTTACCCTTACACGGGCAGGCTGGGGCTCCTCACCGCGCAGGATGAGGAAAATGAATATGCTTGCCTGATTGATTGAATGTCATTATTTAGGTATCCTATGGAGTCCGGGGCGCAAAGCCAGGATTTCATGGGATATTTTTGGTTGAATATTTATGGGAAATTGCGTGCGGAAGGATTGCCTGAAGACTGGGCGGCGGTCATTGTTCATGCAGATGCGGATGCCCGTGATGCAGGTTTGCCCATATTTTATCGTATTGTTCGTACATGCGCTGTACCTCATTCTCCAGCGTATAGTAATGCGCGATGTAGGGGATGAGGAGCACGAGCAGCATCAGCGTCAACAGGCCCAGCGCGATTTCCTGCGTGAGCAGGAGGAAACAGGCGCTCAGCATGGCCAGAATGGCGAATGTTACCGTCACGATCAGGTGGATCAGGCGTTCGTGCTGGAAGAATGCAACCTGTGTCAGGTGCTCTTCCAGAACCTGCTTCCAGTCGCAGTCTGTGTTCTGCGCAAGCAGGGAGTCAATTCTTTTTCGATATCCTACAATTCTTTTTTTCATGGATTAGCCTTTCTGGATTTCTGTTAAATGAATTCTATATCAAATCCTAGCATATCGACATGGATTTCTCAATTGCAAGTTATTTTCTTTTAAGAAAACAGGAATAGTAAGCGCAAAAAATTGTGGAACAATACCGCTCCTTATGTTAGTATATTTTCATAACAGACGCACAAATTGAATGAAAAGCGAACGAATTAAGGACAAACAGGAAAGGAGCGGCTATGATCAGAAAAGTAAGAACAGAGAACGGATGGGTGCGGGGCATCGAGGCGGCGGATCCGAGGATTACGGCGTTTAAGGGTGTGCCGTTCGCGGCGCCGCCTGTGGGGGAGAACCGTTGGCGCGCGCCGCAGCCGTGTAAGGACTGGGAAGGGGTGCGGAAGGCGTATCGTTTCGCGCCGATCTCTGTGCAGGATACTCCGGGGATCGGGGATATTGTGTACAACCGGGAGTGGCACGTGGATCCTTCGATTGAGATGGCAGAGGACTGCCTGTATCTGAATATCTGGACGGGCGCGAAGTCGCCCCAGGAGCGGCAGCCGGTGCTCGTGTGGTTTTTTGGCGGCGGTCTGCAGTGGGGCTATCCCTCGGAGATGGAGTTCGACGGGGAGCGGCTCGCGCGCCGCGGCATTGTGGTAGTGACGGTCAATTACCGCATCAATGTGTTCGGCTTCCTGGCGCACCCGGAGATCAGCGCGCAGCAGCCGGACGCGCCGGCGAATTTCGGGAATCTGGATCAGCAGGCTGGTCTGCGCTGGGTGGTGCGCAACATCGCGGCGTTTGGCGGCGATCCGGAGAACATCACGATCGCCGGACAGTCGGCGGGCGGCGGCAGTGTGATGAGCCAGATGACCTGTCCGGACAATTACGGACTGTTTCAGCGCGCGGTAGTGATGAGCGCGATGATCCGCGATCCATACGGAGAGGGCGGGATCGGAAAGCCGTGCACGCTTCGGGAGGCGGAAGAGAACGGCAGACAATTCTTTGAATATCTGGGCGTATCGACGCTGGAGGAGGCGCGGAAGCTGGACGCTCTGTACATACGTGACCGATACGCGGAGTACGCGGCGAAGCACCCGAGGATGTTTACGGTGCAGGACGATGTCTTCTGTGTGGGCGACCCGATGGTGTTGTTCGCGCAGGGAAGGCATGCGCCGGTGCCGGTGATGGCGGGCAATACCGCGGATGAATTTCCGAATTTCCTGAAGGCGTCCTCGCGTGAGGAACTCAGGGAAAAGGCGGGGAAGCTCTTCGGCGATCGCGCGGACGAGTTTATAAACCTTCCGGAGCTTAAGGAAGCGCAGGACGGGGATCTGTGGGGGAAGGTGAGCGGGATTGAGTGCACCGTAAAGAGCCAGTTCCTGCAGCACGAGAAGAACGGTAAGGAGCAGCCATGCTACTATTATCGATTCGATGCGGATATTCCGGGGCCGGATGACCCGGGCACCTTCCACTCGGTGGATCTGTGGTTCTTCTTTGAGACGCTTGCGAAGTGCTGGCGCCCGCTCGTGGGCAGGCATTACGATCTGGCGCGCCAGATGTGCAATTACTGGGCGAACTTTATCAAGACCGGCGACCCGAACGGGCCGGACGCCGACGGTACGCCCATGCCGCGCTGGGACGCGTACACGGACGCGGACCGCTGCGAGATGGTATTCACCGGGGACGGCGCGAAGCCGCAAACGGAGGAGCCGTCCGCGTTCCGCAGTCTGCTGATGGACGCAGTCGCGGCGGAGCTTTATAGATAGGGAAGAAGGAGGAGCGCCCATGGTAACCATCAAGGAGATCGCCAGAGAATGCAACGTGTCGGCGACGACCGTTTCCAACATCCTCAACGGAAAAGAGCACAAGGTGAGCGAGGAGACAAAGCGCAGGGTGCAGGAGGCTGTCCTCCGCCTGGGATATCGTCCGAATTACATGGCGAAGGGGCTGCGGACGCAGAAGACAGGGATGATCTGTATCGTCGCCGAGGATATCGCGCAGTTCACCACGCCGGAGATCGTGGAGGGCATCATGGGCTGCTGCGAGGAGCACGGGTACCGGATCATCGTGAAAAACCTGCGTATGTACGCGAGGTGGGGCGGCAGCTGGTACAATGATATCCGGGCGCAGGATTCCGTGCGGAATCCCGCCATCCAGGAGATCACCCCAATGACGGCGGACGGCGTGCTCTACATCGCCGGCCACGCCCGCAGAATCAACTGCTTTCCAGAAAATTTCCCGCTTCCCGCCGTGATGATCCACTCTTATGCGGAAAATCCAAATGTGCCGTCGGTGCTGATGGATGACGAGCGGGCAGCATATGAGCTCGTCTCATACTTGATCTCGAAGGGGCACAGGAAGATTGGAGTGATCGGGGGAAGGGAGGACAACATCCATACCCAGAAGCGTCTGCTGGGGTACCAGCGCGCGCTGTACAGCCATGGAATCCTGTACAATCCCGAGTGGGTCTGCTATGCGCGCTGGGATCTGGAGAGCGCGTACCGGGAGGCGCAGAGCCTTCTGGAGACGGGGATCACGGCGGTGTTTTGCATGGCGGACCGTATGGCCGGCGGCGTGTACCGCTATCTGGACGAGCAGGGAATGCGCGCGGGGAGAGATTTCTCCGTCGTGGGCTTTGACAATCAAGATATCGCGGAATATTTCGTGCCGGGCCTCACGACCATGGCTCAGCCTCTCCGCGAGATGGGGCGAAAGGCGGCAAAGCTGCTGATGGAGAAGATGGAGCATACAGGGGATGAAACGCAGCGGCCGTACGAGGAGATCCTGATCCCGTGCAGCTTTATCGAGCGCGAGTCGGTGCGTAGTCTTTTGCCGCAGGAAGAAAATTATTTGAAGTAAAACGTTAAACCAAATAATTACGTTATTCTGCTGAAAACTGTGAAAAAATTTCAAGAACAGTAAGCAAAATGTCCAGATTTTGGACAAATATCTTGAAGAAATGATTGCATTTGCCGAAATAGTGTTGTATACTACCTACAATGATGAAAATGCTTTGAGGCGATAATTGTCAAAGTTATACAAATGGGGGTGCGGGATGAACGAGAAAAAGAAGAACCCAAAGAAGGTCGGAAACAAGATCAGCTTCAAGGCCTATCTGAAGCGCTACTGGCAGCTTTATGCGCTGCTGGCCCTGCCGCTTCTGTACCTGCTGGTCTTCAAATACATACCGATGATCTATATGCAGATCGCTTTTAAGAAATACAGCATCGTGCAGAGCGTGTGGGAGATGCCGCTGGCGAAGAACCACGGCTTTGAGTATTTCATCAAGGCGTTCCAGAACCGTGATTTTATCAATGCGCTGCGCAATACGCTTTCCCTGAACCTGCTGGATCTGATCTTCGGCTTCCCGGCGCCTATCATTTTTGCGCTGATTCTGAATGAGCTCGCGTTCAAGCGCTTCAAGAGAGTTGTGCAGACGATCGCATATATGCCGCACTTCCTCTCCTGGGTTATTATCTACGGGCTGGCGCTGCAGCTGTTCGCGCCGACGACAGGCCTTGTCAACCAGGTTATCACGAAGCTGGGCTTCGAGGCGGTTCCGTTCCTCAACGAGCCGGGACACTGGGTGGCGACCTACGTATCGCTGGGCGTCTGGCAGAACTTCGGCTGGAATTCCATCATCTATCTGGCGGCAATCGCCGGGATCAACCCAGAGCTGTACGAGGCGGCGTCCGTGGACGGTGCGGGCCGCTTCAAGAAGATCTGGCACATTACGCTGACAGGCATCCGGCCGACCATCGTAGTGCTGCTCATCATGAACCTTGGCAACATCCTGGGAAGCGGATTCGACCGTCCGTTCGCCCTGCAGAACAACCTGGTCATGAATGTGGCGGAGGTGATTTCCACCTTCGTGTACAAGAATGGTATCAAGGGACTGCAGTTCTCGCTGACTACCGCGGTGGGCTTCTTCCAGTCTGTGATCTGTCTGTTTTTCCTGCTGGCTGCTAACTGGATCTCCAGGAAGCTTGGCGAGCGCGGAATCTGGTAAGAGCGGAGGAGGAGAGGATATGATTAAATCAAAAAGAACCAAAACGGGCGACCTGCTGTTTGTCTTCATCTGCATTATCGTGAGTGCGATCTGCCTCCTGCCGATGCTGAACCTGCTGTCCCGGTCTCTGAGCTCGACCGACGCTCTGATCAAGCGTGAGGTGTATCTGCTGCCGAAGGGCTTCAACCTGGAGGCTTACAAGATGGTGTTCGGAGACATGACGTACATAAGGGCGTTTTTCTGGACGGTGTTCCTGACGATCGTGTGTACATTCGTCTCGCTGCTGATGACGATGCTCTGCGCGTACCCGCTGATCTTTGAAAATCTGAAGGGCCGCGGCGTTATCAATGTTTTCATTATCATCACGATGTTCTTCAACGCGGGCACGATCCCGAACTATCTGCTGATGAAGCAGCTGGGTCTGCTGAACACGGCGCTGGTGCTGATCATTCCGAGCTGTATGAGCGTGTACAACATGATCATCATGCGAAGCTTTTTCTACGGTATACCGGAGAGCCTGCGGGAGTCGGCGGAGATCGACGGGGCGAGCTACTTCCGCATATTGGTGAGCATTTACATCCCGCTCTCCAAGCCGGTGTTCGCCACGCTTGCCCTGTTCTACGCGGTGGGGCGCTGGAACGGCTATTCCGACGCGCTGATGTACGTGACGGACAAGGCGCTGTATCCGCTGCAGCTGTTCCTGTATAACATCCTGAACTCGATCAACAGCGTGGAGATCGCGACGCAGGAGGGCTTCACCTCGCCGGGACTTTCCGAGGCGCTGAAGGCGGCGATCGTCATGTTCTCCACGATCCCGATCCTGTGCATCTACCCGTGGCTGCAGAAATACTTCATCCACGGCGTGACGATGGGCGCGGTGAAGGAGTGAGCGAAATCTGCTTTCCGGCGTGACGGCGGGAAAATGCCGGGGCTTTGGCTCACAAGCCTGCCAGGGGAGAGGCGGAGGAGTGAGCAGAACAACAATCTGGAATGACCGGATCCGGATTAGGAGATCCGTTTATTCATATCTGTAAACCATTTCAAAGGAGGGATTTATGTTGAGAAGTAGTTTTTCAAAGAAGGCGATGGCTGTGCTTCTTGCAGCCGGCATGACGCTGCCGATGATGGCAGTGAACGTGAGCGCGGACGAGTTGACGGACGGCAAGTTCGCGGAGACGAAGCACATCACGGTTGAGGTGTACGACCGCGGCAACGACGGCGGCTCTGATCCGACCAACAACAAGTACACAAAGTATATCCAGGATCAGATGCTGGAGCGCTACAATGTGGAAGTAGAGTTTATCGCGGTTCCGCGCTGGACCGAGGTTGAGCAGATCAACAACCTGCTGGCGGCCGGCGACGCTCCGGATATCTGCGTGACCTACGATTATCCGACGATCCAGACCTACGCGAACATGGGCGGCGTGCTGGATCTGGCTTCCTATGTAGACGACAACAAGGACGTTCTGCCGAACCTTTGGGACTGGCTCGGAGAGACGAACCTCTACTGGGACAAGGATCCGGAATCCGGGACGATCTGGGCGATCGAGGCGAAGCTTGCGACGAGCAACCGCATCAACACCTTCGTCCGCAAAGACTGGCTGGATAAGCTGGGACTGGCTGAGCCGACCACGAAGCAGGAGTTCGAGGACATGCTGATCGCGTTCCGCGACAATGCCGAGACGCTTCTCGGCGAGGACGCGGACAAGATGGTTCCGTATTCGGTGAGCTACGACGTAGGCTGGAGAGCCGCTACGCTGCTCGAGTCCTTCATCGATCCGGATATCTCTGACAAGGATTTCTACATCTATGGTTTTGACGACAGAAAGTTCACGGAGCCGGGCGTCAAGGAAGGCGTAAGACTTCTGAACAAGTGGTACAATGAAGGCCTTATGTGGAAGGATTTCGCTCTGTACGGCAGCGGCGACACCACCGAGGACGACATGATGAAGGCGGGCTATGTAGGCGCGTTCACACACAACTGGGATTACCCGTACCGCAACGGTGAGGACAGCATCCAGACCAACCTGCAGAGAATGGTCGGCGAGGACGCGACCTATGTCGTAATCGATCCGTTTGAGGACAGCAAGGGTACGCACACCAAGTTCGTTCCGGGCCCGATCGACCGTAAGATCTTCTTCCCGTCCACGAATGACGAGCCGCTGGCTTCCATGCTGTATCTGGATTTCATCAGCTCTCCGGAAGTGATCGAGTACCTGCAGATCGGCGACGAGGGCGTTACGCATAACGTGCTCGACGACGGCGCGGTGGAAGTGATCGCTGCTACGGGCGACGACATCCAGAACTCCGGCTTCAACATCGACTACACGATCACCTGCAACGGCCTGAAGCTCGTTGACGAGGAGCAGACGCTGAAGTCTACGGCTCACAGCTATGCGGGCATCGATCCGGCTCAGGTGGAGCATGCGAACGAAGTTGCGAACACCGACCTGCATGTGGGCAAGAACGTAAACGTCGGCACGATCGAGGCGGAAGAGGGCATGGGTCCGGCGCTTTCCGAGAAGAAGGACGTCGTATTTGACAACGCCGTGATCGCAGCTACGGATGAGTTCGACAGCGTATGGGATGCCGGTATGGAAGATTACCTGAGCTCCGGCGGACAGGCAATCATCGACGAGCGCACCGAGAAGTTCGAGGCTACCTTCGGCGATGTGGATATGCTTCCGTGAGGACATTTCAGTAAGAAATTAAATCAATGAGATCAAAAAGGGCGGGGCTGTCGCATAGCGGCGGCCCCGTTGCTGTGTCGATCTGGAAGGAAGATGCTGCGCCATATACCAGAAATCCTTCGCGCCGGATGTTTTGCCGGAGACCATAGTCTACGGTTTTTCCATAAGTTCAAAGAATTTGAAGGTGTCCGGCGAAGGCTCGCATTCCTGAATGACCTGCCGGACCGGCGGCATATAGTGCTGGTAAATGCCGCGGCAGATCGCGTTCACATCCCCGGAGCGCAGAATATCCAGCAGCTTCTGGTGGATCGTGTATTGCCGCGACGCCAGGTTTGGCTTGTAGGAACCGCTGTTGGCCCCGGCGATCAGGGTCCCGTAGTTGAGCTGTTCCTAGGCCTGGATCAATCTGGGCAGCCCGCTTTTTTTTATGATGATGCGATGCATCTCATGATCACAGGATATCAGAGTCTCCATATCGTTTTTGTGCAGCGCCTGCATTCCATTCACGATGTGTTCCATCTTTGCCAGCTCTTCATCCGTAAACTTTCCGTCGTAGAGCCTGACCGCCAGCATCTCATAGGTGCAGCGGAGAAGGTATATTTCGTAGACATCTGCGATGGTGATTTTTTTGACGGTGCAGCCGGCGTTCCTGATATATTCGACAAGCCCCTCCTGCTCCAACTGGCGGAGCGCTTCGCGGATCGGTCCACGGCTGACATGGAGTTCTTCAGAAAGGTTCTTTTCTACGATCCGGGCGCCAGGGGCAAGTTCCCGTCTAAGAATCTTTATGCGGATTGCCGACGTCACGTTTTCTCGAAGAGTTCGATATCCCAGCAGATCCCCCATTCACTTTCATCCTCCTTCCAAACATCAAAGTTTTCAGTCATAAGCCTTAATTGTTTGCAACCTATTATATCGTATCACTGTAAAAATGTAAATATTGCAGCAGAAGATTAATTTTAGATATTTTTCCTGACGCTTTCTCTGGTCTGTGGCGCTGCGGTTTCGAATGAATCGTATCTGGAGGTTGACATTGTGCGGTGATAAGACTATAATGCTATAAACTTCAAATTTGGATTATATAATTTTGAAAGGAAATGCACAAATGAGCCGGAAAAATAATGTATCGGATTTTCACAGCTATATGGAGGCTTATGAGCATTATTGCAAGCCGCTTTGCCGTGAGATCGCTATGCCGCAGATGGCTTTCGATATTCTGATGTTTCTGGCGAACAATCCGGACGCCTGCACGGCGAAGGACATCAACCGGCGTCGGGGATTTAAGGAAAATATTTTGTCGGTAAATATCAACAAGCTGGTGAATGAGGGCTATCTGGAGCGCTCTGCCGTGGAGGAGGACAGGAGAAAGGTGCGGCTGGAATGCACGCAGAAGGCACAGCCGATTATCGAGCGCGGACGCAGACTGCAGGAGCGTTTCAGCCTGCTGATCCGGGAAGGGATTACCGAGGAGGACTTCGAGGTATGTCAGCGTTGTCTCGATATCGTGGGGCAGAATGCGCGAAAAATCCTTCAGACAAAAATCACATCTGACGATTTGAAGTGAGAGGAGGCTTTTTGCGGATCTTCCGGAGGGAAAGGAAGGTTTTGGCCGACGCTTTGGCAGGCGGAAGTTTCTGGCCTGAAAAGGCTGGATGGCAGGATTTGACAGGATGAAGACAGAAGTGGGAGGAGCGAGGAGAATGAATTATCGTTATGTTGCGATCGAGCGTGAATACGGGAGCGCCGGGACTGAGATTGGCCGGAGGCTGACAGAGCTGGGCGGGATCCCGAGCTATGGGATTGAGATCCTGGAACAGGTGTCAGAACGCCTCAACATTGATGTCGCTGAGATCGAGCAGTACGAGGAGCGGGCGACGAACAGTTTCCTGTATTCCATTTACCTTATGGGGAAGATGAGGGAAAGGATGGAGGGGCAGCTGTCCAATGAGGGGCAGATCTACCTCGAAGAGCAGCGCGTGATCCAGAAGCTTGCGGCGCAGGGGCCTGCGGTTTTCGTGGGGAGGTGCGCGGCGAACGCGCTCACGGACAGGACGGATGTCCTGAAGGTATTCGTCCGGGCGGACAAGGAGCTGCGGAGGAAGCGGGCGATCGAGAGCTATGGGATCAGCCCGAATGAGGTGGAGGCTGTGGTGCACAAGTTTGACCGGAAGCGAAGCAATTATTACGCCACGAACACGGGAAAGAACTGGCATGACCTGGCGAACTATCATCTGGTTCTGGATAGCGGCAAGCTGGGGATTGACTGCTGCGCCAGGCTGATCTGGGGTGTCATGAATGAAGAAAGCGGGAGGATTGACGGCGAATGAAGAATATATTTCGATTTTTAGCTGAGGCGAAGGGCGCTGTGGCAGTCATAGTGGCGCTGCTGATCATACAGGCATACTGCGACCTTTCCCTTCCCTCTTACACGAGCGACCTGCTGAACGTAGGCTTGCAGCAGAACGGCATCTCGGACGCGGTGCCGGAGACGATACGGGCGGAGAGCCTGGAGACGCTGGAGCTTTTTCTCTCGGATGAGGATGCGGAGAAGGTAGAGGCGGCCTACTCGGAGAGCTCTGATCCGGAAGCGGATGAGGGAACCGGGCAGGCCGGGAAGCAGGAAGCCGATGCTTCCGCAGCAGACAGAAATGAAGGCGAGACAGACGTCGCTGATTCGGGAGCAGGCAAGAACGTCGGTGGTCAGGACGCCGCCGATCCGGATGAGGACGAGGTGCGTTCCCTGAAGAAGCTCACGTCGGCGGAGCGCAGGGAGCTGAACGATCTGCTCGCGCTCCCGGAGAGCGTCGTCTTCCAGATGGGAAACAGCGAGGAAGGCGCTGCGATGCTGGCGATGGCGAAAGGCGCTGTCCGCCTGGGCGTGATGTCCAAGGACACGCTGCGGCAGCAGCTGCAGGAGCGTCTTTCCCAGATGGACGGCATGACGGATATGTTTCTGGACCAGGTCGCGGTGGGTTACGTCGCCGCGGAATACGAGGCGCAGGGGGCCGACGTGAACGCGATCCGCAACGCCTATCTGTTCCGAGTGGGCGCAAAGATGCTGCTGATGTCGCTGATCATGGCGATCGTGGCGGTTCTGACCGGATATATTTCTGCGAAGGTGTCCGCCGGGATCGGCCGGAACCTGCGCGAGCGGCTCTACACGAAGGTTATGAATTTTACGAGCGCGGAGATTGAGCAGTTCTCGACGGCGTCTCTGATCACGCGCTGTACCAACGACATCCAGCAGGTACAGATGCTGACGGTCATGCTGCTGCGCATGGTGACATACGCGCCGATCCTCGCGGTCGCAGGCGTTTTCAAGGTGATCCAGACCGGTTCCTCGATGAGCTGGATCATCGTTCTGGCGGTCATTGCGCTGGCGGTCTGCATCGCTGTTCTGTTTGCCATCGCCTATCCGAAGTTCAAGATCATGCAGCAGCTGGTAGACCGGATGAACCTGGTGGCCAGGGAGATCCTGACCGGCGTGATGCCGATCCGCGCGTTCGGACGGCAGAAGTATGAGGAGGGCCGTTTTGAGAAGGCGAACACGGAGCTCTATCGGACACAGCTCTTCACGAACCGGACGATGACCTTCATGATGCCTGTCATGATGCTGATCATGAACGGCGTCTCGGTGCTGATCGTCTGGGTCGGCGGCCACGGCGTGGATACCGGAACCGTACAGGTGGGCGACCTGACGGCGTTTATCACCTATTCCATGGTTATCATCATGGGCTTTCTGATGCTCTCCATGATTTCCATCATGCTGCCGAGAGCCGGCGTCGCGGCCGACCGTATCGCGGAGGTGCTGGAGACAGAGATTTCGCTGAAGGATGCGGAGGCGACCAGGGACGGCGAGCTGGGGAAGTCCGGCGCATTTTCCGTGCATGGATCGGAAAATGTGAATTCCGCTGCAGCTGCCGCGCACGAGACGAAAGATGCTGAGACGAAGGACAACATTTCTGCGAGTGCTGTGGCCGGGGCGAAAGCTTTGCAGGCGCATTTGAATTCCGGCTCCGGAACCTGTACTGGCATACTGACATTTGACGACGTCTCATTTACTTATCCGGGTGCGGATTCACCGGTGCTGGAGCACATTTCCTTTACCGCCGAGCCGGGCAAAACGACCGCGATCATCGGTTCAACGGGCTGCGGCAAGTCCACGCTGGTTCACCTGATCCCGCGTTTCTATGACGTGACAGAGGGCAGCATCACGCTGGACGGAATCGATATCCGCGAGCTTAGCCAGAAAAAGCTGAGAGACTGCATCGGTTATGTGCCGCAGAAGGGCGTCCTCTTCTCGGGGACGATCGAGAGCAACCTGAAATACGCGGGAGAGCAGGTCACGGACGCGGACATGGAGGCCGCCGCCGCGATCGCGCAGGCAACCGAATTCATCGAGGCGAAAGAGACCGGATATCAGTCGGAGATTGCGCAGAACGGCTCAAACGTGTCGGGCGGGCAGCGGCAGCGGCTGTCGATCGCGCGGGCGATCGCGAAGCACCCGCAGATCTTCCTGTTCGACGATTCGTTCTCGGCGCTGGACTACAAGACGGACGCTCTGCTGCGGCAGGCGCTCGCCGACCAGATCGAAAACGCGACGGTCGTTATCGTCGCACAGAGAATTTCCACGATCCTGCACGCCGACCAGATTCTGGTCATGGAGGAAGGCCGCATCGTAGGAATGGGAACGCACCGGGAATTGCTGGAGAACTGTCAGACCTATCTGGAGATCGCCAGGGGGCAGCTCTCGGAAGAAGAGATACAGAGTGCGCTGAAAGGAGGCGAGTGATATGGCTGAGAGCAGAAGACCAAGAGGCCGTATGCGTGGAGAGAAGGCGAAGGACTTTAAGGGGACGATCCGGAATCTGCTGCGCTACATGGGAGTATACAAGATCGCGCTCGCCGCGGTGGCCGTGTTCGCGGTTGCCTCTACCGTATTCAACGTAATCGGGCCGAAGATCCTCGGCAACGCGACGACGGAGCTGTTCAACGGCCTGATCGCGAAGCTGTCCGGCACCGGCAGTATCAATTTCGGAAAGCTCGGCAGTATCCTGCTGGGGCTGATGGGGATTTATGGCTTATGCGCTGTCTTTTCCTTTGCGCAGGGCTGGCTCATGACGCAGATGTCGCAGAGTATGTGCTTCCGGATGCGCGAGGACATCAGCAAAAAGATCAACCGGATGCCGCTGGCTTATTTCGAGCGCAACGCGGTGGGCGATATCCTGTCCAGGATCACGAACGACGTGGATACCCTGGGCATGGCGTTCAACCAGTCGATCACTCAGCTGATTACCTCTGTGTGCACGCTGATCGGCGTCCTCGTCATGATGCTGTCCATCTCGCCGCTCATGACGCTGATCACGATTCTGATCCTGCCGGTGTCCATGATGCTGGTGATGGGGATTGTGAAGCGCTCCCAGAAATACTTCATCGCCCAGCAGAAATATCTTGGCCTGATCGACGGGCAGATTGAGGAGACGTTCTCCGGACACGACGTCGTGAAGGCGTTCAACCGCGAGGAAACCGAGCTTGAGGCGTTCCGGAAGACGAACGATGTTCTGTTCGAGTCGGCATGGAAGAGCCAGTTCCTCTCCGGCCTGATGATGCCGATCATGAATTTTGTCAGCAACCTCGGCTACGTGGCGGTCGCCGTGGCCGGCGCGATGCTGGCGGCGGCCGGAACGATCGAGATCGGCGATATCGTGGCGTTTGTCCAGTACGTGAAACGCTTCACGCAGCCGATCACGCAGATGGCCCAGGTGTCGAATCTGCTGCAGTCCATGGCGGCGGCGGCCGAGCGTATCTTCGAATTCCTGAACGAGGAGGAAGAGACGCAGGAGACGGCGCAGCCGGTCGATCCAGCCGTGATACAGGGTCAGGTGTCCTTCGAGCATGTGCAGTTCGGCTACACGCCGGATAAGGTGATCATCCACGATTTCAACAGCGAGATCAAGCCGGGCCAGATGGTCGCGATCGTCGGTCCGACCGGCGCAGGCAAGACCACGATGGTGAAGCTGCTCATGCGTTTCTATGACGTGAACTCCGGCTGTATCCGCCTGAACGGGCACGCGGTCGGCGAGTTCGACCGGAACGCGCTGCGCGGCGGCTTCGGTATGGTGCTGCAGGACACCTGGCTTTTCAAGGGGTCGATCATGGAGAATATCCGATACGGCCGGCTGGAGGCCACGGACGAGGAGGTTATCCGCGCGGCGAAGCTGGCGCGCGCCGACAAGTTCATCCGCTCCCTGCCGGGCGGCTACCAGATGGAGATTAACGAGGAAGCCTCGAATATCTCGCAAGGACAGAAGCAGCTGCTGACAATCGCCCGCGCAATCCTGGCGGACAATCCGATCATGATCCTCGACGAGGCGACCTCGTCCGTCGACACCAGAACAGAGCATCTGATCCAGGCAGCGATGGATACGCTGCTCAAAGGCCGCACCTCGTTCGTGATCGCGCACCGGCTCTCGACGATCCGAAACGCCGATCTCATTCTCGTCATGAAGGACGGCGACATCGTGGAGCAGGGCACGCATCAGGAATTGTTGGAAAAGAACGGCTTCTACGCGACACTCTACAACGCGCAGTTTGAGGTCGCTTAAGTCGATTAAGAGGGTGTCCCTTCGGTCATTTCGAATGACTTTTGGAACACCCTCTTTGACGCTGTCAGCCTTGTGCGGAGATGTCTGAAGCCGTGTGAGAGGCTGAGGCTTTCCTGAGAATCTCGTCGTACTGTCCGTACATACGCTGCACTTCATTTTCGAGTGTATAGTAGTGCGCGATATAGGGGATGAGAAGTACAAGGAGCAGCAGCGTCAGAAAACACAGCGCGATCACAATTCTATAAAATCATAGCACATCAAAACAACTCTCACAATTGTAAAATGGATTTATGCTTTTAAAATTCCCCCTTTCTTTTTAAAAAAATTTAAAAATAAAATCAAAAAGTAGATAAAAATGAGCTTGAAAAAAATAAAGAAGGATGGTAAAATAGAAAAAGTAAAGGAGAAAACAAAATGACGAGAGAAGATTTTCATGAAAAATTAAAAGAAATTCAAAAAATAAAATGTGAAACGCAAAATCTCGAATTAAAAAGCGCAGAACAAGGGTGCCCGAAACGGCTGTATGATACTCTCTCTGCCTTTTCCAATCAGGACGATGGTGGAATCATCGTGTTCGGAATAGACGAAAAAGCCGGATATAGGGAGACGGGCGTGTACGACCCGCAGGATCTCCAGAAAAGGATCAATGAACAGTGTCTTCAGATGGAGCCAGTCGTGCGCCCGCTTCTGACTGTTCTGGAGAAGGATGGGAAGAACTTCGTCGCGGCGGAGGTTCCGGGAATTGAGCTGTCGGAGCGCCCCTGTTACTATCGCGGGAAGGGGCGCCTGAAAGGATCTTATGTGCGCGTCGGAGACAGCGACGAGCCGATGACAGAGTACGAGATATACAGTTACGAAGCCTTTCGCAAAAAGTATCAGGACGATATCCGGGAAGTGCCAAGAGCCACTCAGCTTTCCCTGCGGCAGGATGCATTGGGGGAATACATTCGAAAGCTGAAAGAAGGCAAGCCGAACCTTGCAGGGCTGTCGGATGAGGAAATCTGCGAGCTGCTTAGCGTTACCAGAGACAGGGAAGTCACGCTGGCAGCCGTGCTCCTTTTCAGCCCTTATCCTCAGGCCTATTTCCCCGGGCTTTGCATCACGGCAGTCGTCGTGCCTGGCACGGAGGTTGGCGAGACAGGTGAGGCGGGGGAGCGTTTCCTGGACAATCAGAGAATCGAGGGAGGCATTCCGCAGATGCTGGAGACAGCTCTGCAGTTTGTGCGCAAGAATATGCGGAATAAGACGATCATCGATCCGGAGACCGGACGGCGCAACGACCGCACGGATTATCCGATCGCCGCAGTCCGCGAAGCGATCATGAATGCACTGGTACATCGGGATTACAGCATACACACAGAAAGCATGCCAATCCAGCTTCTGATGTTTGAGGATCGGATGGAGATTCGCAATCCCGGCGGTCTGTACGGAAGACTGACGGTAGACCAGCTCGGCAGGATGCAGCCCGACACCAGGAACCCTGCACTTGCAATGGCGCTCGAAGTGCTCGGGATCACCGAGAATCGCTATTCCGGCATCCCTACGATCCGCAGAGCGATGGAGGAATACCACCTGCGCGCACCTCAGTTCGAGGATGAGAGGGGCAGCTTTGTCGTGACGTTCTACAGGGAGACGGTCAGGGAAAACCGGCGGGACGGCGCTGACGAAGATATTTTCGGAGAGGTTTGCGCAAAGAGACCGGATTATACAAAATTGTACGGCGGCGAGGGACGGGGAGAATCTCTGGTGAGCGAGAGCTGGGCGGATTATCAGTCAGAAGAGTTTCAGACGAATAAACGTCGGACAGTTTATCAGGTAGGCGAAGGGGAAGGTTATAGCGCTGCGACAGATGAGGCCAGGCTTCTGGAATTTTGCCGCATTCCGCGCACCAGACAGGAGATCAGTGAATTCCTTGGCCTTTCCTCCATGACATACGCGATCCAGACTTATGTAAATCCGCTCATAGAGCGGGGGTTGATTCGCCTCAGCGTGCCAGGTAAGCCCGGAAGCTCGAAACAGCGGTTTACAAGTGTGATGAGAGGCGTATGAGAGAGGTGTGATAATTCCGAAAAGCGCGCAAATCAGAAACTGTGTGAGGAAAACCAGGAGGCAGGATCATGGAGACAAAAGTAAGAGATAACATCGAATATACGCTTATCCGTTCTTCGCGAAAAACGATCTCACTACAGCTGCGGGAGACCGGAGCAGCAGGGCAAGCCGGGAAGAGCAGAGAAACCACTGTGCCCGAAATCAGTATGCCCGGAAAGGCTGGAGTAGCCAGAGAATCAGGAGAAATCGGCGCGAACCTACGGAATATTAAAGACGTAGAGGTCATCGTGCGCGCGCCCCGCGGGATGGCGCTTAAGGACATCGATGCTTTTGCGGAGCGCCATCGCTCGTGGATTGAACAGAGAACGAAACAGCTCGTGGAGGCGCGGCAGAATAAGCGCGAGATCAGCGGCCAGGAGCGCGAGGAGGGGGTGCGTACGGCGTTGGAGAAGATCCCGCGCCGCGTGGCATACTTTGCGCAGCAGATGGGCGTGAACTACGGGCGAATCACGATCCGCGAACAGAAGACACGCTGGGGCAGCTGCAGCAGCAAGGGCAACCTGAACTTCAACTGGAAGCTGGTGCTCATGCCGGACGAGATTCTGGACTACGTGGTGGTGCACGAGCTGGCTCACCGCAGGGAGATGAATCACTCCGAGCGCTTTTGGGCGATTGTGGCGGAAGTGCTGCCGGATTATCGGGAGAGAAGGAGGAGGCTGAAGGAGTGGGGGAGGAAGGTTTGAACGGAGACTTATCAGAAAATCATATTGCATATTTTGAAAAAATTTATTGAAAAAAGAGTGGATTATCCATATAATATAAATACATAGAAGATATTATATTTGCAAGTCTTTATCAGAGAAGGAGGTGTTTAACATGGCAACTTCAAGTATCACGAAAAATTTTGTTGTATCAGGAAGAGAACAGGCAGAGAAGTTTGCCAATGCAATTGAAGAATCCTATCAGGAATCTCTTCATAGGTCTCCTGCACCTGACATGGGAATTACACATATTCGTGGTTCGGCAGAAGTGAAAAAATTTATGGAAAAAAGGAAAAAAGCAGATGTTTAATGACGTAACTGTCTTTAACATTCGTGAATACTTGTCTGGTGAGGACAACACAGATCTCGGAGAGGAAGAGTTACGAAAACTCCTCTCCGAGTTTTCGTGTGGAAAGAATCCGGATGTTGAAAGATTTTTGAAACAACAGTCAATAGAGTTCACAAAAAAGCAACAGTCCGTTACATATCTGGTATTTTCAAACGCAGATACGGAACTGGTTGGATACTTTACTCTAGCTATAAAGCCAATTACGGTAAAGGCGGAGAATTTCAGCAATACAATGCGGCGCAAGATTGCAAGAGTGGGCGAGTTGGATGAGGTGAATGATACATATACACTTTCGGCATACTTGATTGCACAACTTGGCAAAAATTTTACAGATGGGGCGAATAAGAAGGTCACGGGTGAGCAGCTTCTTCAGGCGGCAGTTGATACAATCAAAGAATTGCAGTATATGGTTGGTGGCATGGTGATTTTTCTTGAGGCAGAAAATGAAGAGAAGCTATTGAAATTCTATGAGGAAAAGAACGGATTCAAGAGATTCGATACAAAAGAGGTAAAAAGAGGGACGAAGGATGCACAAATGCTGGTACAGTTGCTGAAGGTGATGTGATTTGTAATAGACTTATTAGTGTAGTATGTACAGAAATATATTGGAACCCGCCTTGGAAATGTTCCGAGCTTTGCCGGAAGACAACTCGCAGTAAACCGAGAATAAGTACGACAGTGATACAGAAGGAAACTTTTTGGCGAGAAAATATATGCTTATAGAAATTTAATAAAATATATGAGAAGATAAGAAGAAATTAAATGATTTAGAGTGACTTAATAATATTCAAGGAGTTGCTATGCACCACGCTGTTACTAAAGAGATAACCCACGATCTGCGCACCGCTTTTCTCGATGCTTTGGC
Organism: uncultured Lachnospiraceae bacterium; assembly: GCA_947627645.1. Lineage (GTDB taxonomy): Bacteria > Bacillota > Clostridia > Lachnospirales > Lachnospiraceae > Choladousia. Next base: position 4,356 of record CANQWV010000010.1, on the reverse strand, counting down.
CACATCAAACCTTGCATACAAACCGCAGTTTGTATCAAACAACTACAAAGAAGGCCGAAAAGTGCTCACCTCGATTGAGAGTGAGCTTTTGGCGCACGAGGAATTTTCTATCAGTGTAGCGTTTGTGACGATGAGCGGCATTACGCCTCTGCTTCAGACCTTCAAGGAACTGGAGAGGAAAAATGTTCCCGGGCGGATCCTCACGACAGATTACCTGAATTTCAGTGAACCGAAAGCATTGGCGAAACTGGCGGAACTCAGAAATATCACTTTAAAGTTATACTCTACGGGTGAAGCGAACGAGGGTTTTCACACAAAGGGGTATATCTTTCGCAATGAGGAGATATACAGAATCATCATAGGAAGCTCGAATATGACGCTCAGTGCTCTGACGAAAAACCGTGAATGGAACACGAGACTGGTATCGACAGAGCAGGGCGAGTATACCCAGGAGGTCGTGAGGGAGTTTGAGCAGCTTTGGAATTCTGAGTCAACTCATTCCTACGATGATTTCATTGAGCAGTGCACACTGAAATATAATGTAGTTAAAAAGCAGCGTGAGATTGCGAAAAAGGCGGAGGTCACTTCTCTTGAAGCTTATCGTCTGACGCCGAATTCCATGCAGCTTGACTTTATTTCGAATCTGAAAAAGCTGAGGGAGAGCGGAGAAAAACGTGCTCTGTTGATTTCTGCGACTGAGGATGGTGGTATTATAGTGTCAAGTCAAGCAGAGACCGCATAAATCAAAGGTTTTTGGCTGATTTAGTCCTACAAGAAAATGCCTTTGGGTGAGGTATTTACAGGTGGGACGGCGCCGTTTTCAACTGAAAATATGACCGCTTCGCACTAATATAACACGAGGGGCGGTGAAGCCTTAAGGGCAAAACGCATGGGCGGTACTATGCCTGTGCGGTACAACTGAACATGGAATTAAGGTAGGACTTAATCGGTGACTGAGAAGTGTGCTGATGATAGTTCTATTTTTATGCCTTCTCAGGAACCGCTTGAGCGCCTGCCGGAGTCAATCAGAGTAAAGGAGTAAAAAACTATGGCAAGAGCGAAAAAGGAATACCGGGAACTGACTGTCAGTGAAGCGTGCTGTTATGGAAGGAAGACTGCGCCGATGCTCCGGATCCAGGGACACTGGTTTCAGGAACTTGGATTTAATATCGGAGATCCGGTCCTGGTCAAGTGTGAGGAAGGCAAGCTGATCATCATGGCGGACACTGCGATGGCGGAACTGAGGAAGGCTGAGCAGGCATTTATGGAAGAAGAGACAAAGAAGCTGCAGGCACGCTTCCAGAAAGAGAAGGAGGAATTGAGGGCAAGGTTTATTGCAGAAAGGCAGGCGGGCTACTGCATGGTGGCAGAAGCCGGATTGGAGGCATGACGATATGGGGAAGATAATTATGATCGGAGCTATGAAGGGCGGTGTAGGAAAGTCTGTAACTGCGTTCAATTTGGCTTATTCTCTGCAGAAGCGTGGAAAGAAGGTATTGGCTGTGGATTTCGACCCACAGTCTAACCTGACCACCTGCTTCGGAGCGGAAGATGTGGATGTGGCGATCGGGGATTTGATGATGAACGTGATCGAGGATGAAGAACTTCCGGAGCGTGAGGAATATATCCGGGAGAGAAATGGTGTAGATTTCCTCCCATCATCCATAGGACTTTCCGCAGTGGAAGCAAAGCTGAGGCTTGAAATGGGAGCGGAAAAGATGCTTTCAGCCATATTGGAGCCACTGAGAAATGAATATGATGTCATTCTCATTGATACCAGTCCGTCCTTGGGCGCACTGAATATCAACGCTATGGCTGCGGCGGATGAAGTGATCATCACCGTGAATCCTCAGCTTCTGGCGATGATGGGGTTGCAGGATTTCTTGAAGACTGTGAAGAAGATCAAGAGCCGCATAAATGAGAATCTGGATGTGGCGGGAATCCCGCTCACTATGTGTGATGCAAGGACAATCCTCTGCAAGACCATCACAGAACAGGTTATGGAGACCTTTAACGGGCAGATTAGGATATTCAAGAGCAAGATTCCGAGTACCGTAAAGGTAGGTGAGAGTGTTTATTACAGTGAGCCTCTGATTGAGTACGCACCGGGGTGTAATGCCTGTAAGGCATACGAGAGACTGGCAGGGGAGGTGCTCGCGGATGAAGGCTAACAGTCCTAAGAGGAAGATTTTTGATGTCGTGGATATGATGACGACAGATATGCCGCAGGCGGAGACCGGAAATGGTCTCCAGAGCCTTCCGGTGGATAAGATAAAGCCTTTTTATGATCATCCATTCCATCTGTATCAGGGTGAACGCCTGGACGATATGGTGGAGAGCATCCGGGAGCATGGAGTTCTGAATCCGATGATCGTTCGTAAGAAGGGGAACGGCTTTGAAATGCTTTCCGGTCACAACAGGCAGAACGCGGCGAAGCTTGCAGGGCTGACGGAGATACCGGCCATTGTGAAGGAAGGTCTGTTGGACGAAGAAGCCTATGTCTATGTAATCGAGACAAATGTGATCCGGAGGTCATTCACTGATCTGGCTCCGAGCGAGAAGGTGGCAGTGCTGTCTGCCAGATATGAGAAGGTGATCAGCCAGGGAAGGCGGAATGACATTCTGCAGGAGATTGAAGGGATCGGAACTTGTGGACATCATGTCCACAAGTGACTGTAGACAAAGCTGGTGCCGGAGGCAATCTCCGGCACCACTTTTCGGGGGATTCCCTGTCCGATTCTTATCCGGAAAGTTAAATAAATCCTTTTTAAAGAAAACGGCTGGCGCCCTTTTTCCCTGACTTCCAACATCCTCGCCAGCTTTTTCAGGTTCATACATGCATAGGTAAGCCCGGCCTTCATCTCCATCCGTGCTTTTCCTATGTATTGCGTATACCGGAATCCGTGCTGCTCCTTTGCCGTGCCAAAGATCCGCTCTATCGTTTCCTTCCTCTGCTCATAGATCTCTCTATTCCCTAACGTGTGCCGTATGTCCTCCGCCTGTTCCATGTATTCTTCCCATACATGCCGGGTCACCGTCTTCACATGGTCTCTGCTTTCTGTACATTTCTTCAGGTTCGGACAGCCGGCACAGGTCTCTCCGTCACTTTTGTATTCTTTATACCCGTCCCGGTTTGTTGTGTGGTATCCCAAAACTTGCCCCTCCGGGCAGATATAGCAGTCATAGTATTCGTCATATACGTACTCATACTTTGGGAAAAATCCCTGCTTCGTCATCGGCCTTTTATACGGAAACAACGGTTCCACCCCATCCTCAATCAGTTCCCGTGCGATCGCCGGTGTGCGGTATCCAGCGTCCGCCACAACCATATCTGGCTGGAAATCTTTGATCTTCCCATACAATGCCCTGAAAGTCCGGCTGTCGTTCTCGTTCCCAGGATGCACGGTATACCCTAAGATCCACCCATGCCTGTCGCATGCTGTCTCCACCGCATACGCAAAAACATGCTTGTGCTCCCCTTTACGGAACCACCCGCTTTCCGGATCCGTCGTGCTGCATTTCTGTGTCTTTTCAGCTGGGGATTCCCCGTCTTCCACGGGAAGGCTGCCCTGCCCGCCGCTGCCGCCGGAGGCCGGAGGCTGTTTTTCTTTCAAGGGTTTTTTCCCATGTGCTTCCCTGTCTTTTGTGATCTCCTTCTGCAGCTCATCCTCATACCACAGAGCCTGTTCATGCGCCACACGTTTCCGCATCTTTTTACTGTTGGCACACGCCTTTACATGGGTAGAATCTATGAATATCTGTTCCGTATCCACCAGATGGAATTTCATGCATTCCTCCAATATCCTGGAGAAGATCTGTTCAAAAAGATCCGTGTCTTTGAAGCGGCGCGTGTAATTCTTACCAAACGTGGAAAAGTGAGGTACGGGATCGAGCATATCCAGGCCGAGGAACCAGCGGTACGCAACATTTACCTCGATCTCCTTTATCGTCTGGCGCATGCTGCGGATACCATAAAGATATTGAATGAACGGCAGCTTGATTAACATGACGGGGTCCATGCTTGGGCGTCCGTTATCCATGCTGTATTTGTCCTCGACGAGATCATAGATAAAAGACCAGTCGATCGCTTTGTTGATCAATCGGAGCATATGGTCTTGCGGAACCATGTCGTCCATGCAGAACATCTGTATTTGTTCTCTTTTCTTATCCGCGTTTTTCGTCAACATAAAAGCACCGCCTTTCTGATTATTATTATACCAGAAAGGCGGCTGAAAGTATAGAAAATCCCGGCTTTCGCCGGGACTTTGTCTACAGCCTGCAGGGAGGGTAAAAATCCTCCCTTTTTTATTGCCTGTGACATGTAAGGAAGAGAACTTCCTGCAGAAAGAGAGGTGG
>CANQWV010000009.1 GCA_947627645.1 uncultured Lachnospiraceae bacterium | reverse complement strand
CTCAGGGACGACACGGAGTTCTTCAAAAACTCCCTGCCGCACAGGGCCGACGTAGAGCGTTGCGCCGGAGCCGTAGGGCGGTACGTATGCCTCGTTTGCCGCGACCGTCTGGACGACGGCTTCGACGAACTTATCCTGCGGATAGACCGGCATTTCCAGGCGCTTGCAGGAGTTCTCCATACGCTCCGCGTTGAGATCCGGGCGGAAGGTCACGATGTGGCCGTCCTCGGTCGTGTAAGCCTTCATGCCCTCGAAGCAGGTCTGCGCATACTGCAGCACGCCCGCGCACTCGGTGATCGTCACGGTCGCGTCGGTGGTGAGACCGCCCTCATCCCAGGCTCCGTCTTTATAATTTGCGACAAATCTCTTGTCGGTCTGTACGTAGCCGAAACCGAGGTTTGCCCAGTCAATGTTTTTCTTTTCCATTGCAATTCCCCCTCTTTGATTGATGTATGGAGTATCGCGGCAGTCAGAGGAACAGCTTTCGTGATGCCGCGATCAAATCGATTATTTGTAGTTTACGCCTGCTTTTTTACTGTGTCAAGTTAAATCGTTGTGGTACGGCTGTACATCAGGCACAGAGCGAATAACGCAGGGAAGGAAAGGAGAAGGGCAGCCTTTCCTCAGGTTTTGCCGGTGGCCGGTCCATTTCTTCGTGATGTCTGTCATTGCCAGATATAGAATTCTTATTCTGCTTGTACTGTATCTGCCAGTTTTTTTGCAATTCGGGCTTCCACCTCCAGGCAATAGCTTAGCTCCGCCTCATTCAAGTCACCGTCCTCCCATTCACCGAACTTCTTGTCCATCTCCGCCGCTTCAGACATCATATCTGCATATTCCGCCAGTAACGTCAAATCGGAAGGGTTTTCCGCATACTTTTTCAAAAAATCACAGTATTCGTTGTAAAACGACTCATAACTGTCCATCGCCTCTTTGAATTCCGGGCGCATATCGTTTACGAGCTCTGCATTTTCATTTTCCGTTGCAGTTCCTTCTGTGTCAGGCATGTCCTCTTCTCCCTCCACGATAGATTCTGCCTCGTCAGATTCTGCCTCGTCAGTCGGTTCATTCCCAGCTGCCGCCACGCCGTCGTCCTTTGATTTTTCAATTTCAACCGACATAACGCTGTTTCCCTGGTAGCTTAACGAAATATGGCAGCCGTCAGCATGATCTGCCCGATAATAGGTTTCGCCCTTTTCATAGTCAACAGAAAATCCTTTTTCAGAACATTCATTAACATAGGCATTGTACTCCTCAATCGGCGTATCTCCTACATAGACATAAAAACGATCTGAAGATTCGCTTTGTATGGTTCCGACCGTAGACTTTGGGACAGGAAGCATTGCCGCCACGCCGCTGGTTGGCCACTGTAATTCATCCATCTCCATCGGTGTTTCAAGCTCAACCTGCATTCTCTCGTCACTGTCTATGTACCAAAGAGATAGCTTATAGCCATCTTCATTCCATGCACCATAATGTGTTTCGTCTTTTTCGCTCTCGACCGAATAACCGGATTTTTCACATTCCGCAAGATAGTCTTTGTATTCGTTTCTGGATGTTTTATAAATATAAATACAGAAACGCTCTTCGGAGTCCGCGACAAGTTCTCCGATATTCGATTTCGGTTCCGGCAGCATACTGCTAAGCTCAAAATCATTCCAGATAATCTTTTCCTCTCTTTTTTTGAATCCGTGCGTGCCAATTACGCCAACTATGGCAACAATCACCAGAATCAAAAAGAATACCTTCCCAAAAGACGATTTCTTATTCTTTGCGCCGCAAAACGGACAGATTCTTGCTTTTTCCGAAATCGGATTGTTACAGTTCCTGCATATCACCATCTTAGGATTCTTTGCCATTTTCTCTTTCCTCCTACAATATTTTCAATAGCCTGCTGCGTTTGCAACTACAAAATCTTTTTCTTCTCTGCGTCAAATTCTTCCTGTGTCAGAATTCCCTCGTCCAACAATGCTTTCAGTTCTCTGAGCTGTTCTGCTTTGCTTCTTGTTTTCTCCGTGGAGTTTCCGTTTTCCTGTATGTTGTGCGCCATCGTATTTCCGAGCGCCATTCCTGCACCCAGTCCGGCAAGTCCTCCTTTTTGCTTTGAAGCGTCCCGCATTGCCCGGGCTGTCTGGTACTGCATGAAGCTCTCCATATCCCGGCTCGCCATGCCGATTCCGGATTGTTCGTCGATCAGTTTTTCCACCTCGTCAGGAAGGGAAATATTTTCAATGAAAATATCACTGAACCGAACGCCAATCTCCGTTGTATGCGCGTTCAGCCGTTCTTGCATCGTTTCCGAAAAGCTTCTGTAGGAACCTGCTAAATCGAGCACAGACATTTCTGTCTCTCCGACCGCTGTTGAAAAAGCTTCTGTAACCATTGAGGACAGATACGCGACAATATCATAGGTCATCACAATACCCTTTGTCCCAAAGACCTCGCGCATAAAGGCGGCAACGTCCGTGATCCGAAACGCGAACTTGCCGAACGCACGGATGCGAACCACATTGAAATCCCGGTCGCGTTTCATAATCGGATTTTTCGTCGCCCACTTGTTGTCGATAAACTGCCGTGTACTGACAAAGTAAAGATCCGCTATGACAGGCGACGTGAACAAATACGGAAACGCTTTCAGTTTTGAGAGAATCGGGAAATTGCCTGTCCTGAGAGAATAGGTTCCTGGCGAAAGAATATCTGCGAGCTGTCCGCCTTTTAGGAAAACAGCGCTCTGACTTTCCCTCACGATTACCTTTGAACCCTGTTTTAATTCGTTGTCCCCGCTCTCTCTTTGAAATTTCGAAACGATCAGCCGGTTGCTTTTGTCCTCATATTCAATGACATCCAGAAACTGATCTCTCATCGTGTCAAATAATCCCATACAAAACTCCCTTTCTACCGCAGCGGCAGGTCAAATTCATCTCTGAACGAGCCGATGGCAATAAGGATAATATCAATCAACCAGCCAATCCCGAAAAGACCGAGCGTAAACAGATAAAGCAAACCCATACCAATCTTTCCCACATAGAATTTGTGCGCTCCGAGATATCCGAAGAAAATGCACAAAAACAGCGCAGTCATTTTACTCTTTCTGCTAATTCCGGGTGTTATTCCCATATGGGCTTGCGTGTTGATTATGATCTGCGGCTGCACCGGTGTCTGTGCAGGTGGAGTCGGTTGGGGCGAAGCCGGCTGCGGCGGAATCGGTTGTGATTGCGAAACACTATTTGTATAAGAATAAGATTCCTCCGCTTTTTTCTCCACATAGCCACAATAGCTGCATTGGTCGCCTTCCAGCGGCGCTCCACACATCGGACATTTTCCTGTCATACTTCCTCTTCCTTTCCAGATTATTTCATAAAAACTTATTTTTCTCATTATATCAATAATTGCGTTCTCGTGCAATTATTTTTTGCTGGATTACATAAAATATTGCGCAGAGGTGCAATAATTATGAAAAGCGACCAAAGTATTGATCGAATTATTCAGGTAAACGACATCAAAATTGGAAAGAATATTGCAGAGCTTCGAAAAGCAAGTAAGATCAAACAGACAGAAATGACTGCGCGACTTCAAATAGCCGGAATTGATATCTCGATCTACTCATATAACAGAATTGAAAAAGGCACGCAAAATCCGACCGTGTCATTTTTGTATGCCTGCTGCGATATTCTTGACTGCGATATGAATACTTTGTTTTCTTATGCGCCATGTCCGAAAAATCAAAAGGTCTTACGCAGTAATTCCATTTAAAAAATTTAGTCTTATACGATTGCAGAAACATCTGAGCAAATTTTTGTTCCCAGCAATTTCCCGGATGAATATGTGGGATCTGAAAGCAGGATTGCTCTGAAAGGTGCTGTTGCAAAAGCCAAAGCTAATGCAGCACTGGGCATTCCTGAACTTATTCAGACTGCCTCAAAATAGAGATTATTCGGAGAATACAAAACAAAAACATAAAAAAGAAACGAGCAGCCCGCTTGAGTAAAAACTGTACGGCGAAACCCTATTTCTCTTAAAATAACCATGTGCGGAAAAACGTGCTTTGTCAAGTTTTTTGTTGCGGATTGCGGCTTTCTTGACAACCAGCCCGCGCGCCCATATAATGGTAACGAAATGTGGAACAGGGTATGGATATATCGCTCGATCGCCGGCGGATCAGTTGGCCTGGAGGAAACGAATGGGGGCGGAGAAAGATGCAGTGGAAAGAATTTGAAGAGGAAAAACCAGCGGAAAAGAGAGGAAATACTTTCGACGCGATCTACGATGTCGTGCGGCAGATCCCGCGTGGGAACGTGGCGACTTACGGGCAGATTGCGGGCCTTGTCGGGAACCGCAGGCTTTCCCGCGTGGTCGGCTATGCCCTGCACGTCAATCCGGATCCGGCGCACATTCCCTGCCACCGTGTGGTGAACCGTTTCGGCGAGGTGTCGAGCGCGTTCGCGTTCGGCGGAGAGAACCGGCAGGTCGCGCTTCTCGAGGCCGAGGGCGTGGAGTTTAAGGATGGCCGGGTTGATATGGAACGTTTTCAGTGGAAGAAGTTCAGATTTTAAAGTTTGTGAAGATGGATGATTCTACTTTAGCCTGTCGTTTGAATGACAGGAGAAAAATTGCACGTATAAGACGGAGGCGGTTTTTTTGGAGCATGATTTTTCCCAGGGGAGCATGAGCAGACATATCATGATGCAGGCAGTGCCGCTGATGATCGCGCAGATCCTGCAGCTTCTCTACAATATTGTGGATCGGATCTACATCGGGCATCTGCCCGGCTCAGACGGTCTGGCGCTGACCGGGATCGGACTGGTCTTTCCGATCGTATCGCTGATCAATGCGTTCACGAATCTGTACGGGATGGGCGGCGCGCCGCTGTGCTCGATCGCGCGCGGGGCAGGGAAGACGGAACAGGCGGAGAAGATCATGGGAAACTCGGCGACGCTTCTGTTTTTCACCTCGTTTGCGATCATGGCGCTGTGCTACGCGCTGAAACGGCCGGTTCTGTATATGCTGGGCGCGAGCGACGCCACCTATCCCTACGCGAATACCTATCTGATGATCTATCTGCTTGGCACAGTGTTTTTCATGCTGGGAAATGGGATGAACAATTTCATCACGTCGCAGGGTTTCCCGCGGATCGCGATGGCGACGACGCTTCTGGGCGCGCTGATCAATCTGATTCTCGACCCGATTCTGATTTTCGGCTTCGGCATGGGGATCGAGGGCGCGGCGATCGCGACGGTGGCGGCGCAGATCATTTCCGCGGTCTGGGTATTGAGATTTTTGACGGGGAAAAAGGCGATTCTGAGACTGAAAAAAGAATATTTCCGGCTGGAGTGGCCGCTGGTGCGCGACATCACGACACTCGGAACGGCCGGTTTCATTATGCAGGCGACGAACTGTGTCTCTCAGATCGCCTGCAACGCGATGCTCGGCATCTACGGCGGCGATCTGTACATCGGGATCATGACGGTTCTGAACTCGATCCGCGAGATCCTGAGTATGCCGGTCATGGGAATCACGCAGGGATCGCAGCCGGTGCTCGGCTTCAACTATGGGGCAAGACAGTACGAACGGATCCGCAGGGGAATCCGCTTTATGTCCGCGGTGGGCGCGCTGTACACGGTGGCCGCGTGGGGGCTGCTTGTGCTGTTCCCGAAGCCGTTTTTGTCTCTGTTCACCGGCAACCGCGAGATGATTGAGGCGGGTGTGCGCTCCGTACACCTGTATTTCGCCGGTTTCGTTTTTATGCTGTTCCAGTTCTCCGGGCAGTCCGTGTTCACGGCGCTCGGGAAGTCGAAGCAGGCGATCTTTTTTTCTTTGTTTCGTAAGGTGGTCATCGTGCTGCCGCTGACGGTCCTGCTGCCGCGCCTGATGACAGACAGCGTGGCAGGCATTTTCCTGGCCGAGCCGATCTCCAATGTAGTCGGCGGTATCGCGTGTTTTACGACCATGTATTTTACCGTGTACCGGAAGCTTGGAGACGGCAGGGAAGGAAAAGCGGGTAGAAATTTGTAACAAAATGTGTCTGTGTCTCAGAAGAGCAGGGTAATTCTGGAGGAAATTGTACCTGTGCCAAGAAGGGCAGAGAAATCCCTGCAAGAAAGCACTGCAAAAAAAAATATTGGGTCAGTAATTTTAGATTCATACCTGCGTCCTGGCGCGCAGAGCTGCCTCGATGTCGGCGACCGTCTCCTGTACGCTGCGGTTTCCGACCGGGATTGTCAGCTGGGCATATTTCTCATATAGGGGTATGCGCTCCGCGTAGAGCTCGGCGAGGCTCTGGCCGGGGCGGAACACGACGCCGCGCCTGGTGAGGTCGCCGAGACGTCCGGCCAGGGTCGGGCAGTCGGCTTCCAGATAGACGATGGTGCCGATGGAGCGCAGATGCTCCATCGCCTTTGCGCCGTAGACGACGCTGCCGCCCGTCGCGATGACGGAGCGCTCGGCGCTGATCGCACAGTTCACGCGTTCCTCGATGCGGTTGAACGCGTCGTTTCCCATCTCACGCATGATCTGCCACAGCAGCTTTCCCTCTGCTTTCTGAATGAGAAGATCCGAGTCGATGAAATCGTAGCCGAGCACCTTGGCGAGCACAATGCCGACGGTGCTCTTGCCGACGCCCGGCATACCGATCAAAATTATATTATCCATACGATTGCCCTCAGCTCAGGATCGCGCCGAACGCGCCGAACAGCCCCGCGCTTGCCGCACCCATGATCAGTCCTGCGAGCAGCACGCCGAGCATGACCGCGATCACGCTGGACTTGAAATCCATGTTCAGGATGCTGGCCGCGAGCGTGCCGGTCCAGGCTCCGGTGCCCGGGAGCGGGATGCCCACGAAGAGCAGGAGCGCGACGAAGAGACCGCGTCCGGCAGTTGCCTGCAGCTTCTGGCCGCCCTTTTCGCCTTTCTCCAGACAGAATCTGAAAAATCTGCCGATCACCGGCTTGTCTTTGCCCCAGGTAAGCACTGTGCGGGCGAACAGATAGATGAACGGAACCGGGATCATGTTCCCGAGGATTGCGATGACGTAGGTCTGTACCAACGGCAGTCCGCGCAGTACCCCCACAGGGATCGCTCCGCGCAGCTCGATGAGCGGCACCATAGAGATAAAGAACACCAGCAGATAGTTCAGCATAAAAAGCTCCTTTCCTTTGCCGGGATCGCATACGGATCCGCAGATGCTGATTATTATACATGAAACCTATGCGCGAGGGCAAGCATTAAATTCGTCTATGGCCCGCCGGACGTTTTTTGGAAAGCTTTGTGTTTTGCCTGGACACAGATGCACGAACGGGGATTTATGCGTGATGCCGTGGTTGTATCCCCTTTGAAGCAGGAAGAACAGTCGCAAAAATTCCGAAATTTATATTAAGATTGTTGCAATTTGCTTGCGATTCCCCACACATTGTGATAAAATTATGTAGCTTCATTCTGACATATGTAATTTATTAAGCCGGAGAAATATTTTTGACCGAGCAGGGGGATCAAGATGAATAACGCAAAATACGATGTATTAAAACTGGAGAATCAGATCTGTTTCCCGCTTTATGCGTGTTCCAGAGAGATTATAAAACAGTACAAACCGTTTCTTGACGAACTGGATCTGACCTATACGCAATACATCACGATGATGGTTCTTTGGGAAAAAAAGACACTGACGTCGAAGGAGCTTGGAAATTGTCTGTTTCTGGACTCGGGTACCTTGACGCCGCTTCTCAAAAAAATGGAGGCAAAAGGGTTCCTGAAGCGGAAACGCTCCGAAGAGGATGAGCGGAATCTCGTGGTATCCATCACGGAAGAGGGCGAGCAGCTCAAGGAGAAAGCGCTTGGGGTGCCGGAAAAGGTTGCGCAGTGCTCCAGCCTGAGCCAGGAAGACGCAGAGACGTTGTACCATATTCTTTACAAGGTTCTCAGGAGCGAAACCTCGAGATAAAAGTACGGCAAATATACGGGAAGGGCCGCGGAAGCGCAGTGGAAAAACGAAAAGAAAAATCAAAAAATCATGTAATTTTGTGTGGTAAAATTGCAGGAGATATTCTATAATAGTCCCATTGGTTCAATTCCTGAACCTGATCTAGAAAACGCTGGGAAACAGCGGCTGGGAGGATGTCTATGTTAGAACAGATTGCAATTTTTGCCGAGAACCAGAAAGGCGCAATGCACAGGATTACGAGTGTTTTGGCCAGGAACAATATCAATATACTTGGTTCTGTCACGAACGACAGCGCAGAGTATGGGATCATTCGTATGCTGGTGAGCGACCCGCCGAGGACGATGCAGGTGCTCACCGAGGCCGGATATATCTGCAAGCTGACGGATGTTCTGGGCGTGGAGTGCGAGGATCGCGTGGGCGCTCTGAATTATTTGCTGGAGGCCCTCGATGAGAGCAACATCAGCGTCGACTACCTGTATCTGTCGTTCGACCGCGAGAAAGCAAGCCCGATCATGGTGCTGCATGTCGAGGATCCCACAGAGGTCGAGGATTGCCTGAGCGCAAAAGGATTTCACTTATTATAAAGCGCAGGAGCTGCCGCAGAATATCTGTCTGAAAAACGAATAAGTTCCAGAATCCCCCGCATACACTGTAAAAACGGTGTCTTCGGGGGATTTTTCCTTGAAAGATTATATAGAAGAGCGGGTGCTTGGCATCGCGGAGTATATCGTCGAAAGCAATTCGACCGTACGGGAGGCGGCGAAGCGGTTTGGGGTCAGTAAGAGTACGGTGCATAAGGACGTCTCAGAGCGTTTGATGCAGATCAATCCGACGCTTGCGCAGGAGGTGCGCAAGGTGCTGGATGTGAACAAGGCGGAGCGCCATATTCGGGGAGGGCAGGCAACGCGGGAAAAATACCGTTACAGTTCGCAGCACGCCTGCTGACGCGCAGCTTTCGGCAGGATGCGCCTGTCCATCGGCGTGCAGCTTCGGCAGGGCGCGAAATGTCCGTCGGACATACAGGTTGCTGCGGCTTACATATCCGGGTAAATTCTCTGAAGTCGGGCGTTCCCGGCGCGCGCTTTGGCGGGCTGACGAAAAACGTTGAAACGGGGCGATCGAAAGCAGTTGCTGAAATTTGACAAAAAATCACTTATAGGGTATAGTAGGTATATCTGGCGACAGATGTAACATGATTATCACGATAAGGGAGTGAGTCTTATTAACGGCAAAAACAGAAAAAGGCTTGCCTTTGTCTGCCTGTTCTTCGTCCTGTGTCTTGCAGGTACGGTGCGCTCATACGCTGCGGAGAATGTTGTCGCGTCGGCAAAGAAGATTGCGGGCGGAAGCTGGAAGAGCGATGAGAATGGAAAACGATATTTTCTCAAAAACAGCGGGAAATGTGTGACGAACGCATGGCGGAAGATAGGCGGAAAAATCTATCATTTCGACGAGGATGGATATGCTGAGACCGGCTGGATCACTTACAAAAGCAGGAAGTATTATGCGGACGCTGACGGGAAGCTTCTTGTGAACAGATGGCTGAAAAAGGGGAAAAAATACTACTATTTCCTTGCCAATGGAACGCTTGCCAGAAAACGTATGATTAAGACAAATAAGAAATATTATTATGTGAACCAATCCGGCGTGCGGGTGAAAAATACCTGGGTGACCCAGAATGGCAAAAAATATTATTTTAACTGGGACGGCATACGGATGCAAAACAGCTGGGTGAAATCCGGCAGCGAGCTGTACTATCTGGGATCGTCTGGCGCGATGGCGGCAGAGCAGTGGGTGGACGGCGGAAAGCATTATGTCGGATCGGACGGAGCCCGGCTGAAGAATTGTGTGGTGGACGGCTATTACCTGGATGCCCAGGGGCGAAAGACCATCAAGCCGTTTTACGGCGACTATATTTTTGTCGGCGATTCCAGAACAGTTGGGATGGGTATGGCGATTGCGCCGAAAGACACGCTGTATATTGCCAAGGTATCTATGGGATATTCCTGGCTGGAGTCGACGGCGGGCGTGGAGCTCAAGCAGTATCTGGCGGCGAATCCGAACGTGACTGTCGTGCTCGCGTTCGGGGTAAACGATCTCGGAAACGTTGACCGGTATATTTCTTACTATGAGAATCTGATTGACAGCTTTTCTAAAACCAGGTTTTACGTGATGGCAGTAAATCCGGTTAACGAAGCCGTGGAGGCGGCGCATGGCTATTCTGTGCGGAATACGGAGATTGCCGCTTTCAACACGAAAATGCGTACGGCTATCGGCAAGAAGAAATTTATAAACACGTATTCATACCTGAAGAAAAAGGGGTTTGAGACGTCTGACGGGCTGCATTATTCGCTGAATGACTATCGGAACATCTACAATTTTGTGATGAAGAAGATCAAAAAATAGCTGAAAAAACGATCCGCAGATTTCAGATGGACGGCTGCGCTGCGAAAGAAGGAACAGCATTGGAAAAGTGATCCCAGGATCCGGCATGGACGGCTGCGCTGCGAAAGAAGGAACAGCATTGGAAAAGTGATCCCAGAATCCGGCATAGACGGCTGCGCTGCGGGAGAACACAAAAATAAGGGACTGTCAGGAACCGGCCGGCGAATACAGGCCGGCCGGTTTGCCTTTTGACGGTCCCTTTTTGTGCCGGAAAACGCTTCCGGTTCCTGGCCAGGCTGCGTCTGAACCTTTGGATCCATGCGGCCTGAAAGCGCGATCACTCGCGGAATTCAAATAACTTTCCGATTGGCACTTCAAGAATATCGGAAATGTCAAATAATTTTTCAAGCGAGATTGAGGTCGGCATATTGGGCGCTTCCAGATTGCTGATGTGTGTCCGGCTGAGATTTGTATATTCTGCAAGCTGCAGTTGAGTCAGTCCGCGAAGTTTTCTGTAGTATGCAATGGTTAGCCCGAGCTGACGATATTGGTTTGCACGTTTTTCTGTCATTTCGTCTCCTCCTTCTCCCTTAGTTTAGTATGCCCGGAAGAAAAACGAAACAAAACGTGTCATTGTAAATGCAAATTTATATCTTGCTTATAAAAAACAGTATTGTTATAATTAAGAGACAAAGCTGGCAGTATTGTGAAACGCTCTGCCGATTTGCGCGCTATTCTCTGGAAAGGGTAGTCTTTTTGAAGCGTATAAAATCAAGAACTTCGTTCTGAATTGCCTTCGGCAGGGAAAAGAATTCGTCAAGCAGCGCTTTCTTTAAAAGCTCATGGGCAGAGATGCTTTCTAGCGACTTCTCGTCGCGCACCAGGTAGTCGACGGAGACCTGATACAAATCAGCCAGAGCGACAATGATATCAAGCGGCGGAGTGCGGGTTGCATTTTCGTAATTGCAGTAGGTTTGCCTTTGGATGCTCAGCTTGTTGCTCACCTCCTCCTGGGTGTAGCCGGCTCTTTTGCGAAGTATGCGGATGCTGGAAGAAATAACAGAGTGCTTCATAGTGTATCCTCCATTGTTTTGACATATTGTGATAATTTTCGACAGAAATCTCTTACATCTATCGATACTAATACAAAATTGAACGGAACGCAACAAAATTTCATGCTATCAAAAACGGAGGTAACAGGGATGGATTTATTAAGATTCGGATTGGAAAACAGAAGGAGCAGGTCGAGACTGAAAAAATGGCTTGCCGGCGGCCTGCTTGAATTGGAAAAGAGGCGGGCAGACTGTTATGAGGCCCGCCTGAATAGAAAAAAGATTGCGGTTCCGGACAGCCCGGAGGAAACCGAGACCATGCTCCGCTCGATCTGGGAGCGGATCGAGTCCGGGACTGGAGCCCGGGAAGAGCTTTCGCCCGGATCTAAGGAGAGGCTTTAGCCTGGAGCCCGGGAAGAGCTTCGGCCTGGCTCCCAGATCCGCTCACGGGTGCAGCTTTTTGCCGGGCCGCAGATCAGACCTCGGGCGGAAGCTTGGATGGATCTTCCGCCTGAAGGCCGGGATCCGGGGTGAAACGCTCCATGCTGCTCAGTACAGAGTTGTGATATGCGCCGGAGAATGTGACGTCCGTGCCAAACCAGTCCGGGGGCTGGAAGGCTTCGGCGGTTTCAACGTCGGGGAATTCTACCTCGACAAGCCAGAGCCCGGCAAGCTTGTCTTCAAAGATATCGAGTTCCGCCTTCAGGCCAGAGAAGAGGGGAATGACGTATCTTTTTTTTGTGAGGATATTTCCGTCTGCCTTTCCGAGGAGATGAAAGTATCCTTCGCCGGTGAGCGGAAGATTGTATTCTTCGCGCGCGAGCAGTCCCTGCCCTTTGTAGGTCAGGATATAAGCGTCGTCCTGCCTGCGGATGCGGACGACCGGGTTTGTGCACAGATACGCCTGCTCGATCGAATGACAGGGGTACTGTTCCAGGCCTTCTGGCAGGCGCCTGACCAGAAATTTGCGTTCGATTTCCATTGGGAGAACCTCCTTTTTTAAAAGCATAGCACAAATTGCCCATGCGGAAAAGGTGCAGCGGAAGAAAATATTGATTTTCTTTGGAGTCTCTGTTAAACTTAAATCGATTGTCAGGATTGTGAGAATATAGTATGGATTTTGACAGGATGGAGGTAGAAAGATGAGCAGGGCATTGGTTTTTCTGGCGGATGGATTTGAGGAGATCGAGGGACTTACGGTCGTAGATCTTCTGCGCAGGGCGGGCATTGAGACACGAACTGTGGCAGTCACGGGTTCGCTGGAGGTCACGGGAAGCCATGGAATCCAGGTGCGGGCAGATATGCTGTTCGAGGATATGGATGACTCCGACACGGAGCTGTATGTGCTTCCGGGGGGAATGCCGGGAACGAAGCGTCTCGCGGCGCATACAGCGCTTGGAAAGCTGCTTCAGGATGCGGCGGCTTCCGGGAAGAAGGTGGCGGCGATCTGTGCGGCTCCGAGTGTGCTCGGCGGGCTTGGAATCCTTGAGGGCAGGCGTGCCACGAGCTACCCGGGCTTTGAGGAGCAGCTTTCCGGGGCGGAGCTTTCCACGGAGCAGGTTGTTGTGTCCGGGAATATTACCACGAGCCGCGGTATGGGCACGGCGATCCCGTTTGGGCTGGCTCTGGTTGCGCAGCTGAGCGGCCAGGCAGCGGCGGATCAGCTTGCAAAAAAAATTATTTTTGCGGGAAATGAGTGAAATGGCTGCGATTTTTCTTTTGCTGTAAATAAATACTAGCCTTTTTATACGCACTGTGTTATACTAATATAATGACTGCGAACAGAGAGAACAACAGTTCCAGTGGGGTTGCCAAACAGAATTTAAGGAGGAATTTAGTACAATGAGTGTACAGGTAGAGAAGCTGGAAAAGAACATGGCAAAGTTCACAATCGAGGTTTCCGCGGAGGAGTTCGACGCTGCGGTAGAAAAAGCGTACCAGAAAAATAAAGGAAAGATCACGCTTCCGGGTTTCCGCAGGGGCAAGGCGCCGCGCAGGATGATTGAGAAAATGTACGGTTCGGGCATCTTCTATGAGGATGCGGCGAACGCGCTGATCCCGGAGGAGTACGCAAAGGCCGTGGACGAGTCTGACCGGGAGGTCGTATCCCAGCCGAAGGTCGAGGTGGTGCAGATCGAGGCGGGCAAGCCGTTTATCTTTACGGCCGAGGTTGCGCTGAAGCCGGAGGTTACGCTCGGAGAGTACAAGGGCATCGAGGTTGAGAAGACAGAGGTGAGCGTATCGGAGGAGGAAGTCGACAAAGAGGTTGCGCGTGAGCGCGAGAGCAATTCCCGCATGATCGACATCGACGACCGCGCGGTGCAGGATGGCGACATGATCAAGCTTGATTTCGAAGGCTTTGTAGACGGCGAGGCGTTTGCCGGCGGCAAGGGTGAAGATTATCCGCTGACGATCGGCTCCGGAAGTTTCATTCCGGGCTTTGAGGCTCAGCTTGTGGGAGCGGAGATCGGCAAAGACGTGGAGGTCAACGTGACGTTCCCGGAGGACTACCAGGCGGAGGAGCTGCGCGGCAAGGCGGCTGTGTTCAAGTGTAAGGTGAAGGAGATCCGCGTCAAGGAGCTTCCGGAGCTCGACGATGATTTTGCCCAGGATGTTTCTGAGTTTGATACACTCGCAGAGTACAAGGATGATATTCGGGCGAAGCTTCTGGAGAGAAAGACCCAGGAGGCAAAGAATGCGAAGCAGAACAAGGTTGTGGAGAAGGTTGTAGAGAATGCTTCGATGGAGATCCCGGATGCAATGATCGACGAGCAGGTGCGGCGTATGGCGGACGACTTTACGAGAAGGATCGAATCCCAGGGACTTTCTGTGCAGCAATATATGCAGTACATGGGCCAGACGCCGGATCAGATGCTGGAGCAGATGAAGCCGGAGGCGCTGAAGCGTATCCAGAACAGCCTGGTGCTCGAGGCGGTGGCGAAGGCTGAGGGAATCGAGATCAGCGATGAGCGGCTGGAGGAGGAGATCGCGGAGATGGCGAAGTCCTACAAGATGGAGGCCGATAAGCTGAAGGAGATCATGGGCGACTATGAGAAAGAGCAGATGAAGAATGAGCTGGCGGTGCAGGCTGCGATCGATCTGGTCACAGACGCTGCGAAAGAAATATAGAGCCGCCTGTATATTCCAGACAGGAGGCAGGCCCATAAATGGGCAGGGGAGGCGGAAAAATGAGTTTAGTGCCAATGGTTATTGAGCAGACAGGCAGAGGAGAGCGGTCTTATGACATTTATTCGAGACTGCTGAAGGATCGCATTGTGTTCCTGGGTGAGGAAGTGACGGACGTCAGCGCGAACCTGGTCGTTGCACAGCTTCTGTTCCTGGAGTCGGAGGATCCGAACAAAGACATCCAGCTCTACATCAACAGCCCGGGAGGATCTGTGTCAGCCGGCCTGGCGATCTACGACACGATGCACTATGTGAAGTGCGATGTGTCTACCATCTGCATGGGCATGGCGGCCAGCATGGGCGCTTTCCTGCTCGCAGGCGGCGCGAAGGGCAAGCGTTTTGCGCTTCCGAACGCAGAAGTGATGATCCATCAGCCGTCCGGCGGAGCGCAGGGGCAGGCGACGGACATCCAGATAGTTGCGGATCAGATTCAGCGGACGAAGAAGAAGCTGAATGAGATGCTTGCGGCCAATACTGGCCAGCCGCTTGAGACGATTGCCGCGGACACAGAGCGTGACCGCTGGATGACGGCGGAGGAGGCGAAGGCGTACGGCCTGATCGACGAGATCGTGCTGCCGCGCTGACGGCGCGAAAGCTGTGGGCCGTACAGGATGGCGTAAAATCAGATAGAATGTAAATTTGAGGAGTGTAAAGATGCCGGGGAAGAATGGGGAAAGGATCAGGTGCTCTTTTTGCAACAAGACGGAGGATCAGGTCCGCAAGCTGATTGCGGGTCCGAGCGGAGTCTATATCTGCGATGAGTGCATTGATATCTGTGCGGAGATAATCGAGGAAGAGCTGGAAGAAGAGGATATCGCGGAGGAGATCTCGGCGATCAACCTTCTGAAGCCAGTGGAGATCAAGGAATTCCTGGATGAGTATGTGATCGGGCAGGATGAGGCGAAGAAAGTGCTGTCGGTCGCGGTTTACAATCACTACAAGAGACTGCTGAGCGGCAGGTATCTCGACGTGGAGCTGCAGAAGAGCAACATCCTGATGCTGGGGCCGACCGGTTCCGGCAAGACGATGCTGGCCCAGACGCTTGCGCGGCTGCTGAACGTGCCGTTCGCGATCGCGGACGCCACGGCGCTTACAGAGGCCGGCTACGTCGGGGAGGACGTTGAGAATATTCTGCTGAAGATTATCCAGGCGGCTGACTACGATATCAAGAAAGCAGAATACGGCATTATCTACATCGATGAGATTGATAAGATCACGCGGAAGTCAGAGAACGCTTCCATCACGCGCGACGTATCCGGAGAGGGCGTGCAGCAGGCTTTGCTCAAGATTCTGGAGGGAACCGTCGCCTCGGTTCCGCCGCAGGGCGGACGTAAGCATCCGCACCAGGAGCTGCTTCAGATCGACACGACCAACATTCTGTTCATCTGCGGCGGAGCTTTTGAGGGGATCGATAAGATCATTGAGACCCGGCTTGACAAAAAGGGGATCGGCTTTAATTCCGAGATCGCGGATAAGGAGAAACGCAATGTGGGAGAGACGCTCAAGCATGTGCTTCCGCAGGATTTCATCAAGTTCGGCATGATCCCGGAGTTTGTTGGCCGTGTGCCGGTGGTCGTCTCACTGGATGAGTTGGATAAGGATGCGCTGATCCGTATCCTGACTGAGCCGAAAAATGCGATGGTGAAGCAGTATCAGGGTCTGTTTGGGCTGGACGATGTGGAGCTTCAGTTCAGCGACGAGGCGATCGAGGCGATCGCGGACAAGACGATCAAGAGAAAGACAGGCGCGCGGGGACTCCGGGCGATCATGGAGAACGCCATGATGGATCTGATGTACCGGATTCCGTCGGACGACACGATCGTATCCTGTCTCGTGACGAAGGAAGCGATCGAAGGCACCGGGGAACCGGAGCTGACTTACCGCGACGACCTCAGAAGCCGGAGAAAACGAAGGCTTGGCATGATAGAAGAGACGGCATGAGCAGGGAGGCCCGGCGCAGCGGAAGGGCGGCGGAGCCGAAGTGCTTTGGCGTGCCGGACGGAGCGGTGGGAGCAGAGAGCCCCGGCGCAGCAGGCGAGACAATGGGCTTGGGATGACATGACTGAGCTGCCGACATAGAGGTGAACGAGGACAAGATGAAAAGGACAATGCCAGTGATACCGATGCGGGGACTGACCGTTCTTCCAACGATGGTATTGCATTTTGACATCAGCAGGGAGAAGTCCATCAAGGCAGTCGAGGCCGCAATGGCAGAAGATCAGACGATATTTTTAGTGACACAGCAAAACCCGGATGACAGCAATCCGGGTTTGCGAAGTTTATACAGTATTGGCGTTTCCGCCCGGATCCGGAATGTGGCGAAGCTGCCGAAGAACATTGTGCGTGTGATGGTGGAAGGACTCGACCGGGGCGCTCTGCTCGGGGTTGAGGACTACGATGGGTATCTGCATGCCAGGGTAGAGCTGCTCGAGGAGCAGGACAGCGGACTCGACAAGGTGACAAAGCTGGCCATGACGCGCGCGCTGGAGGAGCTTTTGAAGCGCTACTCCCAGCTGAACCAGAAATTTGGCAAGGATATGCTTCGCCAGCTCCTGGAGATCCGGGATTTTGAGAAGCTGACCAAAGTGGTCTGTGTTCATCTGCCGCTCCGCTATGAGCAGCGCCAGAGGCTTCTGGAGGCCAGGGACGGGGTGGAGTGTTATGAAAGACTCTGCACTATGCTTGTGGAGGAGATGGAGATCATCCAGCTTAACAACGAGATCCAGCAGAGGGTGCGCGAGCGCGTAGACAAGAGCCAGCGCGAGTTCGTGCTTCGTGAACAGATCAAGGCGATCCAGGAGGAGCTGGGCGAGGATACGCTGCTCTCGGAGACGGAGGATTACCTGGAGAAAACAGAGAAATTATGTGCTTCCGACGAGGTCAAGGAGAAGATCCGCAAGGAAGTGCAGCGCCTGAAAGGCTCCAGCGGCAGCTCTGCCGAAAGCAGCGTGGTGCGCAATTACATTGAGACCCTGCTTGAACTTCCCTGGGATAAAAAGTCTGAGGACAACGGGGATCTGAAGCGCGCAGCAAAGATACTGGAAGAAGACCATTACGGTCTGGAGAAAGTGAAGGAGCGCATACTGGAGTTCCTTGCGGTCCGCAGCCTTACCCAGAAAGGCGACAGCCCGATCCTCTGCCTGGTCGGACCGCCCGGCACCGGAAAGACTTCGATTGCCCGCTCAATCGCGCGGGCGCTGGATAAGGAGTATGTCCGCATCAGCCTGGGCGGCGTGCACGATGAGGCAGAGATCCGCGGACACAGGCGCACCTACGTCGGGGCGATGCCGGGGCGTATCGCGGACGGGATGCGGCAGGCCGGGGTAAAGAATCCTCTGATGCTGATCGATGAGGTGGACAAGGTCAGCAGCGATTACCGGGGGGATACCTCCTCCGCGCTTTTGGAAGTATTCGATTCGGAGCAGAACTGCCGCTTCCACGACCATTATGTGGAGATCCCGATCGATCTGTCCGAGGTGCTGTTTATCGCGACGGCCAACGACAGCAGCGCGATTCCGCGGCCGCTGCTCGACCGCATGGAAGTGATCGAGCTGAGCAGCTATACGGCGAATGAAAAGCTTCACATCGCGAGACGCCACCTTTTGAAGAAGCAGATCGAGCGCAATGGGCTGAAGCGGGGTCAGCTGGAGATCACGAAGCCGGCGCTCGCAGGGATCATCAGCGGCTATACCAGGGAGGCCGGGGTGCGCCAGCTGGAACGACAGATCGGGCAGATCTGCCGGAAAGCGGCCAGGGAGATTCTCGAGAACGGGGCGGAGAGCGTGCGTGTGTCGGGAAAAAACCTGGAAAAATACCTCGGGAAGAAGCGCTATACGTTCCAGAAGAAGAATGCGAAAAATGACGTGGGTATTGTGCGCGGGCTTGCGTGGACCAGCGTCGGCGGCGATACGCTCCAGGTTGAGGTGAACACGATGCCGGGAGAGGGAGAGCTTGTCCTGACCGGACAGCTCGGAGACGTCATGAAAGAGTCCGCGCAGACGGCGGTCAGCTACGTCCGCTCCATCGGGGAGGAATACCGGATCGATCCTGAATTTTTCTCCAAGAACGATATTCACCTCCACATTCCGGAGGGAGCGGTGCCGAAGGACGGTCCGTCCGCGGGCATCACGATGGCGACGGCCATCTTATCTGCGGTTGCCCGGATTCCGGTGCGCGCGGATGTCGCGATGACCGGAGAGATCACGCTTAGAGGCCGGGTGCTGCCCATCGGCGGACTCAAGGAGAAGCTGCTTGCGGCGAAGCAGGCCGGGATCGCGACGGTGATTGTGCCTGAGGAAAACCGCGCGGACATCGATGAAATACAGGCGGAGATCACAGACGGCATGGAGCTTGTGTATGTGAATGCGATGCCGGAGGTGCTGGAGACGGCGTTCGTGCGCCGGGAATAATACAAGCCGGGTGATTTGCCGGATGCCCTCGCGGGGATGGAAGGTCGCTGTGGGGCTGTGTGCGTGGGACGGGCAGCCTCATCTGGAACCGCGGATAGAGTGGCGGCCGCAGCGAGGCTATACAGACAGCTGCAGCGGAGACTGCGGATAAGACTGCCGGCCGCTGCCTGGGCTGTGTGTGAGACATAAGGAGAATATTATGATAATAAGACAGGTGAGCCTCGAGACAGTCTGCGGCGTCACGAGTATACTTCCACAGAATGAGAGAGCAGAGGTGGCCTTTGCGGGCAAGTCGAACGTTGGAAAGTCGTCGCTCATCAATGGACTTATGAACCGAAAGTCGCTGGCGCGCACGAGCGCCCAGCCGGGCAAGACGCAGACAATCAATTTTTACAATGTCAACGACGCGCTGTACCTGGTGGATCTGCCAGGCTATGGCTATGCGAAGGTTTCCCAGAGCGAGAAGGAAAAATGGGGGAAACTGATCGAGCGTTATCTGCATGGCTCGAGACAGCTGCGCGCCGTGTTTCTGCTCATAGATATCCGCCACGAACCAGGCGCGAACGACAGGACGATGTATGAGTGGATCTGCCACAACGGCTACGAACCGATCATCATTGCGACGAAGCTGGACAAGATCAACCGGAGCCAGATCCAGAAGCAGCTGAAGCTCATCCGCGAGGGTTTGGGTACGCGCCCAGGCACCAGGATTCTTCCTTATTCGTCCATCACCAAACAGGGGAGGGACGAGATCTGGGCGGAGATCGGGAAGCTGTGCGGACTTGCGGAGGAAACGCCTGGAGAGGCAGAAAAGTGACGCCGGGCGCTGCTTTGGAGGCAGGGCGGCGCGCGAAGGCGCATGAAAAAACAGCCGACATGACGGAATCGGCTGCTTTCTGAAATCATATATGAAAAAGCAGCTGACATGACGGAATCAGCTGCTTTTCTTGTGCTCTTGATGTTTGGATGTATACTATGCCAGGGTGTTGACTGCCTTTGCCAGGCGGGAAACTTTTCTCGCCGCGTTGTTCTTGTGGTACACCCCTTTTTTCGCTGCCTTGTCGATCGTTGCCGTAGCAGCCAGCAGAGCTGCCTCGGCAGCTGCCTTGTCCTTCGCGGCGACAGCGGCGTCTACCTTCTTCATCGCAGTCTTAACAGCGGACTTGATGGACTTATTGCGCTCGTTTCTGGCCTTGGATACCAGAATTCTCTTCTTCGCGGATTTGATGTTAGCCAATGGATACACCTCCAGACATTATAATTTTATGTTGTGTTGCAGCTGCAAAATCCTGTCGCGGCTGCCGTTTGTTTGACTAAAAACGGACACGGTCGTTTCCTGTAAACATACTCATATATCTTATTCCAATCCAACTTTCCTGTCAATACATATTTCCGAAAAACTTGCAAAAAATAAGGCAATGAAAGTGGCAGGCAGTTTGCTTTCCGGAGCCGGGCAAAGCTGCCGGGCGACAAAAATACAAAGGAGAGCAGCTATGATGGGGAATTTTCAGATACGGACAGACCTGGCGCTCGAGGCCAGGGAGAGCTATGAGGCGGACGATGTGAGGATCCGCGGCGTCAAGGTGGAGGAGAAGAAGGACGCACAGCGCGAGATTTACACAACGATCGTCCGGATTGAAACAGAGAACGGCGCGAAGGCGATGGGTAAGCCGGTGGGGACGTACGTCACGATCGAGGCTCCTAATATGTCGACGCCGGACGAGGACTACCACCGGGAGATCTCCGAGGAGCTTGCAAAGCACCTGTGCCGCATTCTTGGGGAACGCCGGAAATCGGTGCTTGTGGTCGGGCTGGGCAACCGCGATGTGACGCCGGATGCGCTCGGTCCGGATGTGGTCGGCAATCTGCATATCACACGCCACATGATCAAAGAATATGGCCGGATGCCGACAGAGCTTGAGAACTCCGGGGAGATCAGCGCGATCGTGCCGGGAGTGATGGCCCAGACCGGCATGGAGACGCTCGAGATTATAAAAGGAGTTGTGGAGGAGACAGAGCCGGAGGCGGTGATTGCGATTGACGCCCTGGCTGCGCGCAGCACAAAACGCCTGAACCGCACGATCCAGATCACAGATACCGGAATCAATCCTGGCTCGGGCGTCGGCAACCACCGCAACGCGATCAATGAGGCGACCCTCGGCGTGCCGGTCATAGCAGTCGGCGTGCCGACCGTTGTGGATGCGGCCACGATTGTGAACGATACGATGGAAGAGCTGGTCGCCGAGATGGACCGCAGCGCGAGTATGCAGCGGCTTGGAGGAACGCTTGGAACGCTCGATCAGGCGGAGAAACACCAGATGATCCGGGAGTTGATCTCGCCTCATCTGAACACAATGTTCGTGACTCCAAAGGATATCGACGAGACTGTGAAATATCTGAGCTATACGATATCGGAGGGACTGAATATCGCACTCTCGGACGCGCGGGGAGAGACGTAATGAAATCGGCGCCCGACACAAAAATCCCCGGAAACCTTCATTTCCGGGGATACTTTGCCGTGCGGAAGATGGGACTTGAACCCACACGGTGTGACCACCACAAGATCCTTAGTCTTGCTCGTCTGCCAATTCCGACACTTCCGCGAACAAATGAGATTATAGCAAAGATGTATGGAGAAGTCAACACCAAATTTATAAAATATGTAAGCAAATATGTAAGTGGGAAGGAAGCCGTGAAGAAGGCATGTGAAGAAAGCAGATAAAAAAATCCGGAAAATCTATTGACATTTGAAGCGGCATATAGTATTATTATCGTCGTGAGTTGCGAGACTTACTAATACGCGGAGATGGCGGAATTGGCAGACGCGCAGGCTTCAGGTGCCTGTGGTAGCAATATCGTGAGGGTTCAAGTCCCTTTCTCCGCACTAAGCTTTCCAAGTCAAGTTGCTTGGAAAGCTTTTTTCATCTCAGCAAAAGATTTGATCCTGTTTGACGCAATTGTCCTGACCGAATACATTCCGCAGCGGAGCTCTTCCGGTATGGAAGCCCTTTCGGATGGAAGAAATTAGATTGACAATATTGGCGGTATTGGTGATAATGATCTGTGATTGGGTAATCATAGAAGTAGACTGATGAAGACCAGGAGGGAGCATAAAATGCCAGGGAGCAGAAAGAACCAATCAAATCAGAACAGAAATGAAAGAAACGATTCTTATGATAAGAAGCCAAAGAAAACCGGAATGAATATGAAGAAGGTGTTTGCCATCAGCCTGTGTGCGGTGCTGGCAATCGTGGGTGTCAGCGGCGGCGTGATCTACAAGCTGGGACATGATCTGTACAGCAACATGAATTATATCGCGGATGAAGAAGTGAACACGGTGGAGACGCTTCCGGAGCATGTTGTGGAACAGATGGAGGCAGAGACGACGGCTCCGGGCGAGCTGACCGGGACGAAGGTCAGCGCCGATGAGCTTAACAGCATCCATGATCAGATGAGCAGTATTGCGAACAAAGAGACCGTCTCGGACGAGGATGTTTACAATGTGCTTCTGGTCGGCGCAGACCGTCAGGATCAGACATGGAACGGCAACTCGGACAGCATGATCCTTGTCTCTGTCGACAAAGAGCATGACAGAGTCACGATGGTCTCCCTGATGCGCGACACCTATGTGGATATTCCGGAGATCGGCTATTGGAAGCTGAACCATGCATATGCGATGGGGGCCGGGCCGCTTCTCTGCCAGACGGTGACAAACAATTACAAAATAGAGGTGGACCGTTATGTCGCGGTAGATTACTGGAATCTGGTGGATATTATAGATACGATCGGCGGAGTGTCGCTTGACATCACCGCTGCCGAGGCCGAGGTCATGAACGGATACATCGACGATATGTGCAAGCGACAGCTGAAGATTGACCCGTCCGCGCATTTTGTACCTTATGAGGGCGGCAGCATCTACTGCGACGGCGTGCAGGCGGTCGCATACGCCCGCAACCGTATGGTGGGAAATTCCGACTACCAGCGCACGGAGCGTCAGCGTTACCTGCTGCAGCAGCTGCTCGCAGAGGTCAAGCAGATGTCCGTGGCGCAGATGACGGAGAAGATGAAATCCATTCTCGGCTATGTGACGACGAATATTCCGGAGACGGAGATCTGGAGTATGCTGTCGGAGTTCCCGGATATGCTTCAGTACAAAATTGAGACGGAACGCATTCCGTACGACAATATGTACGATACGATCAGCGTCAATGGCGAGGGGATGCTTGTGCCGGATTGGGAGCCGACGATTGAGAAGCTGCATGAGTTTGTCTATGGAGAGGAAAGCGCGGAGTAAAGGAGCGGCTGGCAATTGCGCGGACAGCTCTGCGGAGGAGAAGCGAGAATAAATGAGAGTACGAAGGATGCTGTCGGACGAGAGCCGGCGGCATCTTTTTGTGTGGGTCTTCGCATGGAGATCGGAGATCTGCCGCTGTATGCGGGCCGGGCAGTGCAAAGCCGGACGGCTCTCCGTGCCTGTCAGGGCCGCATATGGGGCGGGCGCTGCAAAGCAGGACGACGGGGATGGTGCGGGAAGAATTTTGCCGGAAGACAGTGAAACAGCCGGTAGGGGAGCTACCGACTGTTTCGAGGGGAGTATAAATAATTAATAAGGGGTTTGTAAAAAAAATTGTTTTGAAGGGTAAATTCTTTTTACAATTAGGATTATAATATAGTTTCCAAAAAATTGCAATACATATTTTTAATTTTTATTGGAATACTAAAAGCGTAACAAAAAACTAAGACACAGGAGGCTATTACCATGGCGAAGAATACGAACAACGCGGAGAGCAAGAGCTCTTCCAGCAAGAATTCACAGTCTCAGAATAAGACGACGTCCAAGAATGCATCCAATACGAATTCTTCCAGCTCTTCGAGCAAGAACGTGAAGGACTGCGACAACTGCAGCAGTGAATCGGGCTCTGAGTATTAAAGGAAGAGAAGAGCTGCATAAGCCTGCCATTGTCAGGAAATGGCGAAATGTTCACTTGAAATGAAACAGAGCGAGACAGAAGAGTGCCTGAGAGCGTGAGAAGCAGCTTTTGGGCATTCTTTTTGTCTGTATTTTCGCATGGAACCTCTGAAAAGCTGCGATTGAACCGTGAGAGAAGTTTTTCATATGATAGAAAAAAGGAGATGATGCGAAATGGAGACAATCTCAGCGAGGGAATTGGAGCGATATGCCCGCGAGGGCGGGTATTTTATCATAGATCTGCGCTCTCAGGAGGATTTTGCCAGGGCTCATGTCAGAGGGGCTGTCAATGTGCCGCAGGGAAAATTCCGCGGAGAACTTCCGTGCAGGCAGGGAAGAGACGTAATCCTGTACTGCGACCGTGGCGCACTTAGTATGTCCGTGGCGCGTGAGCTTGAACAGCGAGGCTGTCATGCCAAAAGCGTGGTGGGCGGCTACCGTGCATACTGCGAGCATATGAGAGCGCAGAACGGATAGCGTTTCGGGTACACGGCGACAACAGAGGATGGACAGCACCTGCACATATGGAGAGTGCCGGCGTTTGCGCATAGGCAGCGGTAACGCAAAGTATGGGGCGCAGTAAGGTAAGGATGCAGCCCAGGAAGCGCCGCGGCTGGCGACAATGGAGACAAAGCCTGCCGCGGCGGCGTTTTCCTGGAGCTGACAGAAATGCCTGGGAAATGCCCGGATTGAAAAGTTGAGATTGACAATAGCGGCAGACGCACATTAAGATAGAAAGGAAGATTTGCAGGGAAACAGAGATAACAATAGAACAATAAAGCAATAAAACACGGACTGGATAGGGGAAGACGAAGATGAGGGAGAAGTATGAGCTGATTGCGCCATGTCATTTTGGACTCGAGGCGGTATTGAAAAGAGAAATTCTGGATCTGGGCTACGAGATCAGCGGCGTTGAGGATGGACGGGTTCTCTTCTGGGGCGATGCAGAAGCGGTTGCGATCGCTAACGTCTTTCTGCGGTCGGCCGAGCGGATCCTGCTCAAAGTGGGATCGGTTCACGCAGAGAGCTTCGACGAATTGTTTGAGCGGGTGAAAGCGCTGGAGTGGGAGAACTTTCTTCCGGTGAATGCGAAGTTCTGGGTGACGAAGGCGACTTCGGTGAAGAGTAAGCTGTTCAGCCCGTCTGATATCCAATCGATTGTGAAAAAAGCGATTGTCGAACGGCTGAAGGATATCTATGGTGTGAACTGGTTCGCGGAGGATGGAGCAAGCTATCCAATCCGGATTTTTCTGATGAAGGATGAGGCGGTGATCGGACTGGATACCACCGGGGAGTCGCTGCACAAGCGGGGCTACCGGAAGCTGACTGCGAAAGCGCCGATCTCCGAGACGCTTGCCGCGGCTCTAATCATGCTGACGCCGTGGAAACAGGACCGGATCCTGGTAGATCCGTTCTGCGGGAGCGGCACGTTCCCGATCGAGGCGGCCATGATGGCGGCGAACATCGCGCCTGGAATGAACCGCTCGTTTCTGGCCGAGGACTGGAGCAATCTGATTCCGCGAAAGAAATGGTACGATGCGGTCGAGGAAGCGCAGGATTTCATGGACACTTCGGTGCAGACGGATATCCAGGGCTACGATATCGACGGCGAGGTGATCAAGGCGGCCAGGGAAAACGCAAGGCTTGCCGGGGTGGATCAGCTGATTCATTTCCAGCGCCGCCCGGTCAGTGAACTGAGCCATCCCAAAAAGTACGGATTTGTCATCACGAATCCACCTTATGGGGAGCGCATCGAGGATCGCGCGAGCCTGCCGGCTCTGTACCGTGAGATGGGACAGGCCTTTGCACGGCTTGATTCGTGGTCGGAGTATGTGATTACCTCCTATGAGGAGGCGGAGAAATATATCGGAAGGAAGGCGGATCGGAACCGCAAGATCTACAATGGAATGATCAAGACTTATTTTTACCAGTTCCAGGGGCCGAGACCGCCAAGGAGAGAAGCGGGGCGGCAGAATGAAAAAGGCTAAGGAAAAGATTTTGAAAACGGCGTTTTTGCATTTGTCGGCTGATATTTTTCTGGCAGCTCTGGCTTTGACCTGGGCGGATTCTGCGGCGGAGCGCGTCAGAGCCGTTCAATCTGTTGAGAACATGACGGAGACTGAGAAGGCTGAACCGACAGAATGTGTATGGGACGTCCTGCACAAGGCAGATCGAAAAAATGATTCTGACTCTTCGGAAAAGGTGGCTGCCGGGAATGCGGGGTCAGAGAGTGCGCTGACGCCGATCATGACGGAGCGTCTGCCGGAGCGCTGGTATGCGGGAGATTGCGGGAAAAAGCCGACCGTGCGGCATCAGGGAAGCTCTGGAACCTGCTGGGCGTTTGCCGCGGCTGCTGCGCTTGAGGCGGCGCTTTTGCCCGGTCAGCATATCGTTTTTTCCGCGGATCACATGAGCCGGAAAAACGCGTTTACCGTAGGGCTTGACGAAGGCGGGGACTATCTGATGGCGATGGCGTATCTGAGCGGCTGGCAGGGTCCTGTGACCGAGGAGGAAGATCCATATGGGGATGGGGTCTCCCCGGACGGCCTGACTCCCGCAGTGCACGTGCAGGAGATACAGCTGCTCGAGGACGCAGAGTCGGCTGCGGTCAAGGCTGCGGTCATGAAGTACGGAGCGGTGCAGACCTCCCTTTATATGAGAAGAAGTACGGAACGTGGGAACGCAGAGGACGACACGGAGACTTCCGGGGAGGATACGGTGTTTTGCTACAATGAGAGGACGAAGTCGTATTTCTGCCCTGACGAGCGGACGCCGAACCATGATGTGATTATTCTAGGCTGGGATGACGATTATTCCAGATTTCTGTTTTCGGAGACGCCGGAGAAAGACGGCGCGTTTATCTGCCAGAATACATGGGAGGAGGGCTTCGGGGAGGACGGCATTTTTTATGTGTCCTATGCAGATCCCAATATTGCAAAGACCTGTGTGTGTTACACGCGTATTGAGCCGACGGATAATTACTCGAAAATCTATCAATACGATGATTGCGGCTGGCAGGGGCGCCAGGGCTATGCGGACGAGAACTGCTGGTTTGCCAATGTCTATGCGGCATCTGCGACAGCTGGCGGCAGCTTGCCTGCAGGAGCTGGCGGGGAAATGCTCGCGGCGGTCGGGTTCTATGCGGTCGGACCGGACACTTCTTATGAAATATACTTTGTGTGTGACTTTCACTCGGAGACGGATTTCTCCGGGATGGAATATCTGCAAAAAGGAAAGCTGCAAAACAGCGGATATTACACGGTCAATCTCCAGACGCCGCAGTTCCTTACGGCCGGGGAGCGCTTTGCTGTGGTCGTGAAGATTACTACGCCGGGTGAAGAGAATCCCGTGGCAGTAGAGTACCGGGCGGACAAATATACGCAGAATGTGACGACTGAGGGCAAGGAAGGCTACCTGAGCCTGGATGGAAAACGCTGGGAAAACACTGAGGAGCGCTTCGGGACAAATGTGTGCCTGAAGGCATACACAGTGACGAGTATGTGTACACAGTGACGAGCATGCGTACACGGTGACGAGTGTGGATCCTGCGCTGTTACTGGTCACGGAGCGAACAGTAACGTCGCCGTTTGCCCTATTGTTTACGTGAAATGTGATTTACAGATGCCGGGGGTATGTGATAGAATCAAGAACAATAAGCGGCGGAGGAACAGACAAGATGGAACGGATCATTTTTGCAACAGGAAATGAAGACAAGCTGCGGGAGATACGCGCGATTCTTGCAGACCTGGGAATGCCGGTTGTCTCGATGAAAGAGGCCGGGATCCAGGCGGAGATTGAAGAAAACGGGACAAGCTTTGAAGAAAATGCGGTCATTAAAGCGAAAACGGTCATGGAGCTCACAGGAGAGCTTGTCATGGCAGACGATTCTGGACTGCAGATCGATTATCTGGACGGCGCGCCGGGTATCTATTCTTCGCGCTTTATGGGAGAGGACACTTCTTACGATGTGAAAAATGCTGCGATCCTGGAGAAGCTTTCCGGCGTCCCGGACGAGAAACGCACAGCCCGGTTTGCATGTGCGATCGCCTGTGCATTTCCGGACGGAAGGATCCTGACGAGCTATGGTACAATGGAGGGAAGGATCGGCTGCGAAATAAAGGGTGAAAACGGTTTTGGATATGATCCCATTTTCTATTTGCCGGAATACGGATGCACTTCGGCAGAAATTTCGCCGGAGAAAAAGAATGAGCTGAGTCACCGGGGCAAGGCGCTGCGGGGGATGAAGGAAAAGCTGGAGACGCTTCTGGTGAAAAGCTGAGGACGGCCGAAAGAATGGCAAGAGGGCAGGCAGAGGAGCAAAAATAAATCAAGGACGGTAGGCAGAGGGCAGGGAACAAAGAGCGGAGAACAGAGAACAGAGGACAGAGGGAGAGCTGAGTGAGATGAAGATTCTGGTTGTGAGTGACACGCACGGACGTGAGGAAAATCTGAAACGTGTCCTGGAGGAAGTGGGAATGCCGGACTGCCTGATCCACCTGGGCGATTCAGAGAGCGGAGAGACGCGCATACAGGAGATGGTGCGCTGTCCGTTGTATATGGTAGCCGGGAACTGCGATTTCTTTTCGAGGCTGCCGCTGATACAGATCGCTGAGATCGGGGGTATGCGTATCCTGCTCACCCACGGACATTACTATTATGTATCGGTTGGCACACGGGATCTTGTAGAAGACGCAAAGGCGAACGGTTGCAATGTCGTTATGTTTGGACACACACACAGGCCGTTCCTGGATCAGAGTGACGAGGAGATTACCGTGCTTAATCCAGGGAGCCTTTCATTCCCCCGGCAGGAAGATCACCGCCCGAGCTGCGTGGTGATGACGGTCGAGGAGGGCGCTCAGGCAGAGTATGAGTTTTACTACCTGTGATTCCGGAAAATTTTTTTGACATAAATCGCGTCGATATATGGACATTTGTGTAGTTTTGTGTTATAGTTGCAATGCAAGGAGGTGAACAACAAATGCAAGAAGAAAAGTTGCTAAAGGCCATTGCTGATTTGCTCGATCAAAAGCTTGAAGAAAAGCTTGAAGAGAAGCTTGAAGAGAAGCTTGATCAGAAGCTTGAAGAAAAGCTCGATCAGAAGCTCGAAGAAAAGCTTGATCAGAAGCTCCATCCGATCTGGCAGGAGCTTTCCGGGCTCAATAAGAGGGTCGACGCAGTCAGCGAACAGATGAACGCACTCGATAAGCGCTTTGATGTACTGGAAGAGAAAGTAAACGTACTGGAAGAGAAAGTAAACGTACTGGAAGAGAAAGTAAACGTACTGGAAGAGAAAGTAAATGCACTGGATGAGAGAGTCACAAGAAACTATGATCTGCTGGTAGAATTTTATGGGAAGCAGCAGGAAGAGAATCGGTTCTTGCGGGATGAGCTGAAGCTGATTCATGGAAAACTTCAGGTGCATGACAATCAGATTGCACGCAACACAGCAGATATTGCTGAACTGAAGAAGGATAAGATCGCGTAGACTGCGCGCCACTAACTACAGAAGATAAGGGAAATATTATTCCATAAAAGGATTCAGACACAAATTCATGTGCGGATCCGCATAAAAAGCTTGACTTTCCATACGCTGGTGTGGTACACTGAACGAGCGTATGGAAGCAGGCTTTTTTTTTGTGTCTAAAAAGTAAGGCTGATTTTTACAGACGTATACTATAAGGAAGTGAGGTGGGAGTTGTGCGTGTAAGAATCACATTGGCGTGTACAGAATGCAAGCAGCGTAATTACAACATGACGAAAGAGAAAAAGAACCACCCTGACAGAATGGAGACGAAGAAGTATTGTCGGTTCTGCAGGAAACACACGCTGCACAAAGAAACAAAGTAACCGGTAGATGCGTGCAAAGGATGCGTGCAAAGGAAGTGAAGGATATGGCAGAGAAAACTGAGAAGAATCAGAAGAGCTGGTTCGACGGCCTCAAGGCCGAGTTCAAAAAAATCATTTGGCCGGATCGCAAATCGCTCGTGAAGCAGACCGGCGCCGTAGTTGCCGTTTCTATCGTACTTGGGATGATCATTGCGATTCTGGATTTCATTTTCCAGAACTGCGTGGATATTCTGGTAAACATCCATTTCTGAGGACAAGGGTGAGCGTATGGCAGAAGCTAGCTGGTATGTAGCCCATACCTATTCGGGTTATGAAAACAAAGTGAAAGCTAACATCGAGAAGACGATAGAGAACCGGCACCTGGAGGATCAGATCCTGGAAGTCCGCGTGCCGCTGCAGGATGTCGTCGAGCTGAAGAATGGAGTAAGAAAAACGGTTCAGAAGAAGCTGTTTCCCGGCTATGTGCTGATTAATATGATCATGAACGACGATACCTGGTATGTCGTGCGAAATACGCGCGGTGTTACAGGCTTTGTCGGCCCGGGGTCCAAGCCAGTGCCGCTCACGGATCTGGAGATGTTCAATCTTGGGATTCAGGCGAACGACGTTACGGTAGATTTCGAAGTGGGAGATACGGTTACAGTCGTCGGAGGCGTGTGGAAGGACACTATGGGTGTGATCCAGGCGGTCAATGCGGGCAAGCAGAGCGTTACCATCAACGTCGAGCTGTTTGGACGCGAGACACCGGTGGAGATCAATTTTGCCGAGATTCGGAAAGTATGAAAACATGGCAGTTATGCCGATCATAACAAGCAGATTCCCGCGTCAGTTGTGCGCGGAGCGTGGGAGGGAAGAGGAACTCCCGACATTACCACTTAGGAGGTGCCTGACATGGCGAAAAAGGTAACAGGTTATATTAAATTGCAGATTCCTGCCGGCAAAGCGACGCCGGCGCCACCAGTTGGACCGGCTCTTGGTCAGCATGGTGTGAACATTGTCCAGTTTACGAAGGAGTTCAACGCGAGGACCGCAGACAAGGGTGATCTGATCATTCCGGTCGTCATCACAGTGTATGCGGACAGAAGCTTCAGCTTTATCACGAAGACGCCGCCGGCAGCAGTTCTTCTGAAGAAGGCCTGCAACATCAAGTCCGGTTCGGGCGTGCCGAACAAGACGAAGGTAGCGAGCATTTCCAAAGATAAGGTGCGCGAGATCGCCGAGATGAAGATGCCGGATCTCAATGCGGGCAGCATCGAGGCGGCTATGAGCATGATCGCAGGTACTGCGAGGAGCATGGGAATCACGGTAGAAGAATAAAGGACAGCGGGTCGCTGGCTGCGCCTGAGGTGCAGCAGGACTTTCCGTAGTGAGAGAAAGCGCGGCTGTACGGGCGCAGAGCCCGGGGAAGCGCGCAGGAAGAAAGTGGGAGGGCAATCCCCGCAAACACCACCAGGAGGTTATCGAATATGAAAAAAGGGAAAAAATATGCAGAGGCTGCGAAGGCGATCGACCGCACAGTCCTCTATGATGTAAATGAAGGCATCGCGCTGGCGAAAAAGTCGGCGGTGGCCAAGTTCGACGAGACGATCGAGGTTCATATCCGCACAGGCTGCGACGGACGTCATGCAGACCAGCAGATCCGCGGCGCGGTTGTGCTTCCGCACGGCACCGGCAAGAAGGTTCGTGTGCTTGTGTTTGCGAAGAACGCAAAGGCAGATGAGGCTCTGGCGGCAGGCGCTGAGTATGTTGGCGCGGAGGAGCTGGTTCCGAAGATCCAGAACGAGGGCTGGCTGGACTTTGACGTAGTAGTCGCGACTCCGGACATGATGGGCGTGGTAGGCCGCCTGGGTCGTATCCTTGGACCGAAGGGCCTGATGCCGAACCCGAAGGCCGGCACAGTCACGATGGATGTGACGAAGGCGGTCAACGATATCAAAGCCGGTAAGATCGAATACAGATTAGACAAGACCAACATCATCCATGTGCCGATCGGAAAGGCTTCCTTCACCGAGGAGCAGCTGACGGACAATTTCCAGACGCTGATCGAGGCCATTCTCAAGGCGAGACCGTCGGCAGTGAAGGGACAGTTCCTCAAGAGCGTTACCATCGCTCCGACCATGGGTCCCGGCGTGAAGCTGAATCCGCTGAAGCTTGCATAAGAGACAGGCTTCCGGCTGATTGTGTGAGGCTTTCAGAGTGCAGTCATATGGTTCCCGGCTGCTCTGGGCTGTTCTGTGTGTTTTGTGGTCGGAAGAATTTCTTGACAGAAATATGCAAGTATGTTATTTTATATAAGATGACTGCCGAAGACAGCAGGTGCCGCGAGGTATAATGAGAGATCGCCTGCCGAGGAGGATGAATCGTAAGCATGATTTTTATGCCCCTCTGTCTGACAGTGGGGCTTTTTACGTGATGAGGATTTTTCATCCGGCTCATCCGGCGGTACACAAATCTATAAGGAGGTGCACCATTTCATGGCTAAGGTTGAATTGAAGAAGCCGATCGTGGAAGAGATTTCAGAGAATATCAAGGACGCCCAGTCTGTGATTCTGATCCACTACAGCGGAATCACGGTAGAGGCGGACACTGAGCTCCGCAAAGAGCTGAGGGAAGCCGGAATCATCTACAAAGTGTACAAGAACACGATGATGAATTTTGCTTTCCAGGGCACGGATTGCGAGCCGCTGACGAAGCATCTGGAAGGCCCGAATGCGATCGCGATCTCCAAGGACGACGCGACAGCCTCGGCGCGGATCATTTCCAAGTACGCGAAGAAAGCTCCGACTCTGAAAATGCTGGCTGGCGTTGTTGAAGGAAGCTATTACGATGAGAATGCGGTGACTGCGCTTGCGGATATCCCGTCGAGGGAAGTTCTGCTTGGCAGGCTGTTTGGCAGCATGAAGTCTCCGATCTCGAACCTGGCGCGTGTACTGAATCAGATCGCCGAGAAGGCAGAGTAAGCGCAGGAATGCCTGTGAGAAAAGACCCGGGCGAAGGATTCTGGTCAGCCTGTAGGATGTGCCGAAGAGGATTCACAGGAAGAAGCATAAGTTGGATTAACACAAATCATATAAGAATCAGGAGGAAATGGAAATGGCAAAGTTGACAACAGCTGAGTTTATCGATGCGATCAAAGAGTTATCCGTTCTTGAGCTGAATGAGCTCGTAAAGGCATGCGAGGAAGAGTTCGGTGTATCTGCAGCGGCAGGCGTTGTAGTTGCGGCAGCAGGCGCAGCTCCGGCAGAGGCAGCTGAGGAGAAGGACGAGTTTGACGTTGAGCTGACTGAGGTTGGCCCGAACAAGGTTAAGGTAATCAAGGTTGTCCGTGAGGCGACCGGCCTTGGCCTGAAAGAGGCAAAGGAAGTTGTAGACAGCGCTCCGAAGGTGGTCAAGGAGGGCGCTTCCAAGGCAGAGGCAGAAGAGCTGAAGACAAAGCTCGAGGCAGAAGGCGCAAAGGTCACATTAAAATAGTCGCGATAAGCAGACTGAGCAAAGACAAAATAAACGGGGGTTCCGCTTGCGGAAATCCCCGTATTATTTTGTCTTTGTAAAGGTGCAACGCGCACGAGGGAAATGCGGAGCATTTCACGAGTCGTTGCGTTGCGCTCAGTCTGCTTACAGTTCGGGGCGGCAGTCTGTGATGAGCATTTCACGAGTTCGCACGGCTTGTAAATGAAAGGTGCAACGCGCACGAGGGAAATGCGGAGCATTTCACGAGTCGCTGCGTTGCGCTCAGTCTGCTTACAGTTCGGGGTGGCAGTCTGCGCGCCCTGCTTTTTCATTTCCGGAACTGCCGCATCATCGCGCACATCCGGTCGATCTTCTGAATCTGTCGGGGCGATTTTCCTATCTTCATCACATTGATGATGGCCTCCGTCTCGGCGGAATCGAACGACATATTGTTTGATTGAGACTGAGACATGGCTGTCATCAGAAAGGGCAGCAGTTCATTCTGGCTCTTCCCCTGGGCCTGCTCGGCCAGAGAAGAGAGCATCTTCAGCTTTTCAGGGTCGATGCCCCCAAGGGCGGGATTGTTCATCCAGGAATTATCGCTCATTTCATTTCATCCTTTCCCAAAATCGGAATAGACTGGATCCGGATTTATTCAGGCTCAGCGCCGGCATCCTCATTTCCCTCGGCAAATATAGAATAGAATTCCATCATGGTCATGAGCTGGATGCACTGGTCGATCATTTCCTGCTCGTCAGGTTCGCAGAAATTGCGGATATCATTTAGAACGTCCAGAAATTCCGGAGCCTTACCGTCCGTCCCGCAGGCGCCCGCGCAGTGGTCGCCCCGCTCATAGAAGCGGAGGACATTCTGCAGCTCCATCATTTTGATGCAGACAGACAGCATTTTCTGGCGGTCTGGCTGAACATAGGGAAGAAGGGCTTTGATGAGCTGGAGATGATTCTGGTTCGCGACCTGATCCAACGCAGTCAGCATAGCGCCTCCGGATCCTTTTTTATTTATATGTATGAGGGCGGCAACAGAAATATGCCGGATGAATATGCTATAACAGGATGGCCGACGGCTATCCAGGTCTGGTTTCGGAAGGAGGCGGTTGTGGATGGCATCGCGGATTGTGGTTGATGGAAATGCGTTCTATGAGATAGATGAGGATTGTATCCTCTGCCAAAAGAAGGAGGGGAGAAACGGCGGGCCGGGAGAGGGCGCTGCGCACGAGGAAAAAGGGCAGAACAGGGAGCAAGGACTGCCGTGGAAGCGTGGAAGAGGGGCGTTCCGGGAAAGGCAGGAGTAAACTTTTTTATCGGAAATACCGGAAAACCGGGGCGTGGCGGTTGGCCACGCCCCGGTTTTGGAGGCTTATAGCAAACGTCAAATACGTTTTCCGTTTGCTACAGCCCCTCCGGGGGGATGCGCACGAATTTGCATCGGAAATATGCTGCTTACGCAGCGCAAATTCGGCGCAGGAAACGAGCAAAACGAAAATCGTTTTGTCGTTTCCTATAGATTAGCATCCGCATCCGCAGCTGTTTCCGTTGTTGAAGAAAGAGCCGTTGCCGCATCCGCCGCCACATCCGAAGAGCAGAAGCAGAAGGATGATCAGGCAGCTGTCATTGCCGCATCCGCATCCGCCGCCGTTGTTGCTCAGCAGGGAAACACCATTGTTTCCACCGCAGAGGCAGTTGAGAAGAAGAATAATCCAGATCAGGGAACAGGAATTGTTGCCCTCACATCCACAATTTGTTGCTGCTAAATCACTCATGTTGTACCCTCCAAGGTTATCATTTACAATGTATCATATGCGCCGGAGGGCAGGTTGTTACAGCAGCTGAAAAATCAGGACGGGAGGACGACGGACGGTGGCCGCACCGGAAGGCAGGAGACTATGAGCGGAGGAAGGATTCGAAAATCCCATACACGTTTAACGTTCCGTAGCCCCATTCCTGGTTGGGATAAGCATAGCTGCTGCTTTGCCTGACGCCGCGCAGAAACAGGCTTATGATCTCCCGGGTCGTAAAATAGCGCGGGCGATCCTGCCGCAGCCCGGCTTCTGCGAGAAGCGCGGTTGCGCCTGCAGTGAGCGCGGCGGCGGCACAGGAGCCGGTGAGCGCCGTGTAGCGGCTGCCGGGCGCAGGGGCGGTCAGATCCACGCCAGGGGAGGCAAAATCCGGTTTGATCAGGCCGTTTCGCGTGAAGCCCCGGCCGGAGTTGACGAACAGGCTGTCGCTGTAGGAGTTGTAAGCCCCGGCTGTGATGACGGAGGCGGCGCAGGAGGGAATGACCAGTGTGACGTCAGAACTGGGCGAGTAGAAGCGGATTTCCGGGTCGACGAGGCCGGTGACGGGCAGCCACAGATGGAAGCTCCCGTTCTCAAGGGTTCTGCCGACGATGCGGATGCGCCAGAGGCCGGGGGTAGGTTCCTGAAAGCGCATCAGGGCAAGCTGCGATCCGCTGAGCGTTTCTACTACTGTGTAGGTCAGGACAACGCGGCTGTATTCGAGCAGGAAGTCGAATTCCCGTGTGTCGCCGCTGCGGGGCTGCACCGGCTGGATGGTCTCTCCGAGCGGGGAGGTAAAGCCGATGCTGTACAGCTCCGGGGCGTCAGCCCAGAATTCGACTGTGAAGCCGCGCGTCTCCTGATCTACAAGAAGCTCCACTTCGGTGGAATCCTCCGCGCGCGTGAGACGTCCCTGATAATGATGGCCTTTCCCGGTCTCGTTTCCGGTGCCGGCGACGACATATACGCCGGAGTTGAACTGCGCGGAGGTCAGGACGTCCTCGAGCGGCGTCGCTCCTGTGTGGCTGCCCTGGTTTGTTCCGACCGAGATGCAGATCACGAGCGGCATACGGAGCTCGCGGGCAGCCATGATCAGATAGCGCACGCCGAGCATCAGATCGGTTTCCTGGTAGGCCTGGGCGCCCTCAGGGACCAGAAAATAATCGCGGAGATACTGCTTTGCCTGCTTGAGGCGGACGAAAAGAATGCC
>CANQWV010000008.1 GCA_947627645.1 uncultured Lachnospiraceae bacterium | reverse complement strand
TTTGCAGTGTTTGCGTTACGGATTCTCGTAAGCATATCTGCAATCGGATCACTCATTGTCATGATAGTTTCCTCCTAATTCAGACTTATTCATAACGGATGTGTTCGCTCAACTAAGCTAACACAGCGGTAGCTCACCAGGACGCCTTCTTCACGCCCGGGATCTGGCCCTTGTATGCCAGCTCACGGAAGCAGATGCGGCAGATGCCGTACTTCCT
Organism: uncultured Lachnospiraceae bacterium; assembly: GCA_947627645.1. Classification (GTDB taxonomy): domain Bacteria; phylum Bacillota; class Clostridia; order Lachnospirales; family Lachnospiraceae; genus Choladousia. The sequence continues at coordinate 39,684 of CANQWV010000008.1, read as the reverse complement.
CAGGTATGCATGCGGACGGCCACAGATTCTGCAGCGCGTATACTCTCTCGTGGAGAACTTCTGCTTGCGCTGCTGTTTGATTTTCATTGCTGTTTTTGCCATGGGATTTTCCTCCTAATTTACTGCCTGGTAAACGGCATATTGAACAGTCTCAGCAGCTCGCGGGCTTCCTCGTCTGTCTTGGCCGTTGTGACAAAGATTACGTCCATACCTCTTACCTTGTCGATCTTGTCGTACTCAATCTCCGGGAAGATCAGCTGCTCCTTGATACCCAGCGCATAGTTGCCTCTGCCGTCGAACGCGTTCGGGTTGACGCCCCTGAAGTCACGCACGCGCGGAAGCGCAAGGTTGATGAGCCGATCCACGAAATCATACATCTTCTCGCCGCGCAGCGTCGTCTTGCATCCGATCGCCATACCTTCTCTGATCTTAAAGTTCGCGACGGAATTTCTGGCTTTCGTCACGACCGCTTTCTGACCGGTGATGGTTTCCATGTCCTTGACTGCGGACTCAAGCACCTTCGCATTTTCCTTGGCCTCGCCGACGCCCATGTTGACGACGACCTTGTCAAGCTTCGGCACTTCCATCACATTTTTATATCCAAATTTTTTGATCATAGCGTCTACGATCTCATTCTGATAAACCTCTTTCAGTCTGCTCAACTTGTGCGACCTCCTCTCTCACTTAGTCTCTTATTTGATCACTTCTCCGGTAGACTTCGCTACGCGGACCTTCTTACCGTCTTCCATCTTGAAACCGATGCGTGTCGCCTTGCCGTTATGCAGATACATTACATTGGACGCGTCGATGAACGACTCCTTCTGCACGATACCGCCCTGCTGGTTCGCAGCCGACGGCTTCGTGTGCTTCGTCACCATGCCGATGCCCTCGACGAGGACCTTGCCGTCCCTGACAGCCAGAACCTTGCCGTCCTTGCCCTTATCCTTGCCTGCGATCACAACAACCGTATCGCCTGTCTTGATCTTATTCATGCCTCGGCCCTCCTTATAATACTTCCGGAGCCAGAGAGACAATCTTCATAAACTTCTTGTCACGAAGCTCTCTCGCCACCGGTCCAAAAATACGGGTTCCTCTCGGGGTCATGTCATCCTTGATGATGACAGCCGCGTTCTCATCAAACCGGATGTAGGATCCGTCCTTGCGGCGGACGCCCTTCACCGTACGAACCACAACCGCTTTCACAACGTCGCCCTTTTTAACAACACCGCCTGGCGTTGCATCTTTGACGGAAGCAACGACGATATCGCCAATACCTGCATATCTTCTCGTAGAACCACCCATAACACGAATGCACAGAAGCTCTTTTGCGCCGGTGTTATCAGCAACTCTCAGTCTGGTTTCCTGCTGTACCATGCCGATATACCTCCTATACTATTTCACTTTTTCCACGATCTCGACCAGTCTCCATCTCTTATCCTTGGACAGCGGTCTCGTCTCCATTACCTTCACTGTGTCTCCGATATTGCACTCGTTGTTCTCGTCATGCGCTTTCAGCTTGTAGGTTTTCTTCACGATCTTGTTGTAAAGCGGATGCCTTACGTGATCCTCTACCGCAACAACGATTGTCTTGTCCATTCTATCGCTGACGACCTTACCAGTACGGGTCTTTCTAAGATTTCTTTCCACGGAATTTTCTCCTTTCTTTCCATCACTGCCGTCTGCACTGCGCTTTCACAGCATCTTTGCAGCGCCTTCACAGCACGCAGCCCTTCTATCCCTCGGCCTGTGCCAGACAACTGCTGCAGCTTTGCCTACGCGTTTGCCTTCTCCGTGATAACAGTCTGAATTCTGGCAATGTTCTTGCGAACCTCCTTGATTCTGCTTGTGTTATCGAGCTGGTTCGTCGCGTTCTGGAATCTCAGATTGAAAAGCTCTTTCTTCGCAGCTACTAATTCTTCGTTCAGCTCCGCAGCTGTCTTATTCTTCAACTCTTCCACGTATTTATTAGTTTTCACTGTTATCACCGCCTTCTAAGTCTGCACGAGAAACGATCTTACATTTGCAGGGTAACTTGTGCATGGCAAGACGCAGCGCCTCGCGGGCAACATCATCAGGAACGCCTGCCAGTTCAAACAGGACACGGCCCGGCTTCACAACCGCCACCCAGTACTCCAGCGTTCCTTTACCGGAACCCATACGCGTCTCAGCCGGCTTTGCCGTCACCGGTTTGTCCGGGAAGATCTTGATCCAGACTTTACCGCCACGCTTGATATAACGAGTCATAGCAATACGGGCTGCCTCGATCTGGTTGGATTTGATCCAGCACGGCTCAGTCGCCACGAGACCGAAATCCCCGTATGTGATCGTGTTTCCGCGAAGAGCCTTGCCCTTCATGGAGCCGCGAAACTGCTTACGACGTTTAACTCTTTTCGGCATTAACATTATTTATCGCTCCCTTCTTTTTTAGATGGAAGTACCTCGCCCTTGTAGATCCAAACCTTTACGCCAAGCTTGCCGTACGTGGTATCTGCCTCGGCAAATCCATAGTCGATGTCTGCTCTGAGTGTCTGAAGCGGAATCGTACCCTCGCTGTAAAACTCAGAACGGGCGATATCCGCGCCGCCGAGACGTCCGGATACGGCAGTCTTGATGCCGAGCGCGCCGGCCTTCATGCTTCTGCCCATCGTGGACTTCATCGCACGGCGGAAGGAAACACGGTTCTCCAGCTGCTGCGCAATGTTCTCTGCCACAAGCTGAGCGTCCTTGTCCGGTCTCTTGATCTCCTTGATGTCTACGATCAGCCTCTTGTCGATCTTCTTCTGAAGATCCGCCTTCAGCTTCTCGATCTCTGCGCCGCCCTTGCCGATGACTACGCCCGGCTTCGCGGTGTGAATCACAACCTTCACGCGGTCAGATGCCCTCTCGATTTCAATCTTGGAGACACCTGCGCTGTACAATCTCTTCTTCAGGTATTTTCTGATCTCGTGATCCTCAACCAGGCAATCCGCGAAATCAGCTTCTGCGTACCATTTGGAATCCCAGTCTTTGATAACGCCAACTCTAAGACCGTGTGGATTAACTTTCTGTCCCATGATTGTCCTCCTTATTTCTCGTTCAGAACGATGGTGATGTGGCTCATGCGCTTCTCGATCCGGTAAGCTCTGCCCTGTGCTCTCGGTCTGATTCTCTTCATTGTCGGCCCCTTGTTCGCGTAGCACTCCTCCACGTACAGGTTCGCCGCATTCATTCCATTGTTGTTCTCGGCGTTCGCGATTGCCGACTTCAGCAGCTTCGCAACCAGCTCAGAAGCGTATCTCGGATTGTAGGTCACGATCGCAAGTGCAGTCTGCACATCCTTGCCTCTGATCGCATCCAGAACGAAGCATGCCTTCTGAACGGGAACTCTCGCGTAAGAAAGCTTCGCTGACGGTCTCGTATCTTTCTGAGCATTTCTCTCTCTCTTAATCTGGGATCTATGTCCTTTCGCCATTTTGGATATTGCCTCCTTTCAATTTCCGCGCCGGCTAGCGGACGCCGGATTTCTTCTCGTCTTTGCCGTGTCCCCTGTAGGTTCTTGTAACGACAAACTCACCAAGCTTGTGGCCGACCATATCCTCCGTGATATATACCGGCACATGCTTTCTTCCGTCATGAACTGCAATCGTATGTCCAACCATCTGCGGGAAAATTGTGGAACGGCGCGACCAGGTCTTGATAACCTGCTTGTTGCCTGCCGCATTCATGGCATCTACTTTTTTCAGTAAACTTTCGTCAGCAAACGGTCCCTTTTTCAATGAACGAGCCATTGGTTTACCTCCTTATAATTTAAATACTAGTTGATAGCCTTGCCATCTCTTCTTCTAACGATCAGCTTGTTCGATGCTTTCTTGCGCTTTCTGGTCTTCAGGCCGAGAGCCGGCTTGCCCCAGGGAGTGCTCGGACCCGGACGGCCGATACCGGCCTTGCCCTCGCCGCCTCCGTGCGGATGGTCATTCGGGTTCATGACAGAACCACGGACGGTCGGGCGGATACCCATATGGCGCTTTCTTCCCGCCTTGCCGATATTGATCAGGTTATGCTCCGCGTTGCCAACGACACCGACGGTCGCGCGGCAGTTGCCCGGAACCATTCTCATCTCGCCCGACGGAAGCCTCAGCGTCGCATACTTGCCTTCCTTCGCCATCAACTGTGCCCCGTTGCCTGCGGAACGAACCATCTGTCCGCCGTGGCCCGGGTAAAGCTCGATATTGTGAACCATGGTACCAACCGGGATCTCCGAGAGCGGCAGGCAATTGCCTACACGCACCTCAGCCTGCGGCCCATTCATGACCGTCATGCCGTCCTTCAGTCCCTGCGGCGCCAGGATGTAAGCCTTCTCACCGTCCGCGTAGCAGATCAGTGCGATGTTGGCCGTCCTGTTCGGATCGTACTCAATGCCGACCACCTTTGCCGGGATACCGTCCTTGTTTCTCTTGAAATCGATGATTCTGTATTTTCTTCTGGAGCCGCCGCCGCGGTGTCTCACCGTGATCTTGCCCTGGTTGTTACGGCCCGACTGCTTCTGCAGAGATACCAGAAGAGACTTCTCCGGCTCCTTCTTCGTGATCTCAGAGAAATCCGAACCGGTCATGTGCCTTCTGGAAGGTGTATATGGGTTGTATGTCTTGATTCCCATGATGTTTCTCCTTTCGATATTAATTGTCATGCGTCGCCGCATATAGTTCGTTCAACACACCCGTGTGTGTTGTGAGGGGCGCGGATATGTTCGCTCAACTAAGCTCATGCTGTGCATTCGCCAAGGTTCGCGAACGAGCCCCGACTAGGACTCGGCCTTCGCCTTCGGCTTGTTCTCGTCAAGTCTATAGTCCCTCGAAGATCTCAATGTCCTTGCTGTCCTCGGTCAGCGTTACGATCGCCTTCTTCGTCTTCGCCGTCTTTCCGAAGGTCATGCCGCGCCGTCTGGTCTTGCCGTCGAGATTCATCGTATTGACCTTCTTGACCTTTGTTCCCTCGAACATCTTCTCAACCGCTTCCTTGACCTGGCTCTTCGTCACGTCCGGATGCACGAGGAACGTATACTTCTTCTCAGCCATCGCGTTCATGCTCTTCTCCGTAACGACTGGCTTAAGGATGACGTCATAATACTTGATATCTGCCATTATGCATACACCTCCTCGATTGCTTCCACCGCAGCCTTCGTGAGGACTACCGTGTTGTACTTCAGGATGTCGAACACATTGATCGTGTTCGTGAACGCGGTCTTCACGTCCGCAATGTTCCTCGCGGAAAGCACCACATTCTGGTCGTCATTCAGCACCACCAGCGCCTTCTGCACGTTCAGCGCGTCCAGAACCGCCTTCATATTCTTCGTCTTGATCTCATTGAACTTCAGCTCGTCGAGAACGATCAGCTTGTTCTCCTGTACCCTGCTGGTCAGGGCGGACTTGATCGCCAGCCGCTTCTCTTTCTTGTTCATCTTGAACGAATAATCTCTCGGAGTCGGGGCAAATACGATACCGCCGCCCGTCCACTGCGGAGCTCTCGTTGAACCCTGTCTCGCATGACCGGTTCCCTTCTGTCTCCACGGCTTCTTGCCGCCGCCGGAAACCTCAGCGCGCGTCTTCGCCTTCTGCGTTCCCTGGCGCTTGTTTGCAAGCTGGTTCACGACTGCCAGATGCACAAGGTGCTCGTTCACTTCCACACCGAACACGGCGTCATTCAGCTCCATCGTGCCAACTTCTTTGCCTTCCATATTGTAAACAGATACATTCGCCATCTGTGTCTTCCTCCTTTCCCGAATTCAGGCTTAATTGCCGGACTTCACAGTCTCTTTGACCGTGACCAGCGACTTCTTCGGCCCCGGAACAGCGCCCTTGACCAAGATAAGATTCTTCTCAGCATCCACGCGGACGATCTCAAGGTTTTGAACCGTCACCTGCTTGCCGCCCATGCGTCCCGGCATCTTCTTTCCCTTGAAAACCCTGCTCGGATCGGATGCCGCGCCGTTGGAGCCCGCATGGCGATGATATTTGGAACCATGCGTCATCGGCCCTCTGTGCTGGCCGTGTCTCTTGATCGCGCCCTGGAAGCCCTTGCCCTTGGAGATGGCCGTGACGTCGATCTTGTCGCCCGACGCGAAAATGTCCGCCTTGATCTCCTGCTTTACGCTGTAGTTCTCAGCGTCCTCAAGCTTAAACTCCCTGAGGTATCTCTTGTAGGAGACGCCCGCCTTGTCGAACGCACCCTTCTGCGGCTTCGCCACAAGCTTCTCTCTCTTGTCTACAAAGCCAACCTGCACCGCGCTGTAACCGTCGTTCTCCACCGTCTTAACCTGCGTAACCACGCACGGGCCGGCCTGGAGAACCGTTACCGGAGTGAGCACTCCGTCGTCACTGAAGATCTGGGTCATACCGACCTTTGTTGCCAAAATCGCTTTCTTCATTCCTTTACCTCCTGTTTTTCTACAGCGGATCGCCCTGCGGCGATCATCCTAGTCAACAGAGCCTGATATAAGTGGAACGTAACGTTGCTTCTATATCAACCTGAGTAGGATCTGCTTCGTGATCTGTGATGCTTACTTCTGCTTCATCTTGATGTCGATATAGACACCAGCAGGCATTTCCAGTCTGGACAGCGCATCTACCGTCTTCTGGGTCGGTGTAATGATGTCGATCAGCCTCTTGTGGGTCCTCTGCTCGAACTGCTCTCTGGAATCCTTGTACTTGTGTACGGCGCGGAGAATGGTAACCACCTCTCTCTTCGTCGGAAGCGGTACCGGGCCGCTCACCTGAGATCCGTTCTTCTTCACAGTTTCGATGATTTTCTTTGCGGACGCATCCACCAGCTGATGATCGTACGCCTTCAATGTGATCCTCATTACCTGACTTGCCATAAAAAAAGTCGCCTCCTTTTCGCACTTTGTTGCAGTACGACAAGCGGTGACTGTACACTCTCCCGTGTGTGTCCTCGTCCCACACGGTGTCCGGAAACTTCCCGAACCATTAAAATTTTGTACAGTGACTTGTCGCCAGTTTTGATAACTTGACATTCGCTCCACGGAAAACCCGCAGTGACGGGCACTGCAGCAACCTCACGCTTCTCAGCTATCATGTCACAGCTTTCACATTATACAGGAAAACCCCGGCAATTGCAAGAGCCGGGGTTTCTTTTTCCAGAAAAAAATTGCATTTTTTTCAGTACAAAGTCCAGTACAAAACTGTCACTTATGCAAAACAATCCTCAATAAACAACTGACAGCTATTATAATACGCTTTTTCTGATTTGTAAATCCATAATTACAGATTTATAAATCCATAATTACAACAATATTTTTTGCCTGCTACTGGCGTAAAATAAAAAATATGATATAATTCTATAGGAAAGGAATGCGGACGTCCGCGAAAGGAGGTTCCCGATATGGCAAACTGGAATCTGTCGTTTGACTACGCGGCGGTTTTCTTCTTATTATTAATTCTTGTCTGGTTTCTCAGCGAGAAGATGGTTCCCCTGCGCAGCCACAGGGCTTTCCTTGTGCTGCTCATCAATGACCTCGCATCGGCGACCCTGGAGATCATCGCGACATGGATGGCGCGCAATATAGACGTCGTCGGGCCCAACAGCGTCTTTTTTGCGCTCACGCTGTCAAATCTTGCGGTCAACCTTACCTGCATCACCTTTACGTTCTATATCCTGCAGCTGGCCCATATCGATGTCCTGAAAAGTAAGCTTCAGCATTCTCTCTTCATCATTGCGATCGCGATTGATGTCCTTGTCCTTTCTGTTAATTATTTCAACCACTGGGCGTTCACATTCGAAGATGGAGTGTACCGGGTCGCCTACGCATCGCTGATCCTGTACGCGGTCGACGCGGCCATGTTCCTGGTTTGCCTCGTCACGATCTTCCGCTTCCGGAAACACTTCCAGTTCCTGCGGGTCGCGCCGCTTCTTTTTATCCTGGCCTTCTGTGCTGTTATGGCAGCGCTGCAGCTGACCGCCTATGTCCCGATGCTGCATCTCATGATCACCTCGCTCTGCCTGACGCTCTTCCACTATCAGCAAAACGCAGGAACCGTCACCGACATGGTCACCAAACAGTTCAACCGCAGGTTCCTGCGGGAGTATCTGTACGGCAAGTTCTCGGAAAAGAAGCCGTTCGGTGTTGTCGCATTGGCGATGGACGATTTCAAGTTTATCAACCGAACCTACGGCGCGGAGGCCGGAGATTCCCTCCTGTATCAGGTGGGCGAATATCTGAATACGGTTCATTCATTCGGCATCGTGTTCCGGCTCGGCTCCGACCAGTTCTACCTTGTCATTGACAGGCGGACCGATCAGCTGTCCTCTGTCGCGGAGAAGATACGGAAGCGCTTCCATCAGCCATGGAGCATACAGAATGGGAACGCGATCATGATGTCCGCCTCTCTGTGCTGCATCGAATGCCCGAAGGATGCCAATTCCTACGATTCCCTGATCGACGCCCTGGACTACTCCGTCGGCTACGCCAAAAAGAACAAGAAAGGCGGGATCATATACGTCTGCGACCTGGATCTCTCCCGGCTCCGCCAGGAAAAAATGATCGAGAAAGCAGTCAGGACCGCGATAGACCGCGACGAGCTGATGGTGTACTATCAGCCGATCTTTTCGGTGGAACAGGGCGTCTACAATTCCGCGGAAGCCCTCGTGCGGCTGAACGACGACAATCTTGGCTGGATCTCGCCGGAGGATTTCATTCCGATCGCAGAGAAAAACGGCATGATCCTCGAGATGGGCGAGATGATCCTCGCAAAGGTCTGCAGGTTCATCCGCGACTTCCATCTTTCGGAGACGACCATCCAGTACATAGAGGTGAATATCAGTCCCTTACAGCTGCGCCAGCCGGGGTTTGCGGACAAATTCATGCAGCTCCTCGAAAGCTACGCGGTCAGGCCGCAGCAGATCAACATCGAGATCACGGAGACTACCGCGGTCGACTCCTCCGCGATCGTCCAGCGGAACATACAGGCGCTGGTCGGACATGGGATCGTATTCTCACTCGACGACTACGGTTCCGGCAACGCCAACATCGCCTATATCAACCATATGCCGTTCAAGCTGATCAAAATCGACAAATACATTATCTGGGATTCGTTCAAGAGTCAGAAGGCCGGGATCACGCTCGCCTACACAATCAAAATGCTGAACGCGCTGGAGCTGTCCATCGTGGCGGAGGGCGTCGAGACCGAGGAAATGCGGGAGCATCTCGCAGGCATCGGCTGCCATTACCTGCAGGGCTGGTACTACTCAAGGGCGGTGCCGGATCACGAGTTCATCCAGCTTGTGGCGGCACAGTAAGCTACGCACAAACAGAGGAGACTTGACTTTATGTGGATTGCAGACAACTGGAAAGACTATGAAGTACTCGACGCCTCGGCGGGCGAGAAGCTGGAGCGCTGGGGGAGCTATCTGCTTGTGCGCCCGGATCCGCAGGTGATCTGGAACACCCCGAAGCGGCACGCGGGCTGGAAAAACTGCAATGCCCACTACCACCGCAGCAAAAAGGGCGGCGGGGAATGGGAGTTTTTCGACCTGCCCGAGCAGTGGAGCATCTCCTATCAAAGCCCGTCCCTTCCCCGGAAGCTGACCTTCCATCTGAAGCCCTTCAGCTTTAAGCACACCGGGCTGTTTCCGGAGCAGGCGGTGAACTGGGATTGGTTCTCGGAGAAGATCCGCACGGCAGTCTCCGCCGGGCGCCCTGTCAAGGTGCTGAACCTCTTCGCCTACACCGGAGGCGCGACGCTCGCCGCGGCCGCGGCCGGCGCTTCTGTGACGCATATAGACGCCTCGAAGGGCATGGTCGGCTGGGCGAAAGAAAACGCAGCCGCCTCCGGCCTGGCGGACGCTCCGATCCGCTGGCTTGTAGACGACTGCGTAAAATTCGTGGAACGTGAACTCCGCCGCGGCAACCGTTACGACGGAATCATCATGGATCCGCCCTCCTACGGCCGCGGCCCGAAGGGCGAAATCTGGAAGATCGAGGACTCGATCCACTCGTTCATCCAGCTGTGCGCGAAGCTTCTGAGCGGCGATCCGCTCTTCTTCCTCGTGAACTCCTACACGACCGGCCTCGCGCCGGCTGTCCTGACCTACATGATCTCAACCGAGCTGAAACGCTTCGGCGGCCATGTTGACTCACAGGAGATCGGTCTGCCCGTCACCGGGAGCGGCCTGATCCTGCCCTGCGGAGCCTCCGGGCGCTGGGAGCGATGAAGCTTCCTTCTCCTGCGTTTCCTCAGCCGTCTTCTCGCTGATGCGGGCAGCCGGCTCTTTTTTTGCATCCTCCTCGGAAATCCCTTCCACCTCGTGGAAGATCTGCATGAACTCCTTGCCGGTGATCGTCTCCTTCGCGATCAGGAACTCCGCAATCTTGTCGAGCGCCTTGCGGTGCTCGGTCAGCAGCCGCTTCGCCTCCTCATAGGAATCCTTGAGGACTGCCATAACCTCCTGGTCCACGTCCGCCGCCGTCGCATCGCTGCAGTTCATGATCGGACGGTTGTCGAGGTACTGGTTCGCCTGCACCTCCAGCCCGATCAGCCCGAAGCGCTTCGACATACCATACTGCGTCACCATCGCACGGGCAATACGCGTCGCCTTCTCGATATCGTTCGCGGCCCCGGTCGTCACCGTGTCAAAGACGAGCTCTTCCGCCGCGCGCCCAGCCACACACTCGACGAGCATCGCGCGGATCTCTTTCTCGGTATTCAGATATTTCTCTTCCTCCGGCACATTCATCACATAGCCGAGCGCGCCCATCGTGCGCGGCACGATCGTAATCTTCTGCACCGGCTCGGAATCCTTCTGCAGGGCGCTCACCAACGCGTGTCCCACCTCGTGGTAGGAAACGATCCTGCGCTCTTCCTTGCTCAGGATGCGATCCTTCTTCTCCTTGCCGACCAGCACGATCTCCACCGACTCAAACAGATCCTTCTGCGAAACCGCCTTGCGCCCCTGCTTGACCGCGAGGATCGCCGCCTCGTTGATCATGTTCGCGAGGTCCGAACCCACGGCGCCCGAGGTCGCGAGCGCGATCGCCTCCAGATCCACGGTCTCGTCCATGTTGACGTCCTTGGAGTGCACCTTCAGGACGTCGATACGACCCTTGAGATCCGGCTTGTCGACAATGACCCGGCGGTCGAAACGGCCCGGGCGCAGCAGCGCCTGATCGAGCACCTCCGGGCGGTTCGTCGCCGCCAGCACCAGCAGGCCCTTCGACGTGTCGAAGCCGTCCATCTCCGCCAGCAGCTGGTTCAGCGTCTGCTCCCGCTCGTCGTTGCCTCCGCCGTAGCGGCTGTCGCGGCTCTTGCCGATCGCGTCGATCTCATCGATAAAAATGATACATGGCGCGTTCTTCTTGGCTTCCTCGAACAGATCCCTGACACGGGAAGCGCCGACGCCGACGAACATCTCTACAAAGTCCGACCCGGAGAGCGAGAAGAACGGACACTTCGCCTCGCCGGCCACCGCCTTCGCGAGCAGCGTCTTGCCGGTGCCCGGAGGGCCTACAAGCAGCGCGCCCTTCGGAAGCTTCGCGCCGATCGTCGTGTACTTGGCCGGATTCTCCAGGAAATCGACGACCTCCTGCAGCGACTCCTTCGCCTCATCCTGCCCGGCGACGTCCTGAAACGTCACCCCGGTCTCCTTCTGCACATATACCTTTGCCCGGCTTTTGCCGACGCCCATGATCCCGCCGCTGCCGCCGCCCATCCTGCGCATCACGAAGCCGAAAATGATCCAGATCATCAGAACCGGGAGCACAAAGGTGATCAGCATATCGATGATCATCATCGAGGTGGTATCCGGGATCTCCTCCGAGAACTTCACCCCCGCGCGCCGCAGCCGCTCGATCAGGTTCGGGTCGTCCGGGTTGCCCGTGTAATAGGTCGTATTGCCGCCAAGGAAATCCTCCAGCCCCTCGATTGTCTTCCTCTCGATCTCAATGCGGGAGGAGCTGATCGTCACACGCTCCACACTGCCCGCGTCCAGCCAGTCAAGAAACTCATTATAGGTAATCTCGACCGCCGCCGTACTGCTTCTCATATTGTTCAGCATCGCCACCGCCAGAACAGCCACCAGCGTCACGATCAGAAAAATCGTAAACGTGGAACGGTTCTTATTGGGATCTCCCTGAGGTCCCTGGCCGCCGCCCGACGGGCGATTGTTTCTTTGCTGATTATTTTCCATATGTTCCTCCTCTTCTGCTGGCTTTGGAAACTATACTGCTGCCGTTTCCGCCGCTGATCTGTCCTGATCCGTCCTGATCCAATCTGAATCCAATCTGATCCAATCTGCCGGGCAGGACGGATTCTGCGTACCTGTGCATCCGTCTGCCCAGGCCTTCAGAGACCTCGACAGGTTACATTATAATTACATAAAACTCATAAATCAATAGCGGAATTCTAAAATGTTTGCAAAATTTCTGCAAAAATATTAGAAAAAAAGAATAGATTTTCCATGGAGAACGTTGTATAATAGCTAAGGTTCAGTCATGCCAACGACGGCCTGATCCGCTTGGTTCGTCGTACTCCAAAGCATGGCTGTTTGTTTTTATTTATGAAAGCCCGGTCTCCACACAGAGCGATCCGTCGGGCTTTCCTTCAGATTACTCAATACAGGAGGAACCCATGTCAGTTAAATACGTATTTGTGACCGGCGGCGTCGTCTCAGGCCTCGGCAAAGGGATCACGGCGGCCTCTCTCGGGCGGCTGCTCAAAGCGCGCGGCTACAAGGTGACCATGCAGAAGTTTGACCCCTACATCAACATCGATCCTGGAACCATGAACCCGATCCAGCACGGCGAAGTCTTCGTCACGGACGACGGCGCGGAGACCGATCTCGACCTCGGCCACTATGAGCGTTTCATCGACGAGAGCCTGAACAAAAATTCCAACGTGACGACAGGCAAGATCTACTGGTCTGTGCTCCACAAGGAGCGCCGCGGCGACTACGGCGGGGGCACGGTGCAGGTGATCCCGCACATCACAAACGAGATCAAGAGCCGCTTCCACCGGGATTACTCGACCGACGAGACACAGATTGCGATCATCGAGGTCGGAGGCACGGTCGGCGATATCGAGAGCCAGCCGTTCCTCGAGGCCATCCGCCAGTTCCAGCATGACATCGGGCATGAGAACGCGGTCCTGATCCATGTGACGCTGATCCCTTATCTGAAGGCCTCCGGCGAGATGAAGACGAAGCCGACGCAGGCCAGCGTCAAGCAGCTGCAGGGGATGGGCATCTGGCCCGACATCATCGTGTGCCGCTCTGAGTTTCCGCTCGGTCAGGGAATCAAGGACAAGATCGCCCTGTTCTGCAACGTTCCGAGCTCGCACGTCCTGCAGAATCTGGACGTGGAATACTTATACGAAGCGCCGCTCGCCATGGAGCGCGAGAACCTCGCGCAGGTGGCCTGCGAGTGCCTGCACCTGCCCTGCCCCGAGCCTGATCTGACCGACTGGCAGGCGATGGTGGACGCGCTGCGCTCCCCGACTTCCGAGGTGGACATCGCGCTTGTCGGCAAATACATCCAGCTGCACGACGCGTACATCAGCGTCGTCGAAGCGCTGAAGCACGGCGGGATCGCGAGCCGTGCGGTTGTAAATATCCATTGGATCAATTCCGAGGAGGTCACCCGCGAGAACGCGTCTGAGCTGCTCTCCGGCATGGACGGCATCCTGGTGCCCGGCGGCTTCGGCGACCGCGGCATCGAGGGCAAGATCGAGGCGATCCGCTACGCGCGCATGAACAAGCTCCCCTACCTCGGGCTTTGCCTGGGCATGCAGCTCGCGATCGTCGAGTACGCGCGCAACGTCGCGGGACTCGGGGACGCGCACAGCATCGAGCTGGATCCGCAGACGCCGCACCCCGTGATCGCGCTGCTGCCCGACCAGAACGGCGTCGAGGACATCGGCGGCACGCTGCGCCTCGGCTCCTACCCCTGCATGCTCGACGAGACCACACTCGCATACCGGCTCTATGGAGAAAAACAGATCCACGAGCGCCACAGGCACCGCTATGAGGTCAACAACGATTACCGCAAGCTCCTCACCGAGAACGGCATGACGCTCTCCGGCATTTCCCCGGACGGCCGCATCGTGGAGATGATCGAGCTGAAGGATCACCCGTTCTTCATCGGGACGCAGGCGCATCCGGAGCTCAAGTCCCGCCCGAACCGCCCGCATCCGCTGTTCCGCGGATTCGTGGAGGCGGCGCTGGCGGTACATAGTACTAAATAATATGATTTTACATAAAAACACAAGGGATTCTTCTCATCGTTTCCGATAAGCAGAATCCCTTTCATTTTGTTTATACTATTCTAATACCTGCACTTCATCAATGGTGGAACAGCCGAATCCCCGTGAACACCATCACCATGCCGTACTTGTCGCAGGTCGCGATGACGTCCTCGTCGCGCACCGAGCCGCCCGGCTGCGCGATGTACTCGACGCCGGACTTGTGCGCGCGCTCGATGTTGTCGGAGAACGGGAAGAACGCGTCGGAGCCGAGCGTCACGCCCTTCATCTGATCCAGCCACGCGCGCTTCTCCTGCTCGGTGAAGACCTCCGGCTTCTCCGTGAAGACCTTCTGCCACGCCCCGTCGGCGAGCACGTCCATGTACTCCGGTCCGATGTAGACGTCGATCGCGTTGTCGCGCTCCGCCCGCGTGATGTGGTCGGAGAACGGAAGGTTCAGCACCTTCGGGCACTGGCGCAGGAACCAGTTGTCCGCCTTCTGCCCGGCCAGCCTTGTACAGTGCACGCGGGACTGCTGGCCGGCGCCGATGCCGATCGCCTGTCCGCCCTTCACGAAGCAGACCGAGTTCGACTGCGTGTATTTCAGCGTGATCAGCGCGATCTTCAGGTCCGTCTTCGCGCTCTCGGGAAGCTCCTTCTGCTTTGTCACGCGGTTTCCGATCAGCGCGTCGTCGATCGGCAGCTCCTGACGCCCCTGCTCGAACGTCACGCCGTACACCTGCTTGCGTTCGATCGGAGCCGGGCGGTAATTCTCGTCGATCTGGATCACATTGTAATTGCCCTTTTTCTTCTGGCCGAGAAGCTCCAGCGCCTCGTCTGTGTAGCCCGGCGCGATCACGCCGTCGGACACCTCGCGCTTGATCAGCATCGCCGTGTCCCTGTCGCAGACGTCAGACAGCGCGATGAAATCCCCGAACGAGGACATCCTGTCCGCGCCTCTCGCCCTCGCGTATGCGCAGGCCAGCGGGGAGAGCGGGCCGCAGTCGTCCACCCAGTAGATCTTCGCAAGCGTCTCGTCCAGCGGAAGCCCCACCGCCGCTCCGGCCGGAGACACGTGCTTGAACGAGGTCGCCGCCGGGAGTCCGGTCGCCTGCTTCAGCTCGCGCACGAGCTGCCAGCCGTTGAACGCGTCGAGAAAGTTGATGTAGCCCGGCTTGCCCGAGAGCACCTTGATCGGGAGCTCGCTGCCGTCCTCCATGAAAATGCGGGAAGGCTTCTGGTTCGGATTACAGCCGTATTTCAGTGCCAATTCATTCATATCGATATCCCTCCATATATGCTGATATTCCTCTGCGGTTGTGCTGTCTCAGACAGCGGCTGCCCCTGTCCGGGCAATCCGCCATCCATATCAGGCAATCTTCGCTGCTGATGTACCTGCTGTCCACGCTCAGCTCTGCTCCTGTGCTCACTGATTTTTATTTATAATTTTCGACTCATATTTCCCGCTCGCGATGTCGATGTAGCGCACGAACAGCGACACCTTATTGTCCTCGTTCAGGCTCGTCCAGAGCATCTGCGCGAACTCCTCCATATCGTCCGGGATCGCCACCAGCTTCGGCTCGCCCTCAAAGCTCGGAAGCGGATCGCCGTCGCACTTGTAGGTGTGGATGAAATGCCCCTCGCCCGCGACGCAGTTCTCATACGCGAAGGTGAAGCGGTTGCAGGCCGACGGGTCGCCGTTGCTGCTCTTCAGGATTGAAAGCGCGTAGCTGTACTTCCCGCCCTCGATATGCAGGATGCCGGAAATCCTCGGCGTGTAGTTCGGCGCGTCCGGCTCGAACTCGCGGCTGCGCAGAGACTGCTCGAACGTCAGCTGTCGATCCATACCCTCGTAGATCGTGTCCGTCTGGTCTCCGTTTGTCACGATCGTCTTATTGCCGAGCACGCGCACCGGAGCGTAGATGATCAGGCTCGGATCGCTCAGCTTCGATGGATCGTACGCCTGCGTGCGGATCCCCTCGCCGTCCTCGACGAACACGCGGTTCCTGCTGTTGACGCTGCGTCCCATGATAAAGTACGCCGTGACCGCCTTCGTCCCGTCCGCGGACCTGCCGATGACAATGCCTCTTCCCGGGTAGCTGTTTTCCTTCAGTTCCTTTTCCAGAGAAATCATTTCCATAAGCGTCTCCTCTCCTTTTTCGTGATGATTGTAAGAAAAGCCCACGGATCGCTCCGTGCTTCCCATATAAAAAAGCCAAACGCCAGACATACACCTATGCCCAGACGGTCGGCTCCCCTTTGGCTCATACTCCCTGTGGGTACTCCCACCTCCGTCAGTCATATGAGCAGATTCAACATAACATTATCCCGCCAAAAAAGCAAGCACTTTTTGAACGCAGGGCAACAGATAGCAGGGCTTTTATTACTGTTCACGGAGTGGACAGTAACGGACTTTTTATGTGCCATATTGTTCTGTTTACGCTGTACCTGTTGACAGAACGGCCTCGTCGGCAGAAAATGGAAAAATAAGAAACGGAGGCGAATGCATATTATGATTGAAGTACATGACCTGTTGAAAACATACGGTGAAAAAACCGCTGTCAACCACATCTCCTGGACAGCGAAGGACGGCGCGATCACCGGTTTCATCGGCCCGAACGGAGCCGGAAAGACCACGACGCTGAAGATGATCACCGGGATCCTGGAGCCGGACGGGGGTTCTGTCCTGCTCAACGGGACGGATATCCGCAAAGACCCGCTCAAGGCAAAGCAGCAGTTCGGATTCGTGTCGGACTCGCCGGATCATTTCCTGCGTCTGAGGGGTATTGAGTACGTCAATTTCATGGCGGATATGTATGGGATCCCTACCGAGGGACGCCGCGCTTTTGTCGAGGAGTACGCCGCCCGCCTGGGCATCCTCGACGCGATCGAGAACACGATCCTCTCCTATTCCCATGGAATGCGGCAGAAAATCATGATCCTCGGCGCGCTCATCCATCGGCCGTCGATCTGGATCCTGGACGAACCGATGCTGGGGCTGGATCCGCTGGCGTCGCACGAGCTGAAGCTGATGATGAAGGAGCACTGCGCAGGGGGCAATTCCGTGCTGTTCTCCACGCACGTCCTGGAAGTGGCGGAAAAGCTCTGCGATGAAATCCTCATCATCAAAAAAGGGAACCTGCAGTATCAGGGCACGCTGGAAGGGCTTCGGTCGAAGTATCCCGCCAACCTGTCCCTGGAAGACATTTTTATCGAGATTAACAAGGAAGATCATCATGAATAAATATATTGTACTGTGCAAAACGCTTCGCAAATGCGACCGCCCGGTGTCCTCGGAGACTTCCGAGTACGCCGACAAATCCATCCCGACCTCGCTGATCGTCAAGATCATCCTCATCCTGTGCGCGATCGTCGGGGGAGGCTATATCGGCTATACGTTTGCCGGAATGTTCGAGCTGTTCGGCGGGATCGCCGTTGTGCTCTCCGTCCTGGCTCTGCTCACCGGCCTGATCGTCGCGGTGAAGGGCCTGATCCAGCTGATCAATTCCCTCTATATGTCGACAGACACCGCCTTGCTCATCACCATGCCGGTTTCCCCGGTCACTCTTGCCACGGTAAGGCTGGTGAACGTCCTGACAGAATCCTTCCTGATCATGGCCGGAGTGCTCTTATCCTTCGCCTCCGGCTACGCCTTTGCAGCGTCCGCAGGCCCTTCCTTCTGGCTGGGCGTCTGCCTGTACCTCATCCTCCTCCCGCTGTTCGCCACGCTGGCAGTGGCGGTGCTTGCCATCCTGTTCATGAGCGTATTCCGCCTTTTCCGCAGCCGCAACGTGCTAAAGCATATCGGCGTCCTCGGCGCGCTGGTCGGCGTCATCGCCTATGTGTGCTGGTACGCCCTGTCGTATGCGGACATCGACCTTGTAAAGGCGGCAGGGGCAGCCGTAAACTTCAGCAAAAATTATGTCTGGCTGATCCCCGTCATCCCGTGTATCCGTAAATTCATGGAGACAGGGACAATTTTCCCGGTTCTTCAGGCGCTTCTCGCCACAGCCGCCGCGCTGGCCGCCTATCTCGCGGCCGCCAGGGTTCTGTACCTGAAAGGCGCCGTCAGTATGCAGGACGCAGCCGCATCCTCCAGGCGTCTCAGCGCCCGCGCGCTGGAAAGCGTCTACACGGCCCGCAAAGCAGGCGCAGGCTATCGAAAAAAAGAGCTGCGGCTGCTTCTGCGAAACCCGGTCTATCTTCTGAAGGACTTTATCATTGCGTTCGGCTGGCCCCTCATCCTGATCCCTCTGCTTCTGGTCTCAAGCCGGAACGCCGCTCCGATGCCGGAAGGCTCCGGGGAAGAGCTGGCCGCGTTAAAGACCGCGCTGACTTCCAATGTCACCCTCATTCTGGTCGCGACGCTCGGCATCGTCTGCGTCGTCGTTCTCTTCCTGAATATGCTCAGCGATCTCGCCTACTCCTCAATCACGAGGGAGGGCGACACGTTTTCTGTCATGAAGCAGCTCCCGCTCTCATTCCGGGAACAGATCCGGGCGAAGCGCGACGTTGCGCGCAACATCGTCGGCATCTCGACCATCGGCTACCTGACGATTGCCGCGCTTGCCGGAATCCTCCTCAGGCTGATCCCCTGGTATGTCCTCCCCTACAGTCTATCCGTCGGCGTCCCGCTCCTGTATCTTGTCGTAGACATCGACATGATCAGCGGTATCCGTCACGCGAACCTCCACTGGGACAACGAGGCGACCGCCATCAAAAAGAACGCGGCGCTGATCCTGGGAAGCTATCTTCTGGCAGTCCTCCTTATCATCGGACTGATTTTCTTTTACTACTTTCTCCAGGGACACCGCTTCCTGGCCCTGCCCTGCCTGCTGGCCATTCCGGTGCTGCTGATCGTCCTGGCCGCGCTGAACGACCGGCGTATGTATCGGATCGCGGAAGAGGAGCTGGCAAAGCTGCAATAAGCTGTCTGCCCGGCGAAGCAAATTGCAGAAAGGCCGGGAAAGCAGATCGGCCATCTGTCAAAACAGGCACCTGCCATTGCGCAGATGCCTGTTTTTGTTTCACTTTATAAGATTTTCCTCATGGGCCTCACGGGGCGATGCTTTCCTCCAGTACCTCAGCCTCCAGTATCTCGGCCTCCGGTTCCGGCGCTCCGGCGTCCGGCAGTGCCGGCTCCGTGCCGGGCTCCATGACTTCCGCCTCTGCCGCTGCGTTTGCATCTGCCGATATCTCTGTACCAGGCTCTGCCGCCGGCGCGTCTTCCATACCGGAATCCACGATCGCTTCCGCCGTGTCCGCTTCCGTGCCCGGCGTCCCGCTCTCCGGCTGCGTTCCATCCAGGATGTCTCCTGACAGGTCGATCTCAAGCTCGAATACTTCCGCGTCCGGAGAAAGCTCTGCTTCCGTGTCCTTTGCGGTCTCCGGCTCCTGCGCGTCGTCAGGCGGCAGCACAAAGCCTTTGTTCTCCTCGGCAGTCAGCACATTGCCCTTGCCTCGGAGCATCGGAAGGCCTCCGTCCTCCACCAGGGCGAGATCCCAGGTCTCGGACTCCCATGACAGGTTGTCGGTGTAGAATCCGGCGGTCAGCAGCTCGCTCCACGAAACGGCTTTCACCGACGCCTCTTCGACGCCTCTCTCCGCGGAGGAGATACCCGGATTTTCCGTGATCTCATAATTGTTTCTGTACCTCCGGCCAGACGATTCGTCCGGAACCGAAGGATCAAACTTCGCCTGCGTTTCGTCGACCACCGTCAGGGCCAGACAATTCTCCACCTGCGCTTCGTCTGCATCTTCGCTGTCAAAGCATCCGGTGAATCCGCCCGCATCCGATCCCGTGCAGCTTACCTTGCCCTGCACATAGCAGTTTGCAAAGGATGAATCCTGCGCGTATCCGGCAAATCCTCCAACGTAGGATCCGCCCTGCACATCCACGAGCACCGCGTAGCTGTCCTCTACTTCAGAATCGTACGCAGCGCCGGCCACAGCGCCCACGCCGTCGCGTTCTCCCGTCACAGCGAGCTCTTTCACGCTGCTTCGTGCAACGGTGGACTCGATCATGCATCCCGCGAGCGCGCCTGCCTCTCCGCCGTCGTCGATGGTCAGGCCGTCCACGCTGACTTCCTCGAAGCGCGTCCCGGAAGCGCATCCGGCCAGACCGCCGATCCTGCTTCCGCCGTTTGCCGCGATCGCCGCCGACACGAGATGGACATCCCGGATCGTACATTCTTCCATGCTCATCGCCAGAACGCCGTCCACGTCGTGATCCGCGTACAGCACCGCGCCGTCTATCGTCAGCGCTTCCACCGTGACGCCGTCCAGCGCCCCGAACAACGGCAGCTTCAGGCCGGTGAAGGTGCATCCGCCGCCGCTAATCTTATCCGTCAGGGCAGCGGCGCATACCGCGTCGCCCTCGGTATATGCGGAGAAGTCCAGATCCTGATCCACGATAACCTCCGCGTACATCCCGGAAGTCACCGCTTCCACGAATTCCTCAGCCGTGCCGACGTGTACCTCGGCCTGCAGCCCGGTTTCCGTCGTCTCTTCCGCGGTCTCCGCTTCCGTCGTCTCTTCCACGATGCTCTCTGCTTCGGTCGTCTCCTCCGCGGCAGTCTCTGCCTCGGTCATCTCCTCCGCAGCAGCCGTCTCCGTCTCAGACTCCTCTTCGTAGTCGATCGTCTCGCCGATCGTCGCCATGTCGATGACTTCTTCTTCCGGGATCACGAATTCGCTGTTCTCTGAATCCTCCAGCGCGTTGCCCCCGCCCTTGAGCGTCGGCAGGCCATGATCCTTGTCATTTACATGAGTGAAATCCCATACGGATGAACTCCACTTCAGGCTTCCTGTGTAGAAGTCCGCCCTAAGCAGCTCGTTTCTCTGTACGGCCTTGACCGCCGTTTCCAGGATCCTTCTCGTGGAGGAGGCCTTGCCCGGGTTCTCCTCGATCTCGTAGTTGTTCTCGTAGCAGCTGTTGATCAGATCTACCGCACTGGACGGGTCGAACTTCGCCTGAGTGGCCGCTACCACAGCCAGCGCCAGGTTGTTCTTTACGCTCACCGTGCTGCTGCTGTTAGCCCTTCTGACCGTTCCGACGAATCCGCCGGCGTTCGAGCTGTTGCAGACGGCCTCGCCCTGCGCGTAGCAGTTCGCAAATACCGCATTCTGCGTGTATCCGGCAAACCCGCCGATGTAGGATCTGCCTGTCGCCTTCACGCGCACCGCATAGCTGTCTGTCACCTCGGAATCATACAGCTCTCCGATCAGGCCGCCCACAGAATCCAGCGCCGCCGTCACATTCACATACGCCGTACTGCTCGTCGCAACCTTGCTGTTCTTCTCCGCGTATCCGACCAGTCCTCCGGCCTTCGTGTTCGCGGAGATTGTCACATTCTTCGTCCAGCAGTTCTCTACCGTCGCCCGAAGAGCCGTTCCATCCGCCGACACCGTCTGCGCGCTGCCAAGGAAGCCTGCCAGGCCACCCACGTTCGTCCTGCCGGAGATGGTCAGTTCGTTTCCGTGCGAGCTCTGAATCTGGCTGTCGAGCGCCTGGCCGACCAGACCGCCGACCGTATCCATGTTTCCGGTCACGGTGATCTTGTTCACAGTTGCGCTCTTGATCGTCGAGCCGCTTGCGCAGCCTGCGATCGCTCCAGCCTCTTTTCCGTTGTTGATCGTCACATCATCTGCGCTGACATTCTCAAAGGTGGTGCCGGAAGCATATCCGGTCAGGCCGCCGATCCTGCTCTTGCCGTTGGCCGTGATCTCGGACGACTCGAGCCTAACGTTGCGGATCGTACACTGCTCCATGCTCCGCGCAAGAATGCCGCTCATATCGTAGTTCGTATTCAGCTCGGCGTCCCGGATCGTCAGATCTTCCACCGTGATCCCGCCCAGAGTCTTAAATACCGGTATCCTCAGATTGAGGAACGCATGGTTGTTTCCTTTGATCGCTCCCAGGAACGTCACGCCGCAGATCGAGCTGCCGCTGGTGTAGCCTGAGAAATCCAGATCGTCGTTCACGAGGATCGTCGCGTACTTGTTGGCTGTCACTGCCTGCACGAATTCCGCCGCGGTATTCACAGGAACCTCAACCGACGATTCTTCCTTGCCCTGGAAGACCTCGCCGCGGAAGTCATCCGTGTTGCGCTTCAGCAGCAGATAGTACTTCTGCTTGGCCGCGCGTGCATTCGGCACCAATCTTCCTGACAGAAGCGCCGCGTCTTCCTCAAGAGCCGCCTTGAATTCCGCGATCACCGCATCTGCATCGATGTAGGATACCTGATCCTTGCGCGCCTTCGCCTCGGCGAACCGGCCGATCTTGTATTCGTTATAGTTCGTGTAGCTGTCTCCGACGCTCTTTGCGATCTGCTGGATCGCGTCCACGTCGTTCTTGAACACATTGCCTGCATAGCGGATGTATCCGTCGTCGTATCCGGCGTATCCCAGCATCTCGTATGCGAGATAGTGGAAGATCTCATCGCTCACGATGGATGTATTGCTGTGAGGCTCATACCAACGGACGTTGTACAGAGACTGTTGCACGTTGGAATACAGGCACAGCCCGTTCTTCACCAGGTCGTCTATCGTATTCAGCTTCATCTTTTCAATGTCCGCCGTCGTCACTCCCTGCCCGCTCTTGCTTCCGTCTGCATACTGGGACACGACTTTCGCCTGCTGCTGCGGTGTCAGCTGCAGGAAGGCCTCTCCCATCAGGTAATCCAGGAAGAAGGAAGTGTCGAACATCTTCTTATAATAATCATTGATCTTCTCAGGCGTGTTGATCCGCTCCGGCGTCAGATTGTTCGGCGCGTCCGTGGTGTCGCTGCGGACATAGGTGCCGTTGATCTGCGGCGAGCCTTCCGGGAAGGACTGCGTGAAGAACGACGTCGTGTAGGACTCCGCGTTGGCTCCCGCTCTCCTGCCAAGGCCCTTGAAGAAGATCGAGCCGTCCTGATTGTGCGCCGCTTCGTGGCTGTACAGGAGCATATTTCCGAAGAAGCTGCCCTGCGCGTACGAAATCTTCCAGCCGTTCGCTACCGCGTAGTTTGCCTCGTGGTAGTAATAGTTGCCGGTCGGCTCCGCAAACCACTTGAAGTAAGGCTCATTGGTGTTCGCCACATCTGCCCAGACTCTGCCCGTGGCGTCCTTTGTCTCGTAAATCGCCGTGTTGTCATGCGCCACGTCGTCCTTGCTGTTGAGCAGGGCCACCACGTCTGTTTTGTTGCCGCTCAGGATGCCCAGGTACATATTGTAGTACCGCTTAAGAGTAGCCGCCCAGCCGTCCGCGCTGTTCTTGAAGCTCTGATACTGCGCCTCGTCGAACGGATCGCGGATGTAGGTCCGGATCGCGCCGAACGCGATCGTCGTCGGGTACGAGATGATGTAGGTAGAGCGCTCCGGAACGGTAAGCAGCGGCAGGATCAGGTTGCTGCGCACCTGCAGATGCTCCCATGCACGGTACTTCAGATCCTCATACCTGATATCCAGGCCCGGGATCTCATCCATCTTAAGCTCGATCAGGTATCCGCTGAAGGCCTGCGCAAACCAGTCGCTTCCATCCTTGTACTTCTTGCTTGCCTCGACAAAGTAATTCAGGTAATCCGGCAGCTTCGCAAGCCCGGTGTACGTGCCTACGTATCCGCTGTAGAAATCCTGGGTAGCCGACGTACGCATGGTGGACGACGGGTTGGACAGCAGCGCTGTCGTCAGCATGTTCAGGTTGAGCCTGTCGTTGAAGATATCACCCTTGAACATGGTCATATCCGCAATGTTGAACTCTCCAATGTTGAAATCATACCAGCGTTTGAAATAATTGTATGCGTAAAGCAATTCTTTCAGCCGGTTGTTGCCGATCAGGTCTTCGCGGATTACCGTGTTCACCGTGGAGTCCGCACCCGTCACCGCATAGTTGCAGTTCGCGAGCACCTTGACCACAAACTCCCTCAGGTTCTTGTCGTCCGCAGACAGGATCTCATCGTAGTAATGCCGGTAGGTGTTGCCATCCTTCGCCGTTGTCAGCGGGTCAAAGCCCTTCGCGTAGCTGCCCTGGCTCTTCAGGTAGGACACCAGCTCGTCGACCAGCGGTGCCTGCGCATTGATCACATAGTGGTTAAATGTGTACTTCAGTCCCAGATCCGTGATATCGTAGCACGCCACGTTGCCGAAATACGTGTCAAACGCAACCTGGTGCTCCTCCATCGTCAGATCCTCGTACACGAACTTGATCTTTGTGATCGTGTTGTAGTTCTCCGTATCCAGCGCGTAGAGAATCTCGCCCTGCGCGTTGTAGGGGATCACGCCGTTGAGCTTCTTCGTGTTCAGCCTGTCTCCCGTCCCGATCTTTTCAGCGTCGGCCAGTATATAAGACGCGTCATAGAACGGAGTCAGCTTATACAGGTTGTTGTAGGCGACTTCCTTGTCCGCCTGATACTTGGTATCCTCCTTGAGGCGGTCATATCCGGGAACATAAGGCGCGTTCATCCGGTTGCACTTCAAGGTCGGCACCTTGTCTTTCGACGCGCCGTCCAGATTCCAGATCTCCGGGTCAAGATGCAGCTTGTTCTTATAGAATGCCTCGTTCAGCGCTTCGCTGCTGATCGTCTGCACTCCGGTTCCGGTCGTGTTCACGCCTGGCACATCGGAAAGCTGATAGTTGTCGGAAGAGCTTGCGCTGACGTTTCCGTCGCTGATCTTGCGCGTGTGGCTGCTGTTCCCCGCCGCGAGCGAAATGTTGTTCTTCAGCGTCGCGCCGTTGCACTGTCCCACGATGTTGGCGTTGGTCGCAAAATCAAAGTACGCGGATACCGAATGGTTGGAGATACAGTTCTCCACGCTGGAGGTGGAATCCGCCCTGCCGACGATTCCCGCGCTGCCCCACCATCCGGAAATCGTCGTGCCCTCTGTATAGCAGTTGACGACCTTCGAATTCCTCAGATCACGCGCGATCGCCCCCGTCACCTGGGTCAGGTAGATCTGGGACATGGTCAGGTTTGTCACGCTGCACTGGCTGATCACCGTGTTGTCGATTGCCTCGCCAACCAGGCCGCCGAACGCGCCATAGCCGCCCGTCGCATAGCCCTCCGAGATCAGCGTCGCCCTGTCAATGTGGACGCTCGTGATATTCGAGCGCTTCGACGTATGGGCCAGGATCGCGCTCGCCTTGTCTGCCGCCGCAAGCGTCACATCCGTAATATACAGATTCTGGACCGTCGCGTTCTCAAGCTTCTCAAACAGCGGCTTCGACAGGTTGGAGATCGTGTGTCCGTTTCCATCCAGCGTGCCGGTAAACGCCGTGCTTCCAAAGTAGCTGATCGTATCCGGGCTGAAGGTGGACGCGTCATAATCCTTATCCAGCCTGAACGTGCCGCCCGGCTCTGCCTGCATCTGCCCAAGCAGGCTCTCGAAGGAACCGCTGTAGGCGAAGCCGCCCTCTTTGCCGAGCTCATACTCGATCTCAAGATACTCAGAGTCGCCCTCGCTTCCGCCGTGGGAGACGATGCCCTCATAGCTGATCTTCAGTATCAGCTTGTTTTCATCCTTCCTGTAATCGTAGGCCTCAATCGCACTGTAGAACGCAGGCAGATTCGCCATCTCTATCTTGACGATGTAGCCCTTTTTGTAATTGGCCGCGAAATCATCGTAATTGATCTCATCCACTTCCACCCTCGTGCCGTTCTCGATCCGGTACATCCTGACATCCAGGATCTCCTTCATCTCGATGCCGCGGTCGTCCATGGACACGGTCTTGTGGTAGATCTCCGCGTCATCCTGCGCGAACCTGCCGTCCTCGTCCCGCTTATAGTCGGCGACAATGCTCACGTCGTATTTCCGGTTGTCGCCCTCCGTCGGGAATGTGATGGTATTTCCGGCCTTCGCCGCGATCGTCTGTGAGACGACCTCCTGCTGGGTCTTCCTGTCTGTCACCGTCACGTTCAGCTGGCTGCCGGTCAGCGACTGGTCGTCGTCCTTGATGCCGATGTTCAGCGTCATGCTGTTCTCGCCGCTCGTATGCCTGAATTTCTCCACCGACACAACGTCCTTGAGAATCTCCACCGCAGCCGTATCGTCGTCGGCGCCGGTCTCCAGCTCTTTACCGCTGCTCAGCGTCACGCTCTGGATGGCGACCTCTGTCTCGCCTGCCTCTGTGAAGCCGTTGATCTTTGCCGTGTAGCTTCCATCCTCCTGCTTCGTGACATCGTAGGAATTGTTGTTCACCACGATCTTCTCAACGTCCTGGGAAGTCTTGTTGCTGGCCGTGAAGCTCAGCCCGGCGACCGCGCCCTTCTCGAGGTAAGCGGTCTCCTCTCCCTCCGCATCGCAGACCTTCAGATCCGAGATCTGCAGGCCGTAATCCTCCAGAAGCATGAAGGATACCGGCTCCGCTTCCGCAAGCAGGCTCTGCTTGTATGCATTTGCGCCGTTGCCCGGATCCGAGTCAAGGTCGTAGTTTCCTATGACGTCCAGCTGGAGCTCCTCGTCCGCCGGCAGGTCACGGAAGGTAACCGTCGTGGTGCCCGCCGTCAGCGCCTGCGTATCCTCGCCCACTTTTGCCACGCCCTCGGTTCCCTCGGTCAGCGCATGGTCGGGATCCTCCACCGTCACATCGAAGGTGGCCGTCTTATCCGCAAAGTTCTCCTTCATCGTGTAGCCGGACACATAAGGCACCGTTTTCAGGACATCGACGGTATCGGTCGGCTGCAGATTGTAGATGACCTCGCCTTCCTCGTCCTCCTTCTTCTCCAGCTTATACTGCTTGTTGCTCAGCATAACAGCCGTCGCGGTATAGTCATATTTGCCGCTGTAGGTCGGCGCCGCCACCTTGAAGCTGTACAGATCGTCCTTCGAGGAGCTCAGCTCTACCTCCTCGCCGTTGATCACCATACCTACGATCTCCGTGCCGGCGGAAAGGTTGTGCGCGATCTTGTACTCCAACGTCACCGCCTCCGATTTCTCCGGATACGGCTCGTCGACATGATGCTCGCGGATGACGACGCGCTCCGCCGCGTTGAGCCTGACGTCGCCCAGCGACATCTTCCGGAACGTACCTCTGCCTTCCAGGTCAAACTCCGCGATAACGTCCAGGTTGTAGCGGCTCGTCAGCGGCATCCCCTTGGGGAACTCCACGTTGATCTGCCCGTCGTTCTCCTCCACCTGTTTGGCAATCTCGTCTTTGTTCAGGAAGGTGTCAGACAGAATTCTTCCGTTGGCTGCCTTCAGGCGGAACTGCAGGCGGTTCACGGCTCCATCCTTGTCAGAAAGCTTGCCGGTCGCCTTGACCGTGTCATTGATCACATCCTCCGACAGCTTGATGCCGCTCATGGTCGGCGCTTCGTTCACCTGTGCATAATTGCTGTAGAAGTCGAGAATGAGCTCCGTATCATCCTCCAGGATAAAGGACTCAAAGAATACGTAGGTGACCCCTTTCTCGTACGTCCAGTCAATTACGTATCCGCCATAATCAGTACCATAGTCATCAAAGGTAACCGCATCAGGCGTCGTTGCTGTTGAATATTCTACATCCTTCTCATAGCTTCCGTCAGCGTTCTGTTTGAGCTTCGCCAGCTTGAATCCCTTGAGCTTTACCCCATTCGCCAGAGGCTGATCCATCTGCACGTAGAAGCAGTACGGCATCTGGCCGATGCCCGCCATCTCCAGCGGCATGATCTGCGCCTTGTATTCGTAACCGCGCCTGATCTGCAGACGCTTCTTCAAATGCAGGATGTCGTCCTCCAGCAGGTCTACCTTTTCCTGCTCGCCGCTCTTCCCGTTGATGCAGGTGGCCTCCGCGGTAAGCGTGTAGATGCCGTCCGGATAAGTACTCTTATTCTTCAGGTCAATATGATAAGTCTCTCCCGGCGTCAGGCTTTGCTCCAGAACCACTGTTTTTGCTTCATTGGTGATCTTTAAGACCGCCTCTGTCCCTTCGACCAGCGTCTGATCCGGATCCTCAAAGGTGAACTCCAGATACGGCTCTTTCGCCTTGCCGCCGTCCACGTAGTTCGTGAGCACCGGAGGCATCCTTCTGACATTCAGCGGCTCTGTGGAGTAGTCTATCTCCGCGTCCTTGGAGCCGTTGCCGTAATACAGCTTCGTGACGTTGAGTTCTTTCTTTCCGGCGGTGTCCGGTGCAGTAATATCAACCAGATAGATCGTGCCCTTGTCGGTAGGACGGTCCTTTTCCGCCGCATAGGCCTGCCCGTTGATCACCATGCTCGCCACGTCGTAGTCCGTGTTGTCCTTTACCTCAAACGCCACGCGGATCGGCTGCTTCTTTTCGACGATCTCGCCTACCTCATCGCCGCCCAGATCGTCCTCCGGCGACGAGATCGAATCGTTCAGGATCTCCGCGGAAATCTTCACCGACGCAGTCTGTGAGATCAGCCGCTCTTCCTCGTGCGTCTCACCGTCGGCCGCCTCGTAATCCGCTGCGATGTCCACATAGAAATCATACGAATTCTCGAGGTCGTTCACCTGAAGCACAAGCTCGCAGCCGTCGGCCGCCTCCGCGGGATCGATCTCTTCAGAGTCCATGATATCCGTGTCATAGTTGCCGTAAACCTCGTTAAAGATCTCTCTGCGCAGGGAGACGTACAGGTTTGACGCGGTCTTCGCATCGTCCGCTATCTGGAAGCTGATACTGACGTCCGCCTCCTTCACCGATACCTGCAGCTCCTCCACCGCAGGAGGATTCTCAAAGATCGTAAAATCAAGCCCGGCATCCGTCGTTTCCACCTCGACGCCCGTCTCCATGACAAATTTTGTGATGGCGTAGGTCTGCCTTACGCCGTCCTCCTCCGCATACACAATGCCCGACACCGTATAAAGACCAGTCTCCTCGTCGTACGCCGTCTGATATTCCTGATCCTGGATCTCGACTCTTGTGATACGGTGCTGCGCGTCCGCATTGGAAGTAAAGCAGATGGATACGGTGTTGTCATCCTTATTCACCTCTACGACCTGGATCCCGTCCAGCGTCACGTCCTCTGCCTTAAACTCCAGAAGCTCCGAACGCACCACTTTATCCTTCTGGAAGGTCTCGCTGTTTTCCTGCTTTGTCTGACCTAGGTCAAAGCTGAGCCTGAACTCTACATGGTATGTGACCTCCTCATTCAGAGTCTCGGGGAGCGTGCAGCTGTATGTGCCCGCCTCTTTGATGTCATAAAGCTTCTGCTCCGACTCGTCGTCTCCAACGACATAGACCGCGCCGCTGACAAACGCCTCGTCCTCATCCTCCACCCGGAAGGACAATGTCCCGGTCTCCGGAACCATCGTATAATCCAGGACGGACGGCTCCGCCTTCAGCACCTCGACTTCCAGCGTATCGTCCAGCTCGGCCTCAGCGGCTGAACCGTAGATCGCCTTCGTCGCCTGATAGCTCACCTTGCCCGGAACTCCCGGCACCGTCAGCTGAACCGTGTACGTATCGTCCGCATCCTCCGCGGCCGTCGCCTGGTATACCTCGTCGTTGATCATCAGACCCGTCAGCTGCAGGGCCGTATTGTCCGTCACCTTGTATGTGAATTCAACCGTCTCCGCCTTCTTCGCATACTTCGGCGCCTTGCTTTCCACCGTCACGCTGACAGGAATGTTCAGCGTCTCGCTGGCAAGCGTCTCATTCTCATGCGTCAGGCCGTCGTATCTGTTGTAAGCGCCGGAAACAACGACCTTGTAATCGCCTGCGTCCTTTGCCTCATAATCGCTGAAGGAAACGGTGAGCAGTCCTCCGTCCTTTGCATCCTCCGTCAGATCCACAGTGGCCGCCTCAGCCCCTGAAGCATCCAAAAGCGCCGCGCTCAGCCTGCCCAGCACGCCCGCGCTGTCCTTCAGGTTAAAGCTGGCGCTGACCACGCCTTTTTCTACCGTAAGCTTCAGCTCGCTCACTTCCGGCGCGTCGAGGAACACGCTGACCGCATTGTTCTGTGTGCAGGCAAAGCTCTCGCCGTTGCCGAGCACCAGTGTGCCGATCGTGAGCGTCTGCGCGGTTTTCTCGCCGTAGGGAACGACTACCGTATAAGTCTTCCCATCTGCCGTAACCTCATAGCTGACGCCATCCACGAGGACTCTCTTTACCGCGACAGCTTCCGTCTCTTCCCCGTCCGCCGTCACCTTCGCCGTAAATTCAATGGTGACTGTGCCGCTGACACTGTTGACCTCCTTCACTGTGATGCTGCTGATGGAAGCCTCGTAATCAACCGAGAAGTCAACGCTTTCCTTGAGGGTAGCCTGGTCCTCGTTTGCGTCGTTCGCCGGATCTCCATCCCTGTCGTAGTCCAGTGTGATGGTAAGCTCATGGCGAACCTCCCCCAGCTCCGCCAGGCTGATGGTATAGGAGCCGTCCTTTTCCACTGCCTCAAGCGCGACCGCTTCGCCCTCCTCCGGCTTTGCCGACACGCTCACCTTGCTGACTGCCTGATCCTCGTCCGCCACGTCGAAGCTGACCGCCTTGCCTTCGCGGTCTGCCAGATAGTTGGTGATCTCCGGCCTGGATTTCAGCACCTCGACCTCCGCCGCGCAGTCCGTCGCCTCCGCGGTATACTCCGCGTTCACGTCCTCCTCGTCGTCAATATAATTGATCTTCGAAAGGGTGTACTTCACCTTCCCGGCCTTCTGCGGCGCCGTAAGGCTTACCTTGAAGCTGGAGCTTCCCGCCGTCTCCTGTATGTCAGTGATCTCGTATACCGCAGTGGTCTCCTCGCCGTCCACACTCGTGAGGATCTCCACATTTTTCACCATGTAGGACACGTTGTCGGTGATCTCATAGTGAATCCCTACCGTCCCGTTCTTCTCTACATACGCCTCGTCCGGCGTCGCCTTAGCCTCATCGATCTCGATCATGATCTCATGGGAGCCGGTGCCAAGCTTCGCATCCCTGATCAGCCCCCGGCCGTCTGTCCGGTCATAGTCCGCCGTGATCTCAGCCTTGTAGGTGCCCGCGTGGTCGCACGGAGTCTCAAACTCTGCCGTATAAGCCCCGCCGGACTTAAGCTCAAGCTTAACCGTCTCGGCAGTCTTGCCGCTCCAGTCGATCAGCTTCGCGTACAGCGCGTCCAGCGTGCCGTCCGGATCCTCGACGGCAAAGGCCGCCGTATACTTCTGTCCCTCAAGCGTCAGCGTCACGTCTCCTGCTGCCGAAGGCGCCTTCTTAAAGGCCACGGTCTTCACATCAGAAACCGGGAAGCTCTTCTTATTGTCGAGCACCGCCTGCGTGAGGACATATTCGCACCGATCTTCCTCCGTATAGGGCACAGTGACACTGTATTTATAGAAGGAGCCATTCTCCCCTTCTTCCACCAGCTTGTCGTCCCTCACTGCCTGGCAGGTCTTCTCATTCACCACTACCTCCGCGACATAAGCCGTGCTGGAAGCGTTCGCGCTCTCAAACGAAAGCGTCACGGACTTACCCGTCCGGTTCACTCCTTCGACCGCCAGGTTGCGCAGCGCGAAATGGTAATCCTTGATGAGCTCAACATCCTGAGTTTTGGCCACGACGCTGTGGTTCTCATTGTTTTCCCCATCGTCATCCAGGTCGTAATTGAGCATCAGGTTCAATCTGTACGCATGGGCGTTCTCCAGCTTCGAGAGATCGACCGCGATCATCCTTGTCCCCTTCTCCTCTTCGCCCGTGGCCGACACCGTCGTCACGGTGGAATCCAGCTTAACCGTGCCATCTGTCATCCAGATCTCGCCGCCGGTCACAGCCCCGTCCGGGTCGTCAATCTTAACCGACAGCTGCGGCTCAGCCCCGGAATCGTCATAATTCATCTCTGCGGAAGGAACATCCTTGAGGACATAGACCTTGTCCGTGTGGTCCACATCCGCAGATATGCCTCCCTCGAAATGAATCATGTCGGCGAGCAGCGTTTCCTCGCCCGCAGTACTGCCCACGCTTGCCTCGACACGATAGCAGCCTTCTGAGATAAACGCCGCCGCGCACTCCTCGCCGCCTACCAGAATTGACATGACAGGCCTGCTGGTATTGGTCTCGATCGTATAAAGGATCTCTGCCTTGCCTTTCTTTGCCACATAGGACGCTCCGAGCTTGCTGTCCTTGATCTCAGCGACCACCGGCACCGCCGCTGCAGCAGAGGCAAGCGTCTGCGTGCGGAGGCCTTCTCCGTCCGCAGCGTCAAAGTCCGCCGTAAGCTCGACGGTGTAGTCCCCCTCCATCAGGATCTGGTCAACCGTCTCCTCGTCAAATACCACCGTGCCCGCCGCCTCCGTGCACTCTACGGACTTCAGCGTGCCGCTGACATTCTTGAGGATGACACGCGTCGCCTCTGCAACGCCATCTGTATCGGTCAGCTCATACTCCACGCTGATCTTCGCTCCGTCGACAGCAGCCATCAGCTTTCCCTTCGGGCTTGCCTTCAGTATCTCGATCTCCACGTTCTCAAGCGCAAAGCTCTTGTGATTGTCAAGCTCTGCTTCCGTAATCTTCAAGGTAGTCTTCCGGAGTGCTTCCAGAGCCACCTCCACCGTGTATGTACCGTCGGAAGCCTTCACGGCCTCATACGTCTTCTCATTGACGGTTACCCGCGCGACGCTGTGCCCGGATGCGTTCGTGCTCACAAACCCAAGCGTCGCCGTCTTCTTCTCGCGGTCCACCTTCCGGACGACGACCTCGCCAAGCTCAAACGCATAGTCCATGGTAACGCGGATCTCCTTCGACGCGAGACTCTCCGTCTTCTGGTTCGCCGCATCAGCCGACGCGCTGTCCAGGTCGTAGGACGCCTCAACGCTGACCTGGTATACGCCGTTCTCTGTGATCTCCTCCAGTGCGAACTGATAGCTCTTCTTTGAGAGGTCGAGCTTGGCCGCCTTCAGGCTGACCGGGCTGCCGTCCGCGTCAGTCACCATAAGCTCTGCGGACAGAAGCGCGCCGTCCGGATCCTCCAGAGCGAAGGAAACGCTATGGTTATCTCCGCTGTCGTCATAGGTCAGGCCGCTGACCGACGGCTTTGTTTTCAGCACGTCAATCGAAGGCACGTCGTAGCTCACAGAAACCGACTGCCCGTTGTACTGGATTCCCTCAATGTGGATGCTCTCCTTGCCCGCCATGCCCTGTGCAGGATAGGAGAACGCATATCTTCCATCTGCCTGCTTTGTCAGCGAGTATGTCTTCCCGTTCACCGTGACGGCAGAAGGCTCCTCAGCGGTGCTGGAATCAATCTTTACATAGACCTGGATCTGCTCGCCCTTTTGCGGATACGCGTTGGAGAGCGTCGCCTCTGTCACAGACGCCTCAAGCTGGCCGCCCGCGCTGCCTGAGCCGCCTGCACCGCCTGCTCCGGCTGCTCCACCCGCTCCGGCCACCGTGACCGTGCAGACCGCCTTCTTCTTCGAGCCGTCCTTCGCCATAGCAGTTATCTGGGCTGTGCCGTCCGCAACGGCCGTCACCACGCCCGTGTCTGAGACAGTCGCGACCTCCGGGGCACTGGACGTCCAGGAAAGCTTTTTGTCTGCTTTCTTAGGCGTAATCGTCGCCTTCAAAGTGTACGTACTGCCCTTGCCCTGAAGGGATATGCTGGCTTTGTCCAGCTTGACCTTCTTGACCTTCGGCCTCACCGTAACCTTGCAGACATATTTCTTCCCGCCGACTTTTGCGGTAATCTTCGCAGTTCCCGGCTTTTTCGCCTTTACTTTTCCCTTAGAAGAAACGGTGGCGACCTTCTTCCTGGAAGATGACCACTTCACCTTTTTCTTATTATTCTTTAATTTCAGTTTGGCCGATTTTCCGACCGTGAGAGTTAACTTTGTCTTGCTGAGCTTTACCTTCGCTGCGGATGCCGATGACGGCAAAACCGCGACAGAAAGCAACAACACAAGAAGCATAAACGACAACCTGCGCAGCGTAGATTTCATCACTCTTTTCCCTCCCTTTCGCCTGTTTTGAGTACTGCTATTATAATGCATATATTATGCGGTTTTCAATCATTTTTTTCCAGTCCGAAATTTTCGGAAAATTGACAAATTCCCAAATAAAACCTTTGCGTCCGCTCCGCACCTAACGCCCAAACATCCACTCGATGATCTTCGGTGTATGCGCGTCCCAAAACACACTGTCATGCCCTCCGGGACCCTCCTCATAGACATGGGGCACCTCCCGGTCCGTCAAAAACCTGTGGAAGCTCCGGTTGTGCTCCAGCAGGAAGTCCTCCGTCCCGCAGCACATATAGATCTTTGGCAAGGCATGACCGGAAGCCTTCAGCCGGTCCACCAGTACCTCCGGGTTGGCGTCGCTCTCCTCCACCTTCTCCAGATCGCCGAAGCATTCCCGATAGTATTCAAAGTTCGCCATCGGATCGGCATCCCCCGGCTTCATATGCGCAATCTGATGCATGATCAGAGCCGAAGACATGGCCCCCGCCATGCCAAAAGTGTCCGGGTAGGCAAGCGCGGTGCGCAAAGCCCCGAAACCGCCCATGGACAGGCCGCAGATCCCGGTCTCGTCAGAACTCATTGCCAGGCCAAAGGTGCGGCGCAGATAAGCTACCAGCTCCTCGCCCAGAAAAGTGGCAAACCTGTGCCCCGAAGAAATCCCATCCAGATAGAAGGAATTTTCCCCGTTCGGCATCACCAGAGCCACCCGGTATTTTTCCGCGAGCTGCTCGTTGCCCCACCAGCCTGAAGCCCCCGTGAAGCCGTGCAGCAAAAACAGTGTCCGTATCCTCTCGCCGCTGTCCTGTCCCTCCCGGGAATCGTTCGGCAGAAACATCTTAAAAGTGACGGGGCGGATCAGCGCCTGCGAGTAAAATTCTACATTCAAAAATGCCATATCTGTTTTCTCCTTTCTTCTCCTGAACCATCTGTCCGATACCCACATTATAGCATATCAGGGCATTGCTGTCACTCTACATCAGCGGCAGGCTTTCTTTTTTTCGACTGAGATTTCATTTCGGCAAGCCGCTCAAATTGCGGATAGGCCACAGGCAGGCTTTCTTTTTTGATTGGGATTTCACTTCGACAAGCCGCCCAAATCGCTGACAGACCTCAGGCAGGCTTTCTTTTTTTGATTGAGATTTTATTTTGAAAATGATATAACACAACTATAGAGGCGGCCGCGTATGCCTGCGGTTCGGCGGCTCAGGCCGGACAGTTTGGCTGGCCGCTCTGACCGATCACTTTAAACCATTAACAAGGAGGATACACATGGATAAAAACAAATTTGCCGCAACCCCGCCGATGGGCTGGAACAGCTACGACTACTACGACACGACTGTGACCGAGGACGAGGTCCGGGCAAACGCCGAGTACATGGCAAAGAATCTCAAGCAATATGGCTACGAGTATGTCGTAATCGACATCGAGTGGTACTCAAACGCCGCCGGAACCAGGCGCGGCACCTACCAGTACATCCCCTTTGAGGATTTTGAGATTGACGAGTACTCACGCCTTCAGCCGTCGCACATCCGATTCCCGAGCTCCGCGGGAGGCAGGGGCTTCGGGCCGCTCGCGTCCTACATCCACAGCCTGGGACTCAAATTCGGCATCCATATCATGCGCGGCATCCCGCGGCTTGCGGCGCACCGGCATCTGAAGGTTCTCGGAACGAACGTAAACGCAAGCGACGTCGCGGATCCGTCCTCGATCTGCGGTTGGAATCCGGATATGTACGGCGTCAGACACAGCGAGGCAGGGCAGGCCTACTATGATTCGATCATTCAGATGTATGCCGACTGGGGCGTGGACTTCATCAAGTGCGACGATATCTGCGACAGCTGGATGTACCCGGTCGAGCGCTTTTCCGGCTGGGAGGAGACGCGGATGCTCCGCAGGGCGATCGACAAGTGCGGCCGCGCAATCGTCCTGAGTCTTTCCCCGGGCCCGGCACACGTGGAAAACGCATACCACTACACACAGAATGCAAATATGTGGCGGATCACCGACGATTTCTGGGACAAGTGGGAGCTTCTGAAAAATATGTTCTGGCGCTGCGAGCAGTGGCAGGATCACACCCGCGAAGGCTGCTGGCCGGACTGCGATATGCTGCCGGTCGGAAAGCTGGGCAAAGGGCATGGACACGAGTGGTACTCGAATTTTACCGACGACGAACTCAGAACCATGATGACCCTCTGGTGCATCTGCCGCTCGCCGCTGATGATCGGCACCGACCTGCCTCAGCTCGACGAGAAAAATTTCCAGCTGCTGACCAATCCCGATATTCTTGAGATGCTGAAGGACGGCAGAGGCGTACAGCTCAAACGCTCCGAACAAGAGGCCGTGTGGCTCTCCGAGGGGGCGCACTGTGTGCGGATCGCGCTGTTCAACCTCGCGGATGAAGAAGCGGAGATCTACGCCGAAGTGCCGGATGCTCTCGCAGAAGAAAAGCTGAAAATCTCCGCCGAAGTGCCAGATGCTCCCGCCGCTCCCGCGGGAGAAATCCGCGAGCTATGGGGCGGGGAAGCCTGCCGGATCGCCGGAAACAGGATCTGTGCAGATGTTCCTGCCCACGGCGTGAGGATTTACCGCTTCAGTAAATAACAGAGCAAAGCGCTTTCCAGGCAGCTGTCAGGCCTGCTGACCCATTGTTTTGAACTTCGTCAGCAAAAGGGGCCATTGCAAATAGATGCGAATTTATCTATAGAGCAATGACCCTTTTTTGTTCCTAATATGTAAATGCCGTTTTCTCCAGATCAGCCACATTCCAGAACATCATCGATATACCAGATGGTTGTTTATAGTGTCGTCAGCTCAAAACGCTGATTCAACTCCTGCATGATTTTATCTGAATCCATAAAAACAAATCCTCCTGCCATTGCAAGATTTATAACCCACGTTTTACCAGAGACTGATACTTTTTATTGAAAAAGTAGAGAAGTACCCCTGCATATTCCGGTCTCTGCTCAACGTTTTGTATCTCATCAATTATCTTTTTTATCGCAGAAGACGTGCATTTCCCAGCTTTGCCTAACTTCTTGACAATTCTTTCATATTGCAGATAAGTGTCTTTTCTTCCTTTTATCAGTTCTGTAGAAGTATCTGCAATAAATTTTCCTTTCTTCCAGAGTCCGTTTAAACGCAAAATATCCTGAATATCATCTTCCATTTTTTTGTCATACGGGGCTGTCTTTATAAAACCGTCTTTGCCATATGCGATTTTGTCCATTTGTTGTTTATTAAGCGGTGAGATATTCAAATCTTTTTCGTCCGCCTTCCATGCATCACAGCATAAGACTTTTTTACCACTGCCTTTCCAATTTTTCCCTCCATCGCAGACAGCCAGCATATTTCCATAATCTAACGCCAGCTCCTTATCCTTGCTCAAGGGATACCAGTGTTCAATCGACGTTGATTGGCCATTATTTTGAATTTTCCTCATACAATATGCACATAAATAGTGCTGCTCTTCAAGCAGGCTTTCCCGTATCGTTTCTTTCGGAAGCTTATCAAATTCATCCCGGATTGCTTTGGTATTGCCGTCTTTTATCGCTTTCCATCCCGGATCGCTTTTTATTTTGCTTACTTCACGCACCACTTCTCTGGGAGGCGTTTTCTTCTCGATATACAGCATTTAATCCTCCACCCAACGATTTAATTCCAGTTCTTCTCTTGCACTGCGGACATCCGTATGCTCATCCCCCAATATCTTTTCCATCTCTTTGATAACACGCTCTGCTTTCTTCCAGTCATCCTGATCGATCGCTTCTTCAAATAGATTATCCAGTTCTTTCACTTCCTTCGGTTTTTCCGTTGTCCCCTGGCGCAAGATAAGAACGTCCTGAACCGAATAGCCATAGGCATCCTCCAGATAAAACACTTCCTGATCTTCATCAATTCTCAGAAGATGCTCATTCTTACAGGAGGAAATCACAATCGGGGAATGCGTCGCCAAAATGAACTGCATACCAGGAAATGTCTTTTCTAATGCTTTCACAATATTCCACTGCCACTTCGGGTGCAAATGTATGTCAATCTCATCAATCAGAACAATGCCCGGCGTTTCTTTCCAATCCCCGGCCTTTTCAGAATTCAGCAAAGCCAGCCTGTATGCCAGATTCATGATGACCCACAGTAAAGACTGATAACCCGCACTTAGGTTGGAGATTGGCATTGTCAGATTCCCTTCTCGATAAACCATCTGGTCTAGCTGTCTGGAATAGTAGATTTCCGGTACAGCATCCAAATCGCCGATATTCTTCATAAACTCTGCTACTATTCCCTTGAACGCTTCATATTCTTTTATCTTTTGGTTTTTTTGAAAAGCGCTGAACTCCATCTTTAAGCACCAAGCCAGGATCCCCTTCATATCCAGTGAATAATCCAAACAGCCAATATAGCCGCAGCGCCGGTCATCCAACTTTTTCCTCAATTCTTTTCCATAATCCCCACGATGCATCTGCCATACTCTCGCATCACTTTGAAAGCAGAGCAAGGGCAGTACCGCACTCAAATCATTCGACTGCTTCTGCATCCATTTCACGATTCCGGTATCCTCTATCTTTGTCCTCGTATTTCCGGCCTCGTCTTCGCGCCACTTCCTCAGCCTATACTCCATATCATTATCTCTTATAGTGCATGAAATCTCCGACGGGCACCAATAGCGCACCCCGGTTGATGCATCTCCGGTTTCATCTATAGTAAACCGTATATCACTTTGCAGAATATTTTTTGTCGGCACTCCTTTGAGTCCCTTTAGCATTCCCGCTAAGACCACTGCGATCGCTTCCAATACCGAAGTTTTCCCGACTCCGTTATCCCCGATCAGCAGATTTACTCCCGGCGTAAATTCAAGTTCCATATTCTCCACGCCTTTGAAATTCTTAATTGAAATATGTTCCAAATTCATACTCTTATACCACCTTGCTGCTTCTTTCTGAAGATCTTGCTTCATCGTGTCTCTGTCTATTAATTCTTTCCACAATTTTTTATAGCTTACGTTCGTATCAGATACCTCTTATCCTATCTACGTAAAAATGCAAATCATATAAATATTTATATCATTGCACTTCACAATTCACAAGAGTAATCTTTAAGATCTCGTCAACCCATATTAAGAATTGACATATATCTCTAAGCCACTTGACCCTTCATTCAGTTTGAATATTTTTCTCAATAGCAGTCAAATTACCAGATCATGACCATCTGTCAGTTACACTTCCATACGCTGTTCGATATCAAGTTTGGACAAGAGTACGCACGTCTCGCAGTGAACGCTCTCACAAAACATATCCACGCACGTCATTCGCTCCAGGCGATATCCGTTCTCCAGAAATACCTTCAGATCCCGCGCCAGACTCGTCGGCTTGCAGGAGATGTAGACAAGACGATTCACGCCGTAATCGATAATCTTTGCGAGTGCCTTCGGGTGGATGCCGTCGCGCGGCGGATCCAGTATGATGAAGTCCGGGCGCTCGGGGATATCGTCGATGACTTTCAATACGTCCCCGGCAATGAATTCGCAGTTTGTCAGACCATTGCGCCGCGCATTTTCCCGCGCAGCCACAACAGCTTCCTCGACGATCTCCACGCCGATCACCTTGCGGGCGACCGGTGCGAT
>CANQWV010000007.1 GCA_947627645.1 uncultured Lachnospiraceae bacterium | reverse complement strand
AGCTCAGTTGGTAGAGCAGAGGACTGAAAATCCTCGTGTCACTGGTTCGACTCCGGTTCTGGGCATGCTGTTTATTCCCGCGAAACAATGAGCTATCACGTATTTATGCGTGCTTGGCGAATGTCGCGAGGGTCGGATACCCCGCAGCGTGCTACGGGGTATCTGGCTTACGGAGAAGAAATTCTTCCAGCAAAAAGCAAAACTACATTTCAACTCCGTAAGTAAAACAGATGGGATATTAGCTCAGTTGGTAGAGCACTTGACTTTTAATCAAGTTGTCGGGGGTTCGAATCCCCCATGTCTCATAAGAGCACCGTTCCTATGGTCGATCGAGTATCGGGAACGGTGCTTTTTGCTTGCTTTTATCGCTGTTTAGCCTTGTAGATTTCATAGATGCGTGCTAATATACCTATGAAATCAGCAGATTGTGCGGAACGAAAGCATCAGAAACAATTGTTTGCAGACATTAGTCCGGAAGGAAGATCGGAGGAGTTTATGAGGCTTTTAGCAGTAATCGATATGCAGAACGATTTTATCGACGGTGCGCTCGGCACGCCGGAGGCGGTGCAGATCGTGGGGAATGTACGCGCGAAGATTGAAGAATATCTGGCACGTGGCGACCGTGTCGTCTATACGAGAGATACGCATCCGGAGAATTATCTGGAGACGCAGGAGGGGAAAAAGCTTCCTGTGAAGCATTGCATCAAGGGCACGTTTGGCTGGAAGATCTCGGAGAAGGTGGCCGAGGCGGACTGCCCGGTGATCGACAAGCCTTCGTTCGGCTCGCTTGAGCTGGCCGAGTACGCGGCGGGACTGACAGATCTGGAGGAGATCGAGGTGGTTGGACTCTGCACGGATATCTGTGTGATCTCGAACGTGATGATTCTGAAGGCAAAGCTGCCGGAGGTTCCGATCGCGGTGGATGCTTCCTGCTGTGCGGGCGTGACGCCGCAGAGCCATGCAAATGCGCTGGAAGCGATGAAGCTGTGTCAGGTGGAAGTACGTTGAGGCAGAAGGATAAGAAAATCGACCGGGACGGCGTACGGCGGCGGAGGACAGAGGCAAAGGAAAGCAGGAACTGAGCGGTTCAAATATAAGATTGACAGAAGGCAGGAAATCGCGAAATGGTTTCCTGCTTTTTATATTAATTATTCTCCTTGACATTTTGTATACCGAACGGTATATTAATCTGGGAGGCATTTCCAGATGAATAACAAAGCGCTTCTTATGGAATGTGCGAAGGAATTATTTTATGCGAAGGGTTATGACGCCGTCGGAGTTCAGGAGATCGTGGAGCGCGCAGGTCTGACGAAGCCGACGCTGTATTACTATTTTGGCAGTAAGATCGGCCTGCTTAGGACGCTTCTGGAGACGCGTTTCGAGCACTATCTTCCACAGGTAAAAGATTTGGCGGCTGCCGGGAGCGATATCCGGGGGACGCTGTACCGGCTGGGGGAGATTTCCTGTGCTTTCTATGAGGAGGACCGGCAGTTTTATATGATGATGATGGCGCTGCTCTACTCTGCGCGGGAGAATGAGGCATATCAGGCGGTGCGGCCGTATTTTGTCGAGCTTTATGAGAGCGTTGTGCAGGCGTTTGAGCGCGAGGCCGGGAAGCTGGGGAATATGCGCGGGCGGCAGCGGCAATTCGCGATCGGATTTCTCGGGACGATCCATCAGTATTTGTTCCTGCAGTGGGAGACAGATCCGGAGGAGGCGTCCGGGAGGATCGGCGGGGAGCAGATCGCTTCCGTCGTCGATCAGTTCATGTATGGGATCTTCACGTAAGCTACAAGCCGTGCCAGACGGAGACAAACGCAGGCGGCGGGAGCTTGCTCACGAAAGCCTGCGGTTTGACGACGGATGATAGGGCGACGCGATCGCTCTCCGAAGGAGGGCGATGCCGCCCCGGCGAGGGGCCCGTGAGCGAAGATGCGAAAGCATCTGAGCTTGTACGGCTTAAAAATATAAAATACAAGGAGTTTTGACATGAGTGCATGGTATGAAACAGCTATCTTTTATCATATGTATCCGCTCGGCATGAGCGGGGCGCCGTTTGACAATAATCAGGAGGAGATTGTGCACCGTTTCGACGGGCTGAAGAAATGGCTGCCGCATATCCGGGAGCTTGGCTGCGGGGCAATCTACATAGGGCCGCTGTTTGAGTCGACGACGCACGGCTATGATACGAAGGATTATTATAAGGTGGATCGCAGGCTTGGGGATAACGACGACTTCAAGACCTTTGTGCAGCAGGCGCATGAGCTTGGCCTGAAGGTTGTGGTGGATGGCGTGTTCAACCACACGGGCAGAGAGTTTTTCGCGTTCCAGGATATCAGGCAGAACCGCGAGGGCTCGCGCTATTGCGGCTGGTACAAGGGAGTCAATTTCTGGGGGAACAATTATTATAACGATGGCTTCGGCTACGAGTCGTGGAGGAACTGCGCGGAGCTGGCGAACCTGAACCTGCAGAACCGCGAGGTGAAGGATTATCTTTTTGATGTGATCCGTTTCTGGATCCATGAGTTCGACATCGATGGCATCCGGCTCGACTGCGCGGACTGCCTGGATTTTGACTTTATGAGGGAAATGCGCTGGATGACGGGCAATGAGAAGCAGGATTTCTGGCTGATGGGCGAGGTGATTCACGGGGATTACGCGCGCTGGGTGAATCCGGAGATGCTGCACTCGGTGACGAATTACGAGCTGCACAAGGGCCTGTATTCCGGTCACAATGACCATAATTATTTTGAGATTGCGCATACTATCCGCAGGCAGTTTGATGAGAACGGCGGGATCTACCGGGGGCGCACGCTCTACTCGTTCGTGGACAACCACGACGTGGATCGCATTGCCTCGAAGCTGAACGACAAGCGGCACATCAAGCCGGTGTATACGCTGCTCTACACGCTGCCGGGACTTCCGTCGATCTACTATGGTTCGGAGTGGGGCGTCGACGGACGGAAAGCAAACGGCGGGGATCCGGCGCTGCGGCCGTATCTTGATCCGGAGGCGATGGATGCGAACCCGCCTGTACCGGGATTGAAGGAATTCTTGACTTTTCTCGGGAAGTGCCGGAAGGAGCACCCGGTCATCGGCACGGGACGCTATCGCGAGCTGCTGCTGACGAACCGCCAGTACGCGTTCGCGCGGATCGGTGAGCAGGAGTCGGTCGTCGTGATGGTGAACAACGATGAGAAGGAGGCGCAGCTGTCCGTGCCGCTTCCGCAGGCCGCGCAGCACATCACGGATCTCGAGACCGGAGCGGAAGTTCCACAGGAGAACGGGAGGATTTCTGCGACGCTCCCGGCGGGCGGCTGCAGGCTGCTGTCCGTTGTGTAAATCGGATCGGGTTG
Organism: uncultured Lachnospiraceae bacterium; assembly: GCA_947627645.1. Classification (GTDB taxonomy): domain Bacteria; phylum Bacillota; class Clostridia; order Lachnospirales; family Lachnospiraceae; genus Choladousia. The sequence goes on along the minus strand of CANQWV010000007.1, from coordinate 40,254 downwards.
AACGAACAGAATATAAATGCAGCAACAAAACGAAGGAGAGGGTTAGAAATGGCAGAGAAGGCAAACGCGAAAGCCGCAAACAAGAAGCCGAAGCGTCCGGAGCAGTTTATCTCGGACTACGACCAGTACCTGTTCGGCATGGGAACGCACTACAACATCTTTGAGAAGCTGGGCGCGCATCCGATGAAGGTCGGCGGAAAGAAGGGCGTGTATTTTGCAGTGTGGGCGCCGCACGCGGATTCTGTGCACGTGATCGGCTCGTTCAACGGCTGGGACGAGCTGCAGTATCCGATGGAGCGCCAGGAGCCGCTCGGGGTTTACGATCTGTTTATCCCGGGCGTGGAGGAGGGAGAGCTGTACAAGTTCTTGATCCATACGCCGGACGGTCAGAAGATCTACAAGGCCGATCCGTTCGGCAATCATGCGGAGTTCCGCCCGGGGACGGCGTCGCGCGTCGCGGATTTGTCCCGGATTAAGTGGTCGGATTCTGTCTGGATGGAAAAGCGCAAGAGCTTTGAGCAGGACAAGAGCCCGGTCGCGATCTACGAGGTGCATCCGGGAAGCTGGATGAAGCACCCGCACGGCCCGGACAGCGCCGGCTATTACAACTACCGTGATTTTGCGCATTCTCTGGTCGCATACATCAAGGATATGGGCTACACGCACGTTGAATTGATCGGCATCGCGGAGCACCCGTTCGACGGTTCGTGGGGTTATCAGGTGACCGGCTATTTCGCGCCGACCTCGCGCTACGGTACTCCGGAGGATTTCGCGTATTTTGTGAATTATCTGCACAAGAACAAGATCGGCGTCATTCTGGACTGGGTGCCGGCGCATTTCCCGCGCGACGAGCAGGGGCTGGCGAATTTTGACGGCTCGCCGCTTTATGAGTATGCAGATCCGCGCAAGGGTGAGCATCCGGACTGGGGAACCAAAATCTTCGATTATGGCAAGAATGAGGTGCGCAATTTCCTGATCGCCAACGCGATCTACTGGGTGGAGCAGTTCCATGTGGACGGTCTGCGCGTGGACGCGGTGGCTTCGATGCTCTACCTTGACTACGGCAAACAGGACGGCCAGTGGGTTGCCAACGAGTACGGCGGCAACAAGAATCTTGAGGCGATCGAGTTCTTCAAGCACCTGAACAGCCTCATGGTCGGCCGCTATCCGGGCCTGATGATGATTGCCGAGGAGTCCACGGCATGGCCGAAGGTGACGGGCCGCCCGGAGGACGACGGGCTCGGCTTTACGATGAAGTGGAACATGGGCTGGATGCACGATTTCCTCGAGTATATGAAGCTCGACCCGTACTTCCGCCGCTACAACCACAACAAGATGACCTTCGCGATGACCTACGCGTACTCGGAGCGTTATGTGCTTGTGCTCTCGCACGACGAGGTGGTGCATCTCAAGTGCTCGATGATCAACAAGATGCCGGGTCTGTACGACGATAAATTCGCGAATCTGAAAGCGGGATATTCGTTCATGTTTGGGCATCCGGGCAAGAAGCTTCTGTTCATGGGGCAGGACTTTGCGCAGTTCCAGGAGTGGAGCGAGGAGCGGGAGCTCGACTGGTATCTGCTCGGCGAGGAGAAGCATCGTCAGATGCAGAATTACGTGCGCGCGCTGCTGCATCTGTACGCGAAGACGCCCGCGATGTACCAGGCGGACTGCAATCCCTGCGGCTTCGAGTGGATCAACGCCGACGACTGCTTCCGCAGCATTTTCAGCTTTGTGCGGCACTCGGCGGACGGCAAGAGCAACCTGCTGTTCGTCATCAATTTCACGCCGATGGCGCGTCCGGACTACCGTGTCGGGGTGCCGAAGCGCAAGCAGTACAAGCTGATCCTGAACAGCGACGCGGCGGAGTTCGGCGGCAGCGGCAAGGAGCAGCCGGAGATCTACAAGGCAGTGAAGCAGGAGTGCGACGGGAGGGAGTATTCCTTCGCGTACGACCTGCCGCCCTACGGAGTTGCGGTGTTCAAGTTTTAGACAATCGGAAGATTGCAATGGAAACAGGACTTGATTTCGGAAGCTTGATAATTTCATAATCCAAAAAAGGCAGGAGCATTTTCGGGATAACGGCTGAAAAGGCCGTCGAAGCGGCTCCTGCTTTTTTTGCTGCTTTTTTGATGCGCACTTTTTTGTTGTAAAATTTTAGAAAATCGAGTATGATTATTTTAACATTGTAAAAAAGTAACAAATTTATAGAGCAACCCAGGCAGTGCAATTCGGCTAAGGAGAAGAAAGCCTTGAAAAGACTAAAAAGAAGGGAGAAGGGTGTAGGACGATGATTTCAAGTCAGATTTTACAGAACACGCTGGACGAGCTGAACACGATCACACGAGTAGACTTTATTTTGACGGATGTACATGGCAATTTGGTAGCATCGACGGTTCAGGAAGAGGAGATGCCGGAAAGCGCAATTGTACAGTTTGCAGAATCGCCGGCAGACAGCCAGGTCGTGCAGGGGGCGCATTTCTTTAAGGTTTTTGACGATAAGAAGCTGGAATTTGTCCTGATTGCGCAGGGAGCGTCGAAGGACGCCTATATGCTGGGGCGCGTGGCGGTCAGTCAGATCCAGAATCTGATCATAGCTTACAAGGAGCGTTTCGACAAAAACAATTATATCCAGAACCTGCTTCTGGATAACCTGCTTTCCATCGATATCTACAACCGGGCGAGAAAGCTCCATATCGATGCGGAGGTGCGCCGGATCGTCTATGTGATCGAGACAAAGTACGAAAAGGACAATGCGGCGATGGAGATCGTCAAGGGCTTGTTTGGCAGCAAGCCGAAGGATTTTATCACGGCAGTCGACGAGAAAAGTATTATCCTGGTGCAGGAGCTCAAGGAGAGCGAAGGCTATGAGGAGGTTGAAAAGACGGCTCATATGCTGCGCGATATGCTGAATTCCGAAGCGATGTCGAGTGTGAAGATTGCCTACGGAACAATCGTCGACGAGATTCGTCAGGTGTCCCGCTCCTACAAGGAAGCGCGGATGGCACTCGACGTGGGCAAGATTTTCTATACGGAGAAGGCGGTCATCGCGTACAGCACGCTCGGCATCGGACGGCTGATCTACCAGCTTCCGCTTCCGCTGTGCGAGATGTTCATGAAGGAAGTGTTCACCGGAGAGACCCCGGAAACGTTCGATGATGAGACGCTTGCCACGATCAACAAATTTTTCGAGAATAACCTGAATGTATCCGAGACGGCCAGGCAGCTCTATATTCACAGGAATACGCTGGTGTACCGGCTGGAGAAGTTGCAGAAGAGCACAGGGCTGGACATCCGTGTCTTTGAGGACGCAATGACGTTCAAGATCGCGATGATGGTGGTTAACTACATGAAATTTATGGAGCAGAATAGCTGAGCTATTTATAGGAGCCAGATTGATTATCAAGGAAAGGGCATAACATATTAGGAATGTTTCACATACGAGACTATAATTTTGATAGCAAAATTATAACATCTCAAAAATTTGAAAAATATCACAAAAAAGACTTTACAAATCACTGAAACGTGTTATAATGTATCTTGCCAGCAGGAAAGATGCCTCTGGCAAGATACTTTTTTTTATCCCTATTTCATTTCAAGGATATCTACAGAAGACAAAGCTGGAAAGTGTGACAGCTGCAGAGTCATTCAGGATTGAGGCCGGTTCAGGCCAGGATTTCCGGAGAGTAAGTACAGAAGAATCAGCAACAGGAGGTTTTACGGCAGGAAAGTCTGCCGGGATTGATGACAGAAGGAGGAGTCAGTACAAGGTGAGGGAAGTTCATATCGTTATGCTGCTGTGCCTGACGGTCGCGGCGGTGCTCTGTGATCTTGGCAGGGAGCGCATTCCAAACGGGATCGTCGCGGCAGGGTTAATCTGCGGCCTTTTATACCAGCTTTTTGAGAATGGTCCTGCGGGTGCGATTTTCTGCTTTGGGGGCGCTGCGCTGCCGGTTCTGGTTTTCGGCGTGCTCTGCTATTTCCGCATGATCGGAGCCGGGGACGTCAAGCTGCTCTGTATGGCAGGCGGATTTCTGGGGCCTTTGGGATGCCTTTCCTGCATTGCGTGGTCGATCTTGTCCGGAGGTCTGATCTCCCTTGCAATCATGATATACCGACATAATCTTGTGCGGCGGATCAGCTTTTTCTGCGCTTATGTCAGCCGGTATTCCAGAGAGAGGCAGTGGAGATCATATATCGGCGAAGCCGGGGAGGACGCGAAGTTCTGCTTTTCCGTTCCGATCCTGCTCGGAATTCTTTGCCAGATAGGAGGGAACATTTGAAAAAGAATATATTTGCAGTCTGTGATTTGGATGCGTCCTATGCCTGCAGTCTCATGGATTATCTGAATGGCAGGAAAACGACGCCGTTTGAGGTGCAGGCGTTCACGAACGTGGAGAGTCTGCAGGCCTACGCCAGGGAGAATCCGATTGAGGTTCTTCTGATCTCCACACGCGCTATGTGCAATGAAATCCGGGATCTTCCGATCAATCGTATCATTATGCTGTCGGAAGGGGAGCCCCTGCAGGATCTGGAGGAGTATCCGTTTGTATACAAGTACCAGTCGTCGGATCAGCTGCTGTCGGAGGTGCTGGAGTACTATGCGGAGGCGCAGCCGCAGCCCTGCCTGTTTGGGAACACTGCGTACAAAACCCGTATTTACGGGGTTTATTCCCCGATCGGCAGGGTGAGGAAGACTTCGTTCGCGCTGACGCTGGGAGAGATACTCTCAGAGAATAATCAGGTGCTGTATCTGAACTTTGAGGAGTTTTCCGGGTTCGAGGAGCTGTTTCATACGAAATACCGCACCGATCTCTCCGACCTGATCTACTTCTTCCGGCAGAGAGAGGGCGGGTTCATCTACAAGCTGAATTCCGTCGTGCAGACCTTCCGTGAGCTGCACTACATTCCACCGGCACTGTCCCCGGCTGACCTGCGGGACGTTTCCGGGAAAGAGTGGATGGACTTCCTGCAGGAGATTGGCGCTTATGGGGAGTACGACATTCTGATACTGGATCTGAGCGAGCAGGTGGATGAGCTGTTCCAGGTGCTTCGGCTCTGCGATCGGGTCTATTTTCCGGTTCTGGAGGACGCGATCTCCCAGGCGAAGCTTGCGCAGTATGAAAAGCTGGCCCATATGCTGGATATGGAAGACGTCCTGGAAAAGACGCGGAAGCTCAGGCTTCCAATGCAGCCCTTGCTGAAGGAAAACGGCGATATTATGCAGCAGCTTCTCTGGGGCGAGATGGGGAATTTTGTGCGGAAGCTGCTGTTGGAGGAGGAATTGTGAGGGATGATGCGGCGAAATGCAGAAGAAAAGAAGCGCACGCAAAGCAAAAGCGAAAACTCAGGATTCCGGCAGGAGGCACGTGGTGAGCTGAGCAGATAAATGCGAAGTATGCGGATGGAGACCGGAGCTCCGGCAGGGGAAAGAACAGGGCAAGAAACGCCCCGGGAGGGAGGGGAACGATCATGGATGAACAGAAATTTACATATCTGCGGGAAAGGCTTATGGAGCAGCTGGAAGGATATCGGGAAGTCTGCGACGAGGAGATTTACCGCAGTATCGACGAGCTGATCCTTCAGACCGGGGGCGATTTCTATATACGGCTTTCCGAGCGGAACGACCTGCGCAGGGAGCTGTTCAATTCGGTGCGCAGGCTGGATATCCTGCAGGAGCTGCTGGACGACGACAGCGTGACGGAGATTATGGTCAATGGAACCGAGGGGATTTTCATTGAGCGCGGAGGGAGGCTTCAGCGCTGGGAAAAAAATTTCCACTCACGGGAGAGGCTGGAGGACATCGCGCAGCAGATTGTGGGACGTTGCAACCGCATCGTCAACGAGTCTGTGCCGATCGTGGATGCTCGGCTGGAAAACGGGGCCCGCGTCAACATTGTGATGCCTCCGGTGGCGCTGAACGGGCCGGTCATCACGATCCGCCGTTTTCCGGATCAGCCTATCCAGATGGATCAGCTGATCCGCTGGGGGACGGTATCCCAGGAGGTGGTCGATTTCCTGAGGAAGCTGGTTTATGCCGGTTACAATATCTTTATCTCGGGAGGGACGGGCTCTGGAAAAACTACTTTCATGAATGCGCTCTCGCATTATATCCCGAAGGATGAGCGGGTGATCACGATCGAGGACAATGCCGAGCTGCAGATTCAGGGCGTGGCGAATCTCGTCCGCATGGAGGCGAGAAACGCCAACACGGAGGGGGAGAAGGCAATCACGATCCGCGATCTGATCAAGTCAAGCCTCAGGATGCGCCCGGATCGAATTCTGATTGGAGAGATCCGCTCCAGCGAAGCAATCGACCTTCTGCAGGCTTTGAACACCGGGCATGACGGCTCGATCAGCACCGGGCATGCCAACAGCCCGGAGGATATGCTCTCGAGAATCGAGACGATGGTGCTTATGGGAATGGAACTTCCGCTCCCCGCAGTGCGCAGGCAGATCGCGTCCGGAATCGATGTGATCGTGCATCTGGGGAGGCTGCGGGACAAGAGCAGAAAGGTGCTGCAGATCCTCGAGATCTTAGGCTTTGACCATCAAAGCGGAGAGATCCGGACGCAGGTATTATATGAATTTGAAGAGGAGGGGGAGAACGAATGCGGAGCAATCGTCGGGCGCCTTTGCAAAAAGGCCGAACTTCAGAGAAACTACAAGCTTCAAAGAGCCGGATGCCAGAATTGAGAGCAGTACCGCGAAGTCCACCGGAAAAGCCGCCGCGTCCGGCTCCGGGAGAACAGGGGGAAGGATATGCGCGAAGAACAGAGAAAAAGAAACGGAAACACACGGAGCGTATCGCAAGAAGCGCGGGAAAAGGAGTGCCAAAGGAATTGCTTCCGGACTACGCGGTATACCGCCTGTCCGGACGGGAGATGGCGAAGTACCTGGTCGTATATGCGCTTCTGGACGCTTGTGTAAGCTATCTCTTTTTCTGTTCCTGGATCGCGTTTGTGCTGCTGCTCCCGGGGGCTGTGCTTTTTCTCCGGGAACAGAGAAATTCTCTGCAGGCCAGGCGCGCAAGGGAAATGACTCGTCAGTTCCTGGATGGGATACAGATGCTTTCCGCTTCTCTGCAGGCCGGTTATTCAGTGGAAAATGCGCTGCACGAGGCCTTGCGGGAGCTGCAGAAGGTGTATGATTCGGATTCGGTTATTGTCCGTGAGTTCCGGTTGATGGATGCGCAGATCGGGATGAACCGGAACATGGAAGAGCTGTTCCTGGACTTTGGCAGGCGCTGTGCGGTTGATGACATCCGAAGCTTTGCGGAAGTATTTTTGACTGCGAAGCGCTCCGGGGGCGATCTGCTGGCGATAATCCGGAACACGTCGTCCTGTATCCGGCAGAAACAGGAGACGATGCAGGAGATTGAGACCTGTCTGTCGGGAAAGGTTATGGAGCAGAATATTATGAGCCTGATTCCGATCTTTATTCTCGCGTACATCCGGCTGAGCTCCCCGGAATTTCTCTCGACGATGTATGGGAATATCACAGGCGTCGCCGTGATGGGCTGCTGCTTTGCCGTATATGTCGCAGCCTATTTCTGGGGCAGGAAGATTGTGCGGATCGAGGTTTGAGACAGGCAGGACGGCAGGTTTAAAGCTCATGCGGAAGAGCGCCGGACCTGGTACAACGTCAGGTTTGAGGCTCGGGCAGGGAGAACGCCGGGTCCGGGGCTCAGGCAGAGAGAGGGCCGGATTGGCCGGATTCGAGATTCGGGAGCCGGGCAAGAGAGGCGGGCAGGAGGTTTTGGTGAAAGAAAGGCACAGAAATCTGGTCGAAAAAATGGGTGTGTTCCTGGTGGATCTGATGAAACTGGATCAGCCGGGAAAGGGAAGGCAGCGGCTGCAGCAGGAATTAACAGCATTGTCCCGCGAGGGGAAATCTGCGATCCGGGATTACTATATCAGGAAGGTGACGGTTTCCCTGGCGGTGCTGGCGGCTGGCGTAGTGCTTTCCGGCGTCTGCCTGGCGGCGTACGCGGGCAGCGGGAAGGAAGACGTTACGAAAGTCCTGGAGCGGCCGGGCTATGGGGAAGGAGACAGGAAGGAAGCGCTGAAGGTGCAGGTAGAAGGCGGGGAAGAGCAGGATCTGGAGATCACGGTTCAGGAGAGGAAATATACCGACCGAGAGAAGCAGGAGCTGCTCGACCGGGCAGTCAGGGAGCTGGATGGTCTGCTTCCAGGCGAAAATGAATCGCTGGATCGGGTGCAGAAAGACCTTTGCTTTCCTTCAAGCCTGGAAAATGGGGCGGTAGCGGTCAGCTGGACGACCATCCCGTATGGAGTGATCGATGAAAATGGATGTCTGAAGGGAGTTGAGGAAGACGAGGGCACGCTGGTAGAGATACAGGGAACTCTGACCTGCGGCGGAAAAGAGGCATCCTACACGGCGTACGCGAAAGTATTTCCGGCTGAATTGCCGGAGGAGGAACGCTTTCGAAGGTCAATCCAGAAGGAGGTAGAGAAGGCTGATGCGAGGGAAAGCTATGAGGAGGAACTGAGCTTGCCGGAGACTGTGGAAGGAAAGCTCCTGGTGTGGCACAAGGCGGCGGAGAATCCGGCTCCTGCTGTGCTGGCTTTGACGCTTGTGCTGACGTGCGCCGTATATCTGGAGATGGATAGCCAGATACACCAGAGAGCGGAAAAACGCAGGAACCAGCTGATGCTCTCTTATCCGGACCTGATGTGGAAAATGACCATGCTCCTTGGAGCCGGGCTCAGTATCAAGGGTACTTTCAGCAGGATCGCCGATGAATACCGGAGAGGAATTGCGGAAAGTCCTAAGACCCGGGCGCCTCATGCGCATTCCGGAAAGCCGCAGATAAACTATGCGTACGAGGAGGTTCTGGCCGCCTGCCGCGAGATGAACAGCGGAATTCCGGAGGGACAGGCCTATGAGCGTTTCGGAAGACGCTGTGAACTGCCGGAGTACATCCGGCTGGGCTCTGTCCTGTCTCAGAATCTCAGAAAAGGCGCAAAAGGGCTGACTGAGCTGCTTGAGACGGAGGCGGAAACATCTCTGAACGAGAGAAAGAATCACGCCAGGAAGATTGGAGAGCAAGCGGGGACGAAGCTGCTGCTTCCGATGATCCTGATGCTTGGAATCGTACTGGTGATCCTCATGGTGCCGGCCTTCCTGTCATTTTGAAGAGGGAAAAGCGGCTTGTACCTGCGGCAGCCGCGGCAGAAGTACAGCCGCATTATGATCCGGAGCGCTTTGCCCCGGAAGAAAGGAGGAGAAGCTTGGAGCATCTGAAGGCGTTTGTAGACGAGGAAGAGGGCGTAGGAGTCGTAGAGATTATTCTGATCTTAGTGGTGCTTATCTCACTTGTCTTGATCTTCAAAAATCAGCTGACCAGTCTGGTAAACAGCATTTTCAAGAAAATTGTAAGTCAGAGCAACAGCGTATAATAATCAGCCGCTTACAAGAAAAAGCGTATAAGGAGAAGCTATGAACAGGCAGGGATTGAAAGGTTCGATAACAGTATTCCTCAGTCTGGCTTGCATATTGTTCCTTTCCCTGATCTGCGCAACGGTGGAATCCGCCAGGATCCAGGGGGCAAGGGCACAGGCCGCCAACATTACGGGCATGGGAAGTTTTTCGCTGCTGGGTGAATTTGAAAAAAACTTGCTGGAAAAGTATGACATTTTCTCGCTTGATGGAACGTATGGGAACGGTTCCTTCCAGATTGAAAAAGTAAACGAACAGCTGCAGAATTACATTTCCTACAATGTCGATCCCAGAAAGGATATTTTCTCGGCGGGGTGCTTTGATCCCTGGAGGCTGGAGCTTGAAGACAGCAGCGTATCAGCATATGCGCTGCTGACAGACGACCGGGGAGAACCGTTTTATCAGCAGGCTGTGGCTTATATGAAGGCCAACGCGGTGACGCTGGCTGCGGAAAAGCTGCTGGAGTATTCAAAGGATACGGAGGAGATCCAGAACTGGGAGAAAAAGTATGAGGAAAGCCTCAGGGACAGCAACAACAAGATGGATCAGATGGAGGATGCGAAGCAGGAAAAGATCGAGACGATGGAATCTGAGGCGGAGGCCGCGGGGACGGCCGTGGCCGTACCGGAGGAGCCAAAGGTCAATCCGTTGAAAGAGATCGCTAAGCTCAGGAAAAAAAGTACGCTTGAGATTGTTACCTGGGATAAGGAAATTTCCTCGAAAGAGATCAATGTGCGCAATTTTCCTTCAAAAAACATTGTGAGAAAGGGAAACATGAAAATCGAAAAGAAATACAGCGGACTGCTCTGTGATCTGATCTTCCGGGAATATCTGCTGGCTCATTTTCCGGATTATGCGGACGGCGCCGACGGAAGCGTACTCGATTATCAGGTGGAATATATTCTGGGAGGACAAAAGTCGGATAAGAAAAACCTGAAGTATGTGGTCAACCGGCTTCTGCTGATCCGGGAGGGTATGAATTACCTGTACTGCATACAAACGCCGGAGATCAACCAGCAGACCAGCGCCCTGGCTATTTCTCTGACCGGTTTTCTCGGGATTCCTTTGCTCACGGAGGCGACAAACCATGCGCTTATGCTGGCGTGGGCGTACGGGGAGAGTCTGATCGATGTCAGGATACTTCTGGATGGCGGAAAAGTCCCAATTTTTAAGGATGGGTCGACATGGTCGCTTTCCATCGAAAATCTTGGAAGGATCACGGAAATTCTGCAGCAGGGAGCCCTGGACCGCGGGAGAGGGCTGTCTTACCAGGAATATCTCAGAGTGCTTCTGAATCTTGGCTCGGTCAAAAACCAGAGAATGCGTGCGCTCGATATGATTCAGGCGCAGATCCAGGAGATGGGAAATTCTGCCTTTAAGGCGGAGAATTGTATTACCGCGCTCAGGGTCGGGGCGGATTTTCATTGCAGGCCGGTGTTTGCAGGTCTCCCGGCGGCAGTTTTTGGGATAGCGACAGAAGACGTCGGGATACACCAGGAAAGCAGTATGTCTTACTGAAAAGTAGGTAAAGAACAGGAATATCGCAGCGGGACAGCGAGGTGAAGAAGAATGCTCTTATGTTCTGAGGTCAAAGAAACTTCTGCTAACGGAAAGTTAGCTCGTCATTTAAGTATTCAATCTAAAAGAAAGGTTAATTCTTTTCCCCCATTTCATGATAAACGATTTCTGGATATAAGAGCATTCTTTTTTGCCCCGCTTCGCGCGGCGCTCACGGTAGAGGCAGCGTTGGTGCTCCCAATGTTTCTGTTTGCCATGATTGCCGCCCTCCAGTATGGAAACGCGATGGAGACTGCGGTCAAATTCGGGAATTCCATCACAGAGACGGGGAAGATGATGGCGACAGCGGCGTATGTCGAACGCTTCGGAGGCGATCTCGGAGAAGTGCCAGAGATTGCGGTCAAGGCGCTGTCGTCCGCTTATGCGAAACAGCGTCTGGTTATGCAGGCAAAGAATACTTCTTCGGTGAAGAACGTTAATTTGCTTCTGTCCACTTTTCTGCAGAACGACGATACGATCGATCTTGTGCTGACTTATCAGATCCGTTCTCCTATCGGGATCATCAAGCTGCCATGGAGCTTTTTCCTCCAGCGCGCCCGGGTACGGGCCTGGACGGGAAGGGAGTCGTCCGGGACAGGGGAAGCGGATGGGGAGGAAACGGACGGGGACTGTGTATACGTGACGGAGACGGGAAGCGTTTACCACGAGGACCCGAACTGCACCCATCTGAAGCTGTCCATTCGGGAGGTCGACGTGTCAGAGCTCGACGGACTGCGCAACAACAGTGGAGGGAAATATCACAAATGTGAGCGCTGCGGCGGTGAGGCGGTGGATGGGAAGGTCTATATCACGAGTGAAGGGAACCGGTGTCACAGCTCTTTGTCGTGCAGCGGACTGAAGCGAACCGTACGGCAGGTATCAAGGGAGGAGCTGGGAGATATGAGAGCCTGTTCCAAGTGCGGAAAAGGATGAAGGAGTAAAAAGAGGATGCTGTATCAATATTTGCTGACAGGAACGGTCTTTTCCATCTGTTCCTTCACGGATCTGAAGAGCCGGAAAATATACAAGTCGGTGATGATCGGATATCTGCTGCTGGCGCTCCTGGGCCGTGCGCTCAGCCCTGCCGTTTCACCCGGAGACCAGGTGGCGCCTGACGCAGGCTATCTGAGAGGCTTTGAAGATCTGGCGGCGGCTCTTCTGCCAGGAATATTTTGTTTTCTGCTGTCCTGGATCAGCCGTCAGGGCTTGGGCTATGGGGACAGCGCGCTGGTGGCCGGCTGCGGGATTTCCGTTGGACTCTGGCCTTGTCTGGGGATTTTGTTTCTCGCGTTTCTGCTGGCAGGACTGTGGTCGGCAGGGCTGCTGCTGCTTCGGAAGGCGGGGCGGAAGAAAGAGATTCCGTTTGTCCCGTTTCTATTGCTCGGGACAGTCATTTATTGGGTAGGAGGCGTATGAAGACGGAGAAGAATTTTCTGAAAGGGAGCTATACTGTGGAGGCGTCCGTGGTCGTGACCGTGACGATGCTGGTTCTCGCGTCGCTGATCCTGTGCACATTTTATATTCACGACCGTGCGGCGATACAGGGCATCGTCTGCGAGGCGGCGTCTGTGGGAAGTATTTTTTCAACGGAAGAAGAGCGGAAGCAGGCGGCGCAGGAGGTGATCGGGCGTATGGAGGAGAGCCGGTTTCTCGGGAGCAGAAACCTGAACGGGAACGCGGCGTCCGGGAAGAGAGAGGTGACGGCACAGGGGAGCGCAGAATATCCTGTGCCGGGCTTCGCAGCAAAATATCTGTCGGATGGAAGCCTGGAAATTCACAAATCGTGGACCAGCAGGATCGTGGATCCGGCGGATGCGATAAGGAAAATAAAAGGGGCAGGAGAACTGCTGACCGGAGGAGATTCGTGAACGTAGAGTATAAAAGAGATTTACAAAATAACTATCTGATACTGGAGGCGCCGCAGGAGGTCGACGCGGAGGATTATCATCTGAAAATGGCAGAGCAGAATCCGATTCCGGGGCTGCTGTCGTTTCACAGCGCAAGGAAAGACGGCGTGCTGTATCTGCACTATGAGATCACATCGAAACAGCCGCTTGAGAGTATTTTTGAAAAACGGCTGATGGGATATGAGGACATTTTCTCTCTGCTTGTTGGGATCCGCGAGGCTCTGGAGGCCATGCAAAAGTTTCTGCTCGATCCTGCGCAGCTTGTGTTTGATCCGCAGTATCTCTTTGTCGACGCCGACCGGCGGAGGGTGCAGCTCTGCTATCTTCCCGGGAACGATGGGCGTTTTCCAATCTCTCTGCTCGCGGAGTTCATCCTGAAACGCCTGGATCACAGGGAGCAGAAGGCGGTTGATCTCGGCTATAATTTTTATCAGAAGACCACAGAGGAAAATTTCAGCCTGCAGAGGACGCTGAGAGAAAGCCTTGCCGCAGAGGAAGACAATGGAAATGAGACGGAGGGGCAGGGGCAAAGCGCGTATGCCGACAAAGCGTCATTTTACCGCAGGGAAGCTGTGGCAGAGAAAAGAGCGGCTGCAGAGAACCGCCCGGCGTATGACGGAAAACATACGGAAAGCGAGGCCGTCAGGCGGACGGACAGCTCAGGCGGGGATTTTTACCCGTTAAGGGAAGAACTGTTCGAGGAAACGGACGGCATCTCACCGGAGCTCCGCGAGGCCTATCAGGTGACGCGTCGGGAGAGGAGCCGAAAAAAGGCAGGGAAGGTGGACAAGCTGTTTCAGGTCATTCATCCCGCGGTTTTGATCTCGACTCTGCTGCTGCTGGTGCTCCTCGAAGTCGTCTTTTCGCTCGGAATGCTCACAATCACAGAGGCAGGGGGCATTTTCTTTTTCCTGATCTCGGCAGAGGCTCTGGCAAACAAATTCTGGAGAGCCTCGAGGGAGAAGAAGAAAGCAAATCAGTGGGCGGATGAGGACGACGATGAGATGTACCGTCAGCTGCAGGAGGAAATGTATGAAGCGCCAGAGGAGGAGCCCGCGGTCGGGGAAACCCAATGCCTCACATCCGTACCGGAACAGAGTGGGCTTCGCCTTGTATGCATCTGCGCCGGGGCGGCAGGGCCTGTCGGTCAGGACATCTTTGTCGGCGCTGAGCCTGTCTATGTCGGAAAAATAAAGGGGGAATCCGATGTGATCCTGGATTCTCCCACGGTCAGCAGAAGACACGCCCGGCTGGAGTGCCGCGACGGCGTCTGCTATGTAAGGGACTTGAACAGCCGGAACGGTACCTTCTGCAACGGAAGGAGACTGCGCCCACAGGAGCAGTGTCAGTTCGCACAGGGGGATGAAATCTCATTTGCGGAGATCGGATACCGGGTCGTGCTTTCTGCCGCTTCGAGTCAGGCTCAGGAGCGTGCGCTTCCACGGACACGGAACCAGTATGTGTAGAAGTCCCGGAAGCCGAGGGAGACGTAGAGCTGGTGCGCGATGCTGTTTCCCTGCACGACCTGGAGGTATGCGCGGGAGACGCCTTTTTTCTGCGCTTCAGTCAGTATTGTGCTGCAGATCCCCTTCGCAAAACCTTTGTGACGGCAGCTCGCATCGACATAGATGGCGTACAGCCCGACGTGATCGCGGTCCATAATGCCAAGTCCGGAGGCCACCATCCGCCCGTCAATCTCAATGGACGCGACGATCGTCTCCTTGGGGATCGCCTTGAACATAGATGGGACGATGCGACGCAGCGTCGGGTTTGTCGTCCCATTCAGGCGAAACAGCGCGTGGATCCACTCCTCCGTGATGCGGTCCTGCAGCTGGACGATCACATCGCCAGGGTAGACCACGAACGAGGGAAGCCCGGAATTCCTGCCATAGTACTCGTATTCCGCCGACACGGCCGGGAAAGGCCTGAAATCGTGGAAATCCATCGTCATGACCTCGGTCGTGTGCTGGATCTCATAGCCTTTTTTGGCGAGCAGGGCGTCGAAACCAGGGTCGATCAGCGGGCTGATCTTGAAGATGGACGGAGTGTGGTAATTCCGGTAGATTTCTTCACAATATGCGATTTTCTCCTCGACGGGGATCAGGGACGCGCCTACCTGTGTCACGCTGTTGGTGCGGTGCGTGTAGTTGTGCGAGAAGCGGATCAGCCACCCGTCATAGAGCTCCATCTTGTGGGAGGGCCACGCGTTCAGAGAGATCTCCTCGATCAGTTTGATATATGCCGTGTCGTTCATAGAATGCTCCGTTCTGCCGCCGGCCAGACCTTCAGCGGCCGATTCTTTCTGTATGATACCCTAACCTGCGCATAAATGCAATAAATTGATAAAAATATAGAGGTATCCTGAAGCAATAAGCGCTTGAAACCCACAGACCGGAAGAGTATAGTAGAGTATCATGTGGAAGCCGATACCGCCTGTCGTTCAGGCCTGGCGGAAGGCACGGCAGGCGATGGGAAGCGGAGGAGAGAAGCGTGCAGGAATTCAAAGACTTTGTTTGTTCCAGAGAAAAAATGAACCTGAGCATAGTGGCGGCAAATATTATCGTGTTCATTGTGCTGAGCTTTCTGGGGGACACGGAAAGCACCAGTTTCATGCTCGGGCACGGGGCGGCGTTTGCTCCTCTTATCGTGCAGGGTGAGTATTACCGGCTGTTTACATCCATGTTCCTGCATTTTGGAGTGGACCATCTCTTCAGCAATATGCTGGTTCTGATCTTTCTGGGGGATACGCTGGAGGAGTGCGTCGGGAAAGTCCGGTATCTGCTGATCTATCTGGGCGGCGGACTGATCGGCAATGTCGTGTCGGTCTGGTTTTCCCTGCGCGCGGAGGATTATGCGGTATCCGCCGGGGCGTCGGGCGCGGTGTTCGCGGTGATCGGCGCGCTTATTTACCTTGTGGTCCGCAACAAGGGCAGGCTTGGAGAATATTCCGGCCGCAGGCTGATCCTTATGGCGGTGCTCTCCGTACTCCAGGGGCTGACTGCCGGAGGCGTGGACAACTGCGCGCATATCGGCGGAATCTTATCCGGCTTTGCGCTGGCTTGCGTGCTCTGCCTCGGGAAGGGCGGCCGCCTGTCAGGGAGCAGCGGATGGACATGAGGCCAGCGGCGGCGCATTGCGGGCCTTAGGCCGGGATTCACTTCTTGGCAGATTCCTTGCCTGCGAAATCCTTTCCGGCAGGACAATCCGCTGTATGGCGCAGAGGGATTGCCAGACAAAAGTCCGTGTATGACGCGGAAGCGTCCAGGCTGCCGCCGGAGGAGGAGCAGCTGTGCTTTGTGTCGACAAAGAGGCTGCCTCCGTGCCGCTCGGCGACCGCCTTTGCGACGCTCAGCCCCTGTCCGGTGCCGTTTTTCTTGTGGGTCACGAATGGCTCGAACAGGTCTGCGAGATATTCCTCTGGGATACCGGGGCCGTTGTCGCGGACGTGGATGCATAAGTCTGCGCCGTCTATGGCGGCGGATAGCGTGACTGTTCCGAAAGCAGAATGTCCATCTTTGGAAGATATCGCGGCCGAGGCCGCTGCTTCCGGGGACGAAGAGGCCAAAGGCATAGGCTGTAAGGTTCCCGCGGCGAAAGACTCGCAGACCGCGTCGGCCGCATTGAGCAGCAGGTTGGTGAGCGCCTGCCTGAGCTTCTGCCGATCCGCGTTCAGGATGATGCCGGAGAGCGTGTCCGGCAGCTCTGCGGCAAAACGGATTCCGCGCAGCTCCATCGAGGGCGCAAAGGATGCACAAAGCTCAGACAGAAACTCTGCGGCGTTCACAGACGACGTCTGCAGCTTTCCGAACGGGGCGGACATCTCCCTGAGAAGCTCGATCACATCGGCCATATCCTTGCGGATCTGCTCCCAGAGCGTCGACTCACGGACCGCAGGGCACTCTTTTTCGAGAAGCTGGAGGGAGCTGCTGATCAGGGTCAGCGGATTCCGCAGCTCATGAGAAAACCTGGAAATATACTCATCCTTTTGCATATGCAAACCCCCTGTTTAAATGAAATGTTTTCATCTGGAAATGATACAAAGTGTAGCATTCCGGAGGGCAAAAATCAACGAGAATCAGTTGACATTTTTCGACAAAATTTTTAGAATAGCAGATAAGTAGGTGAGTTGCTCAATTATGAGGAGAAAGGAGGAGAAGAAGATGGCGGATAACTGTATTTTCTGCAAGATTGCAAACGGTGAAATTCCATCTGCGACCTTGTATGAGGACGAGACGTTCCGGGTGATTCTCGATCTGAATCCAGCAGCCCTGGGACATGCGCTGATCCTCCCCAAAGCGCATGCGGCGAATCTGTTTGAGCTGCCGGACGAGACGGCGGGCAAGGCGCTTGTTCTGGCGAAGCAGATCGGACAGAAGCTCAAAGACGGGCTGAACGCGGACGGATTCAACCTCGTTCAGAACAACGGAGAGATCGCCGGGCAGACCGTTTTTCATTTCCATATGCACCTGATCCCGCGCTATGCGGGGGATACCGTCAATGTGAAGTGGAAGCCGGGAACGCTGACGGATGCGGACAAAGAAAAAATCCTTAGTTTATTTTAGCGCAGAGAGAAATTACAAAAGAGAAATCTATAGGATAATAGAAGCATGAAAAATCAAATATTTGAAAAGTATTATCTGAAATACAGTAACCTGGTTCTTCGGATCGCGATGGACAGGATCGGAAATTATGAGGATGCGCAGGAGATATGCCAGCACGTATTTATCGCATTTTACCAGAGCATGGACGACGTTTCGGAGGATCTGGTGAAGGCGTGGCTGATCAGGTGCACGAAGAATGCGATCGTCGATTACTATCGTAGAGTATCCAGGGAAAAGGAATTTGTCGCGAACGCCGGGGAATCAGAAATCGGCAGCATTGCGATTGACGGTGGCGTGGAACCGGCGGAAGTGCGGCTCGACAGCCTGGATCTGATGGGAAAGGTGCTCCGCGAGGTGAAGAAGGTGAACCGGCAGTGGTTCGAGGTGCTGTTTCTGAACTGCGTGGAGGGTCTGAGCTATACCGAGATGGCAAAAAGGCTGTGCGTCTCTGAGACGGTCCTTCGCGCAAGGCTCTACCGTGCACGAATGTATGTAAGAGAAAAGTTTGGAGACGACTACCAGAAGAGGTAGCCGCTTTGCGCGGACACGTCCCCTTTCTTCTCAGAATGCACGTTCTGCGAAGTAAGGAGACTTATCCGCAAACGATTCAGCCGACGATCTCCTCGAACAGGGAAGTGATCGCGGCAACCGCATCGCTGGCGCTGCTTTTTTCCATTGCGTTGATGTAGCGCTGGCGATTTTCATATAATTCCATAATTTTGTTCAGGAGAAGCTCCGGGCTGATCTGTTCCTCTTCGAGCATGACGCTAAAGCCCTGCTTCTGGAAAGACTTTGCGTTGAGTATCTGGTCGCCGCGGCTGGCGGAGGCGGACAGCGGGATCAGAAGATTTGGCTTGCGCAGTTCCAACAGTTCGCAGATGGCATTGGCTCCGGCTCTCGACACCACGATGTCGGCGAGGGTGAACAAGTCCGCGAGCTCCTGTTTTATATATTCGTATTGTACATATCCCGCAGTGCCTGCAAGAGATTCATCGAGATTGCCCTTTCCGCAGAGGTGGATGACCTGGAAGCGTTCCAGAAGCCGGGGCAGGATTCCGCGAATCGCACGGTTGACCGCAACGGAGCCGAGGCTTCCGCCGATGACGAGCAGCACTGGTTTGTCAGAGGTGAAGCCGCAGAATTTCAGCCCGGCGAGCCGGTTGCCGTGGCGGAGCTCCTCCCGGATTGGACAGCCGGTCAGGACTGCCTTGCCCTTGGGGAGCGAGGCGATGGTCTCCGGAAAGTTGCAGCACACCTTTGTCGCGGCAGGGAGCGCGAGACGGTTCGCCAGACCCGGCGTCATGTCGGATTCATGGATGACGACGGGGATATGCAGCCCCTTGGCGGCCTGCACCACGGGGACGGTCACAAAGCCGCCCTTGGAAAACACAAGGTCGGGTTTCAGCTGTTTCAGAAGCTTTTTTGCCTGCAGGAATCCTTTCGCGACGCGGAAGGGATCCGTGAAATTTTTGAGATCGAAATATCTGCGCAGCTTTCCCGAGGCAATCCCGTGATAGGGAATGCCGAGTTCTTCAATCAGCTTTTTCTCGATGCCATCATAAGAGCCGATGTACTGGATTTCGTAGCCAAGCTCCCGCAGGCGCGGGATCAGGGCAATATTCGGAGTGACGTGGCCGGCAGTGCCGCCGCCCGTGAGGATGATTCGCTTCATACAATAAGCCTCCGGATCCATAAATTTGGCAGACGTATTGTTCACGTCGTGCCCAGCAGCGATTTTGTTTATAGTTTACCGTTTATCAGCAAAAAGTCAAGAAGGGACTTAAACGCGATGAGAGAAGAAAACAAGAAGACAGAAGTCGACAGCAAGATCATGTCTTTTCAAATAACGGACGAGGAAATACAGGATCCGGCGATGGATCGCTATGTGCGCGAGAGCCTGATCCGCGAGGCGGACGAGCTGGAGAAAAAAATCAATGCGAATCAGGAACTGGCCGGGGTCGAGGCTCCGGAGGATATGTTTCAGTCGATCGTCAGGGAGCTGAAGAAGCGTGGCACCTGGGAGGAGGACGGCACGGAGGAAGGCTCGCCGGATGCCGCCGCGGATGGAGATGCGGAAGCTGACAGAGATACGGAAGCTGAACCGGATACCATTGCGGACAGAGATATGGAAGCTGCGCCGGATACTGCCGTGGACAGAGATGCAAAAGCCGCGCCGGGAGAAGGAAGGGCGGAAGCCGCGCAGAAGGAAGCTGCCGCGGAAAACCTGGAGGCGCTGTATGCGAGGCTGCCGGAGGAGGATCAGAGGGCGCTCGCGCTTGGAAAGGAGATCGCACGGAAGCGGGAGAAGAGGGCGGAAAAACGCCGCCGCAGGAAGAAGGTCTTCCGCATTGCGGGCGTTGCGGCGGCATGCCTGGTGGTGGTATTCGGGCTCAGCATGACCAGCGGTGCGAACCGCAGACTGGTGAAGCGGATGTGGGATGGGTTCATGGCAGAGGTTGGATTTAAAATTGATACGGATTATGTTGGAAATGGTGAGACGGTTCGAAGTAAAAGCATAGAAGAAATAGAAGCAATGAATGCAATCAGCGAACAACTGGGTGTTTCGCCGATCGATTTCTTATATCTTCCGAAAGGGATGCAGTATGAGGGATATGAGATAGTAAGTGAATCGTATACATATTTGTTTTATTCTTATCAGGATATTTTATTTTATGTAACCTTGCTTAATGCGGACAAGGAGAGTTCGTTCTATTTTACCTATGATGACGAAGCCGTTTCGAGAGAGAAAATTACGAACAACGAGGGTATAAATGTTGAGGTGTGGGAAGTAAATTTGGATTTAGATGTAAAAACATACGTTGCAGAGTTTAAACTAAATGGCTGGCGCTATATTTTGAATGGGACTTTTCCGCTGGAAGAAATGGAAAAAATCATAAAAAATATGATGATTTTGTAGTTTTGCGTCACATTATGAAAAATTCAACGTTAATATTAATGAAATCTATAAAGAAAGGAGGGAGAGAAATGAAACGAATGATCGGCATTGCGCTGCTGGTATTTAGCTTGGTGTTGACGACGTTCCCGGCATATGCGGCAGATGAGCTGCTTGGCACGGTAGTTGACGGCTCTCTGCTGACGGACGATGATTCTGCCGAAGGAGTTGTCTATCCGAAGATGCGGGGGAGCCTGTTGGCCCAGGGACTTGGCGGCATTTCTATTGCCGGAGTGCGCCGGGTAACGCTGAGCGGTTCGACCGCGGCATACCGCAAGGTGGCCAGAATCCAGGTGACAATGTATCTGCAGCGCCTGGAGAACGGGAGTTGGGTTCATGTCCTGATCATGGGGCCAAAGATCAAGTACAATACGAATACTGTATCGAATAGCAATACGTACTCAGTTACCGGCGGCTACTATTATCGTGTGCGAGGAGCCCACACCGTCATTGACGGCAGTACCACGGAGTCAGTGACGAGTTATTCCAACGGCATCTGGGTGAGCTGAAAACAGGTCATGGGCGGAGAGCCCATGAGCCGGTAAGGCAGGAACCTTGTATGTCGGCAAGGCAACAAGGAACCCAGACAACAAATCAGCAAAGCAACAAAGTAACATGGTAACAAAGCAACAAGAACAACCGGTCGGATACTGCGTTGGGGATAAGCCGGAATCTGGTCGGGCCGGGCGCCGCGTCGGAAACTGCGGCGGAAATGATGAGCAACTACATACTTAGCAACAAGAGGGAGACGCCATTGTTTTCTATGGGAACAACGCCATAGCGGAAATGGGAGGTTTCCGCTATGTGGCATCTCCTGGGTAATAAGGGGTGACACATTATGAAAATGAAGTATTTTCGCTTTTTGTATGGGGAAACAGGACAATGCTTTTTGCACTTTGGGGAATTGCAGGACGCAGCAAAAGGGACGGCTTATACATTTCTGTATCTGAGAAAAGAGAAAGAGCATGTGGGTCAGACGGAGTCTGATTGCAGGCTTTTTTTGTTTCCGAGGCGCCTGGATCTCGTGGTGCTTGGAAGCACGGATGCGGAGACGCTGGGCGTCCTGGCCGGACTGCTTGAGAACACAGAGGTCGACACGCTGATTGTGAGCGCTGACGTGGCGTCGGCGGATTTCCGCGGCCAGGAGCTGCCTGCGGCCGGGAAGACAGTGAGGCTCGAGGGAGGAAGCTACCAGACGGAATTGGGCGACTGGCATTTCTTGGTGAGGGCCTTTGCGGGCGGAACGGTCGCCGTGGCCTACGGGCTTTCTGCGGATGTGCAGGAGAGCGGACTTGAGGACTGTGTGATGAGCATCAAGGAACTGAGGGCAGAGGCGTTGTGCCGGAAAGAGCTTTCCCCGGACGGTTATGGCTGTGCGCTGGGGTGCGCGCTGTACCAGGATTATGACGTGTGCAAATACCGCGAGAAGGGCGGGCAGGCGATGTCCCGGACAGGGACGCTGCTCTTCGGCGGCGGCGAGGACGAGGCTTCCTGCCGGGAGCTTTTGAGCGAGGCGCGGGAGAATATCGGAGAGATCCGCTTCTTCGGCTTTGCGCCCGGGAGGACTTCCGGCGATGCGGATGGTTCGGCCTCGGCGGCTTTGGCAGCGGGTGCATCCTCTGGCAGTGCCTCGGCGGCTTTGGCAGCGGGCGCTTCCTCTGGCAGTACCCTTGCGGTTCCGGCTGCAGGAGTTTCCGCGCAGATCGCGGCGGTGAAGGAGCTTTTTGCAGAGGAAGCGGACGAACAGGAGAAAGGGTTCCGGCGCTATTTCATCGGTACGGAGGAGCTGGACGATGAAGCGATTGCGGAGCTTGGCAGGGGTGGATGGCGCCAGCGGTCGATCGTTCTGCAGGAGGGCGAAGGGATCTGCTGCTCCGGGCTTCTGAAGTACGCGCAGTGACGCATCGTTCGCACAGCCGCTTGCTGTGACCGGAAAAACGATAATATTGACTTTTCATGCAAGGAAAAGCCGCAGTATGTGAAGACAAAAGCTTTACTGTTTTCGCAGCCTGCGGCTTTTTCCATGAGCTTCTTTTTTTTTCGGGACGACAGCCAAATCTGTATATTTTCAGTCTCATCAGCCTGCGGTTTTTTCTATGGACTCCTGTTCTTCGCTGGCTGAGCCTTCCGTATGCCTTCCGCTGTTTTCCGGCCTGTAGCTGTCTCCGGGTCTCCGGGTTTTTCACATTTTGTGTGGTGCAATCGCGCATAAGGTGGTAGAATATAGTTGTAAATTGGATGATGATACGCCAGAAAATAGAATAGAACAGAGAAAAAGAGCAATGCATAAGTCTGATGCATGACGGAAAGGGGTGCAGACAATGAAACTTACGTTCCTGGGGGCGACACACGAGGTCACGGGCAGCTGTTTTCTGCTGGAGGCCGTGGGAAAGAGGATTCTGATCGATTGCGGGATGGAGCAGGGGCCGGATACCTATGAGAATGTGGAGCTTCCGGTCAAGCCTGCGGATGTAGATATGGTGCTGCTGACGCACGCGCACATGGATCATTCGGGGAAGCTTCCGCTTCTCTACAAGAATGGATTTGGCGGGCAGGTGTTTGCGACGACCGGTACCGCGGATCTGTGCGAGATCATGCTGCGTGACAGCGCGCACATCCAGATGTTTGAGGCAGAGTGGAAGAACCGCAAGGGGAAGCGTGCGGGCCGCGAGCCTGTGGAGCCGCTGTACGATATGGACGATGCGGTCGGCGTGCTCTCGTGCTTTGTGCGCTGCGAGTATGGGAAGGAGTTTATGGTTGCGGAGGGCATCCGCGTGCGTTTTATCGACGCGGGACATCTGCTCGGCTCCTCCTCGATCGAGGTATGGATCCGGGAGAACGGCGTTGAGAAGAAGCTCGTGTTTTCCGGCGATATCGGAAATTCCCATCAGCCTCTGATCTGCGACCCGCAGTATCCGGAGAGCGCGGACTATGTCGTGATGGAGTCAACCTACGGCGACCGCGGGCACGACGCCCCGGTGGACTACGCGGCGGCGCTCGCGGAGGTGATCCAGCGCACGTTCGACCGCGGCGGCAATGTGGTCGTGCCGTCGTTTGCGGTGGGCCGTACGCAGGAGATGCTGTATTTTATCCGCCACATCAAGCAGGAAAAGCTGGTGAGCGGGCACGACGATTTTGAGGTGTGGGTGGACAGCCCGCTCGCGAACGAGGCGACGAATATTTTCCGTGAGCATATGTGGAGCGACTTCGACGAGGAGGCGAGGGAGCTTCTGCAACAGGGGATTAACCCGATTGGGTTCACCGGGCTGAAGACGTCGATCACGAGCGACGATTCGAAACGGATCAACGAGGACATGAGGCCGAAGGTGATTCTGTCTGCGAGCGGTATGTGCGACGCGGGCCGCATCAAGCATCATCTGAAGCACAACCTCTGGCGTCCGGAGTCGACGATTCTTTTCGTGGGCTATCAGGCGGTCGGGACGCTGGGCCGCGCGCTTCTGGACGGTGCGACGAACGTCAAGCTCTTCGGCGAGGAGATCGAGGTGAAGGCGGAGGTGCTCATGCTGCCCGGTATCAGCGGACACGCCGACAACGAGGGGCTGATGCGCTGGATCTCTTCCTTTAAGGAGAAGCCGTCGAAGGTGTTCGTCGTGCACGGCGAGGACACGGTCTGCGACCTGTTCACGGACCGGCTGCGCAACGAGCGGAGGCTGGACGCCTACGCGCCGTACTCGGGGACCGAGTTCGACCTTGCCACAGGAAAGTTCATCGTGCAGGCTGAGCCGATCCGCATCAAGAAGGCGCAGAAGACGGAAGCCGCGGCCAAGGTGACGAAGACCTTTGCGAGACTGCTGGCGGCCGGGCAGCGCCTGCTCGGCGTGATCCGCAAGAACGAGGGCGGAGCGAACGCCGATCTGGACAAATTCGCGCGGCAGATCCACGAGCTGTGCGACAAGTGGGAGCGCGAATGAGCGGAGGAACTATGAGGTTTGACAAAGGAAAAAACAGAGGCTCCGGCTCGTCTGCGGTGCTGTCCATGCTGCTCGCGCTCCTGATCGGAGTCTGTGTGTTCTGCGCGATCAATTTCGACGTGGTCGAGAGGATCCGCTATCAGCTGACCAGCGGCGGGATTGACAGCTGGGAGGAAGCGGCGGCGGAGGAAGGCTTTGCACCCGCAGTGGAGGAGTATTACTACGACCATCTCCCGGAGCAGCTGCACGAAGCCTACCGGGAGATGTATGTCCATATCATGCGCGGCGAGGACAACGGCACTTTCCTTGCCTACGTGAGCGGGGAGGATTTCTGGGACGCCTACTATGCGGTGCTCGCGGATCACCCGGAGATTTTCTGGATCGGGACGAGCGCGCAGATCGAGACAGATTTCACCGGGCGGGTGGTCGGCTACGACCTGGAGACGACGGTTCCGGCGGAGGCCAGGCCTTCCATGCGGCAGAATCTGGAGGCGGCCGCGGACGCGTGCGTTGCCGGGATTCCGTCGACCGCGGGCGACTATGAAAAGATCAAGTATGTCTATGAATATCTGATCGACACGGTCGAATACCGGGCGGGCAGCGCGGATTCCCAGAATATCCAGAGCGCTCTTCTGTATCACACGTCGGTCTGCGCCGGCTACGCGAAGTCGTTTCAGTATATTCTTCACAGGCTGGGTCTTTTCTGCACGTACATCACGGGCAAGACGCGGGATGGAGGAGACCACGGCTGGAATATGGTGCGCATCGACGGCGAGTATTATTATGTGGACGTCACCTGGGGCGATCCGGTGTTCGTCGGTCAGATCGAGGGGGAAAGCGGCGGCAATGTGACAAATTACAATTATCTGTGCTGCACGGAGTACGAGCTTTTCCGGACGCATATTCCGGGCGATTCGATCTCGCTTCCGGCCTGCACCTCGGATAAGTACAATTACTACAAGCTGAACGGGTTTTATTACGAATATTTTGACTATGATACGATCCGGAGCGCGCTGATGAATTCCGTGTGGAACGGGGAGAGCAGCATCGTCATGAAATTCGGGAGCAGCGAGGCGCTTGAGACAGCCCGGTACGAGCTGTTTGAGGACGGGCTGCTGGACGAGCCGGGACAATATCTGATGGAGATCAACGGCGTGACGAGCTGGAATTACCGCTATCACGTCGACGATGATTTCTGCCTTATCACGATATACTGGTGACATGGCGAAAGGCCGTAACGATTCGTTTATAAAAATGGAACGAGAACCAAAAAATAAAGAATCAGAATGGATTGGCCTGTCTGCGCGAAACAGGCAAAAAAAGATACTGCCGCGAGACTGTTCAAACGGCAGTATCCTGAGGCATCAAATAGCTTGCAGTACTTTTTATAACTACAAATTATTGGATACTTCCTGGAGCATCGAATCGTCTGCTGCATTTTCCTGCAGCCGCAGATTATTGGATACTTCTTGTGGATTCCGATTTGCCTGCCTACTGTGCGATCGCCTGCTTGAGCGCCTGCGCGAGCTGATCCGGACAGGAGGTCGGGCGCGGACCGCAGTGGATGCCTTCGAGACGCGCGATCGCGTCGGTGGCCTTCATTCCCTGTACGAGACGGGCGACGCCCTGTGTGTTTCCGGAGCATCCGCCGACAAATCTTACATTCTTGATCACATCTCCGTCCAGATCGACATGGATCTCCATGGAGCAGACTCCTTTTGGATGGTATACCATACTTCATTCCTCCTGTTGCTGTTTTTTATTTTTGTGCCTTGCGGCAATTTTCGAACTAAGTGTGCTGTTTCGCCTGCCTGACAGCGGACGCCCGGCATGAACGGAACCAGAACAAGTATAATCCTTTTTACGGACAGATTCAAGCCTCTTGTGGACCAGCCTCTGGATTTTGTACAAAAAAAACTTTACAAGGAGAGTTCTGCGTAATAAACTTTTTATATGAACGATCAGGCAGGATGGCGGAAATACGGAGCATGGAACGTCTGTATGGCCGTTTTTGCCTTTGGCATCATTACGTTACGGGAGGCGGCGGAAAATGAAGCACAAAGCGCCCAGACTTTTGATTAGCAGCATTATTTTTGTGATCATTCTCTGCGTGATCATCTTTATCACACAGACGGTTCGCATGAACCGCAAGGGCGCGGAGACGATCGGGGAGATCGGCGAGGTCTATATGTCCGGGATAAGCAGGCAGGCGGCCAAGCATTTCGGGACGATCATGGATCTGAGACTGTCCCAGGTGGCGGGGCTTGTGGACGCTGTGCCGCCGGATACGATCACAAACCTGACGACCATGCGCGTGACGCTGACTCATCATGCGCGGTCGCGGGGGTTCGACCACCTGGCGCTGTGTGCGTCGGATGGGACGGTCGATATGTTCTTCGGCACCGATGTAGAGATCGGCGAGTCGGACGAGTTCCTGGATTCGCTGAGGGACGGCGAGCAGAAGATCACGATGGGGACGGACTCGCTGGGCGAGGAGGTCGTGCTGATGGGAGTTCCGGCCGTGTACCCGATGGAAGATGGCAAGGAGTGCATTGCGCTGATCGCGGGGCTTCCGGTCAGCTATATCAGTGAGACGCTTGCGCTGAACATGGAGGAGTCGACCGATTACTATTTTATCATCCGCAAGGACGGGAGCTTCATTATCCGGGACGACACGATCGACGACGACGATTACTTTACGCGTGTCCAGAACAAGTACACGGACGTCGGCGGAAAGTCGGTCGAGCAGTACACGAAGGAGCTGCGCGCGGCGATGGCGAAGGGCGAGAGTTATTCGACGCAGTTTACACTCTCCGCGAACGACCAGCGTTACCTGTACGCGACGAGCCTGCCGAACACGGACTGGTATTTCATGATGTTCATGCCGTACGGGCAGCTCAACGAGGCGATCGGCAATCTCGGAAGCACCTGGACCAGGACCGCGATCCGCAACTGTGTGATCATTGTGGTTATTCTGCTGCTGATCTTTGGCTGGTATTTTCATCTGCTCCGGCAGCACATGAACAAGATGGAGGAGGCGCGGGAGGCGGCGGAGCAGGCGAACCGGGCCAAGAGCGAATTCCTCTCCAACATGAGCCACGATATCCGCACGCCGATGAACGGGATCGTCGGCATGACCGCGCTCGCGCTGTCGAATCCGGACGATAAGGGGCAGGTGCAGAACTGCCTGAGGAAGATCACGCAGTCAAGCCGGCATCTGCTGGGGCTTATCAACGATATCCTCGACATGGCGAAGATTGAGAGCGGCAAGCTGTCGCTGAATATGGAGCAGACGTCCCTGCGCGAGATCGTGGAGGGGGTTGCCGACATCATACAGACGCAGAGCCGGCAGAAGGATCAGGACTTTGAGCTTTGCATCCGGGATATTTCGGACGAGTATGTCCGCTGCGACAGCGTCCGGCTGAACCAGGTGCTGATGAATCTTTTGGGCAATGCGGTCAAATTCACGCCGGAGGGCGGACGGGTCGAGCTCGAGCTTTATGAAGAGGAATCGCCGCTCGGGGCAGAGTATGTGAGGGCACATTTCCGCGTCAGAGACAACGGCATCGGCATGAGCGAGGAGTTTCAGAAGAAGGTCTTCGAGACCTTTGCGCGCGAGGACAGCGCGAGGGTGCAGAAGACGGAGGGCACAGGTCTCGGCATGGCGATCACGAAGTACATTGTGGACGCGATGAAGGGGACGATCGAGGTTGAGAGCGAACAGGGCAAGGGTACGGAATTCCGCGTGACGCTCGACCTGGAGACAGCGCCGAAGCAGGGAGCGGACGAGCCGCTCTCCGTGACCGAGGAGATCAGCGGTACGACCTTTTCCGGGAATCATGTGATCTTTGCGGAGGACAACGAGCTGAACTGGGAGGTCGCCGACGGGCTGCTCTCGGAGCTCGGGCTGCAGCTTACCAGAGCTGAGAACGGCAAGATGTGCGTGGAGCTGTTTGAGCAATCGCCGCCGGGCTATTACGAGGCGATTCTGATGGATATCCGTATGCCGGTCATGAACGGCTACGAGGCGGCGATGGCGATCCGGGCGCTGGAGCGCGAGGACGCGAAGACGGTGCCGATCATCGCGCAGAGTGCGGACGCATTCTCCGATGATGTCCGGAAATGCATGGACGCAGGCATGAACGCGCACGTCGCGAAGCCGATCGACGTGCAGGAGATCGTGCGGCAGCTGAAGAGGTATCTTTAAAATTACTTCATAGAAAAGGAGGATATGGGTATGCACAGGTACAATGAGAACAAGATGTATACACATCTGAGCGGTTTCTGTAAGGGAGCGGGAATGCAGTCGAGCCTTCGGGCCCTCGGCTACATGAGGGAAAAGCACGGGCAGCAGACGCGGTCGAACGGGCAGCTGTTTATCGTCCATCCGCTCTGGATGGCGAACTACGCTACAGCCCTGGGAATAAGGGACGACAATGTCGTGGCCACGGTGCTTCTGCATGACGTATGCGAGGATACTGCCACCGCGATAGAGGATCTGCCTTTCAACGAGACGATAAGAAAAGGCGTAAAGTACATGACTTTCCGCAGATATGACAACGAGGATAAGCCCACCGCGAAGCGGCGGTATTTCAACGAGCTGCTGGAGAGCAGGGAAGCGCTGATGTGCAAGGGGCTGGACCGCTTTATGAACCTGTCGACGATGGAAGGCGTCCTGAGCGAGGAGGCCATCATAAAAAATATCAAAGAGACAGACGAAATGCTTCTGCCCGCGATGAAGGCCGGAAAGGAAAAGTGGCCGGAGATGTCCGATTATTTCTTTATCATGAGGGCAAATATCCGGGCGGTGAACGATACGCTGGCGGCGGCTCACGGCATAAAGCTGCTGGGGGATGACGCTACCTATCCTTTCACGGAAGTCTGAGAAAGGGAAAGCGCGGGGAACGACAAAATTTTCATTTCGGTTTAACCAGGTCAGAAGAGAGGAGGAGAGCGGATGAGACGAAGGATTCTTGCAGCGTTTACCGTATGTGCGGCGCTTATGCTCGCGGCGTGCGGCAGGCAACAAGAGCAGACGCCGGAGAACACCACTGAGACCGCGGCAAAAACGGAGACGGAAAGCCAGGGCACGGAGCTTACGCTCTGGACGTATCCGGTCGGGGACTGGGGGAACAAAAGCGTGGTTTCCAATCTGATCTCTGAGTTTCAAAAACAGTACCCGGGGTACCATGTCTCGGTGGAATACCTCGACTACGTCGCCGGGGATGAGAAGGTGGAGCAGGCGGCGAAGGATGGGACGCTTCCGGATCTGGTGCTCGAAGGGCCGGAGCGTCTGGTGGCGAACTGGGGCGACAAAGGCTGGATGGCCGATCTCTCCGACCTGTGGGAGTCCGGGACGGCCGGGGAGATCTATGAGCCGGTCCGGGACGCGTGCCGGCACGGCAATGGGGAATATTATGAGTTCCCGCTGTGCATGACGACGCACTGCATGGTGATCAACCGCGATCTGTTCGAGAAGGCGGGAGCGCTTGCCTACATCGACGAGGAAAGCCGCACCTGGACGACAGACGATTTTGTCCGGGCGGTGGAGGCTTTGACTGCTTACGGACAGAAGGAAGCCGGGATCGTGTACTGCGCTGGGCAGGGCGGCGACCAGGGAACGCGGGCGCTCGTGACGAATCTCTGCGGAGGCGCGTTCACGGACGAGGCGCACGCAAAGTATGTGTTTGACAGCCCGGAGAACATCGAAGCGCTGCAGCTTCTGAAGGATCTGGAAGGTATTTCGTTTGACAAGGACGCGCTGGGTACGGATGAGATTGAACGTTTCGTGAAGGGGGAGCTGGCGATGGCGTTCTGCTGGAATGTCTCGGTGGAGATCAGCCAGACGGTCAGCCACCCGGATCTTGACTTTGATATGCTCCCGATGGCTTTTCCGTCCGATGAGGGCGAGCCGACGCTGCAGGGCGGGATCTGGGGCCTCGGGATCTTTGACAGCGGGGACGCGGCGAAGCTCGGGGCGGCGAAGGACTTTATCCGCTTTTTTACGGAGGACGACAAAAACTACGCGAGGGCAGTCCTGGCGTCGGCGTATTGGCCGGTGCGCGAGATGCCGGAGCTCTACGCGAACGACGTGCTGATGAAGGAGTACAGCGTCTTTACGCAGTATCTCGGTGATTATTATCAGGTGACGCCCGGCTGGGCGGACGTGCGCACGGCGTGGTGGAATATGCTGCAGGAGGTCGGAGACGGCGCGGATATCCCGCAGGCGGTGAAGAAGTTCAACGACACGGCGAACGCCGCGGCGCAGGCGGCGGAAAACGAGCAGGAATCAGGCGCGGCGCAGGCGGCAGAGGAGCAGCAGAGCCCGGACGCGGTGTAAGCAGAAAAATGAATCGGGTGAGGGTCGACGACCTGTTGTGATTGGCCGATACAGAGCATGAAAAAGGAAGAACGCGGGGATAACTTTGGAAGGAGACTTTAATGCTATGAATAAGACAGGCATCATCGGGGCGATGGACATCGAGGTGGAGCAGCTCAAAAAGGATATGGAGATCCGGCGTGAAGTGAAGAAAGCAGGGATGAATTTCTGCGAGGGCGTCCTGAACGGGCGGGAGGTCGTGGTCGTGCGCAGCGGCGTCGGCAAGGTGAACGCGGCGGTCTGCACGCAGATCCTGGTCGATGAGTTTCAGGTGGACGTCGTGATCAATACCGGGATCGCGGGCTCGCTGAACGCGGACATCGATATCGGGGATATCGTGATCTCGACGGACGTCGTACACCACGATATGGACGCCGTGAATTTCGGTTACGAGCCGGGGCAGATCCCGCAGATGGACGTGTTCTCCTTTGAGGCGGACGAGGAGCTTGCGGATCTGGCGGAGAAAACCTGTCAGAAGGTGAACCCCGACATCAAGGCGTTTCGCGGGCGCGTGGTAAGCGGGGATCAGTTCGTCGCGGACAAGGCGGTCAAGGAGCGCATCAGCGGGCTGTTTCATGGCTTCTGCACGGAGATGGAGGGCGCCGCGATCGCGCAGACCGCTTACCTGAACAAAGTTCCTTTCGTGATCATCCGGGCAATCTCCGACAAGGCGGACGACAGCGCCTCGGAGGATTACCCGACATTCGAGAAAAAAGCGGTCGCGCACAGCGTCCGGCTCGTGGAGGGGATGCTCGGGTAAAAGGACTATTGATGCCTGCCCTTTAAAAATAGACAGGATTTGTCTGCCAAGAGGCTGTGAGGGAGGAAGATTCTGATGGAGGATAAGAGAAAAATTCACATTGAAGATGAATATACGGATCCTTTTGCTGAATATCTCATGGCTGAGGAACCAGGCCGGGCAGATAAGGTTTATGCATGGCAGACGGCGATCGGCCTGCAGGATGTAGATCAACTGCGTCCCTCCGACTATCTTCTGAATACTGCCAGGGATCATATCGAAGGAGACATCAGCATTGAAGAAGCCAGGCTT
The DNA here is from genome assembly GCA_947627645.1 of uncultured Lachnospiraceae bacterium. Classification (GTDB taxonomy): domain Bacteria; phylum Bacillota; class Clostridia; order Lachnospirales; family Lachnospiraceae; genus Choladousia. The sequence continues at coordinate 8,412 of CANQWV010000007.1, read as the reverse complement.
CGCATTGAAAATTATTATGAAGAGAATAAACAGCATGGATCGGAGCGGACAGAGGAAGCGGATAAGGTTTCTGTCAGAATAGCAGAAATCCTTTCAGAAAATTCGTTTGTGTTTTCTCCTGCGCAGTATATTTCCATCCATAAAAGACTGTTTCAGGATGTCTATGTTTATGCCGGGAGAATACGGGATTATAATATTTCCAAAAAGGAATGGGTTCTTGACGGTGCTTCTGTAATGTATGGAAGCGCGACAGAGCTTCGGGAAACTCTGGAATATGATTTTCAGATGGAACGGGAGTTCAGTTATGTGAATTTGTCAATGAGTGAGATTATACAGCATCTTGCACGTTTTCTGTCGGGACTCTGGCAGATTCATATTTTCGGAGAGGGCAATACCCGCACGACCGCCGTATTTTTTATCAAATATATCCGATCGTTGGGTTTTCATGCAACAAATGATGTGTTTGCGAAAAATTCATGGTATTTTCGCAATGCGCTTGTAAGGGCAAATTATTCCAATCTCGGTGCAGGGATACATGAAGACTTGTCATATCTTGAGTATTTTCTTCGGAATCTGCTGATGGGGGAGAAACATGAGCTTAAAAACAGATATCTCCATATCGCGTGGAAGGATTCTGTACATTCAAATAAAAAACAGCCCATTAAACAGCCCATTAAACAGCCTATTAAACAGCCCATTGAGGAAAACAGCCTTTTGAAAATTCTTGAAACAAAATCAGTATCCTCGAGAACGAGGATGAATATAGTCAGGCTGAACGATGAATTTGGAAAGGAAAAGATTTTTGGCCGCGGAGATGTTATGGAAGTGCTGGGAATCACTCAACGGCCGGCGACAGCTTTAATCGGCAAAATGTATGAGCTTGAGCTGACAGAGCGAATTACAGGCGCCGGGAAAGGAAAGTATCGTTTTATTATCTGATATTTCCAGAAAGTGCAATTTATATAAAAGAAATGCAATATATACTTTACATCCCTCCCATTGTGGTGTATACTTTTCAACAGGAGGTGGACAATGAGAAATCTGAAAATGAAATTCAGGCGCATCGAATTGGATATCTCCCAAACAAAGCTTGCCAAGAAGGTGGGCGTTACCAGACAGACGATAGGCCTGATCGAAGCGGGCGACTTCAATCCTTCGCTCAGGCTGTGTATCGCGATCTGCAGGGCGTTGGACACTACGTTGAACGATTTATTCTGGGAGGAGAAAGGAAATGAAGAAAAGCAGGAACAGCAAGAACAATCTGGACGAAAGGCAGGAGCAGACGCTGCTGCGGATTGAGCACAACGGGTGTTGGCTGGCCTTCTGGGGGCTGGCGGCAGTCATAGTGGCGCAGAGGATTTTTTTTGACTATGATTTCAGGAATCTTGCGGGAGAGTACATTGTCTTTGCGTCGCTTGCGCTGTACATAGCTGTGGGATGCCTCAGGCATGGGATCTGGGATCGCCGCCTGAAGCCGAATACTTCATCGAATCTCGCCGTTGCTCTGACGGCTGCTCTTATCACAGGGGTACTGGGGTTCATTTTTACGGTAAAACGCTTCCCGGACAAGATTGCGGGTTCTCTTGCTTCAGGTGTAGTATATGCGGTGATCACGTTTACCGTATGCTTTGCGGTTCTGCAGTTCTCGGCCGATTTCTTCCGAAAAAAGCAGGCGAAGCTGGAGGAAGAGCCGCAGGAAAACGGGGAAGAGGGAGACCCGCTTACCTGAAGAAGCACGAAGCAGAAAAGGAACAAACTACCGTGGGCTTCACATTTGATGGATCCCATATTTGACGGGCTTTATATTTGATGAACTTCATATTGGATTTCATGTCAGAAAATCTCTCAGCCTGAGAAAAAATCTGACTCCCCCGGAGAGCTTTTTTTCGGCTCGGATAAAGTCGTTCGGCATACGAATTTGTCGAACGATTTTGCTTTGCAAACGAAAAAATTGCGGCTATAATGGCGATACTTGAGCGACTGCAGCGCTCTGGCACATTCAAAAAGGGGGAGTCTATCATGGTACAATTCGTCATGGAGCGAAATCTTCTGCTCTATCTACTTTCGGTGGCCTGCGTAGCCGCGGTCGCCAGTCAGATGATCCTGAAACAGATATACGACAGATTGATCAGGGACACAAGAAACGCGGGGGAGCCCGGCGGGAAATTTCTGCAGCAGCTGCGGCAGCGCTTCCAGTACTGCAGACATCTGAATGAGAAGGTAGGGGATGTACAAGCCCTCATCCGGAAAAACCTGATGGAATACCGCTTCTGGGGGATGGGGCTGCATCGCTGGAAACGGTTCGGCGTCGAGCTTCTCACGGTCAGCCTGCTGTGCGCCTTCGCCGGGAGTGTGTATCTTGTGCGCGGCGGAGGCGCGGTTGTGAAAGGAAACTCCTATTTCTGGATGGGGCTTCTGGCCGCCGCTCTGGTGGCCACCGCCTACGCGGTCGCGGACACCGGCTACCGCCGGAAATTTCTCGAAGTGCAGCTGGCAGATTATCTGGAGAACAGCGGCGCGGTTCGGGATTACAGTGAGGACACGGCGCAGGCGTACGCGGCGGAGGAGCCTGCCCCGATCGTCTCGGTTGAGAGCAGGCGAAAGCGTACGCGCAAGGCCATGAAGGAGAGCGCGGTGACGCAGACCCGGGCGCAGAGGGAGAAGAACGATCTGAAGGAGAATCTTGCACGGGTGAAGGCCGGGATGCAGGAGACCGCGGCGGCATCCGAGCGGGAGCGAAACGCAGAGCTCTTGCGGCAGATGGACCCGGCGGAGCAGGAGCGTATCCTGCGGGAGGTGCTGAAGGAGTTCCTCTCGTAAGGGCTGCCGCAAAAGAGCCGCCGGGGCGCTGCGATTCGCTGCCTGCATAGTGCTTCCTCACATCCCTAGTATGGAACCGCGGCGTTCCTGACGCTTATTTTGCGACAGCCCTGCTCTGGAAGATAAAACTATCAGAATTTATCATAAAATTTACCATAGGGACTTGATGGGCAGCCGAAAAAATACTCTTGCGCATACAAGGAAGGTCTGCTAGAATAGATGCGGAAAAATGGCTGAAACCGCGTGAAACCCGGATGACAGGAGATCCGGAGACTGTGAGATGCTCAGCGGGAAGGCCGGAAAAGTACGAAAAGGAGATGTTGTGGTATGGGAAATAAAGTGGCATTTGACTATTCAAAGGCGGCCTGCTTTGTCTCAGAGAACGAAGTAGCGTCGATGAAGAAGATCGTCGCGGACGCGAAGGATCTGCTGGTGTCGCGTACGGGCGCCGGCAATGATTTCCTCGGATGGATCGATCTTCCGGTCGAGTATGACAAGGACGAGTTCGCCCGGATCAAGAAGGCGGCTGAGAAAATCAAGGGAGACAGCGAAGTGCTGCTTGTGATTGGTATCGGCGGCTCCTATCTGGGAGCGAGGGCCGCGGTTGAGTTCCTGCGCCACAGCTTTTACAATATGGTGTCGAAGGAGATCCGCAAGACGCCGGAGATCTATTTTGTCGGCAACAGCATCAGCAGCACGTACATTCAGCACCTGATCGATGTGATAGGGGACCGCGATTTCTCCGTGAACGTGATCTCGAAGTCCGGCACGACGACGGAGCCGGCGATCGCGTTCCGCATCTTCAAGGCGATGCTGGAGAAGAAGTATGGCAAGGCTGAGGCGGCGAAGCGCATCTACGCGACGACGGACAAGGCGAGAGGGGCACTGAAGAGTCTGGCGACGGCCGAGGGCTACGAGACCTTCGTGGTTCCGGACGATGTCGGAGGACGTTTCTCCGTGCTGACAGCGGTGGGACTGCTTCCGATCGCGGCCAGCGGAGCGGACATCGACAAGCTGATGGAGGGCGCGGCTTCCGGGAGAAAGCGCGCGCTGGAAGCGGATTTTGAAGAGAATGACGCCCTTCAGTACGCGGCGGTCCGCAATATCCTGCTCAGAAAAGGAAAGGCCATCGAGGTGCTGGCGAATTATGAGCCGAGCCTGCACTATGTTTCCGAGTGGTGGAAGCAGCTTTACGGCGAGAGTGAAGGAAAAGACCAGAAGGGAATCTTCCCCGCGTCGGTAGATCTCACGACAGATCTCCACTCTATGGGTCAGTTTATCCAGGACGGCAGCCGTACACTCTTCGAGACAGTGATGAATGTAGAGGAATCCAGATGCGAGCTTGTGATCGGCGAGGAGCCGGTGGATCTCGACGGGCTGAATTATCTGGCGGGCAAGACCGTGGATTTTGTGAATAAGAGCGCGATGAACGGGACGATCCTCGCGCACACGGACGGCAATGTTCCGAACCTGATCGTGAACATTCCGAAGCAGGACGAGTTCTTCCTGGGCGAGCTGTTCTACTTCTTTGAGTTCGCGTGCGGCGTGAGCGGATATGTACTGGGCGTGAACCCGTTCAACCAGCCGGGCGTGGAGAGCTACAAGAAAAATATGTTTGCGCTCCTGGGCAAGCCGGGCTATGAGAAAGAGAGGGAGGCGCTCTTAGAGAGGCTGTAATCGAAGTCTTTAGGGATGATAAAACGTGTGGGATGCTGTGGGCGGGAAATCTTCTGTCCCACAGCATCCTTGTGTCGTTTTATAAATCCTGCATGGAAAGACTGAATTTGATGTAAAAGAATAAAGGAGATCACAGATGAATATCGTATTTCTGGAAGCGGATAATCTGGGCGAGGATATGCACTTCGACCGTTTCTTCGAGCTGGGCGAGGTCACGGTACACGGGGAGACGCCCGAGGAGCTGATCCCGGAGCGCGTGGCGCAGGCGGACGCCGTGTTTGTCAACAAGCTGCCGATGAACGAGAAGACGCTTGGGAAGGCGCAGTTTCTGAAGTATGTCGGCGTCACGGCGACCGGCACGAACAACATTGACTTTGATTTTATGAAAAAGCGGGGCATCACGGTCACGAACGTGGCGGGATATTCGACGGACGTCGTGGCACAGCACACCTTCGCGATGGCGCTCTATCTGCTGGAGCATCTGCGCTATTATGACGATTACGTGAAGTCCGGGGATTATTGCCACAGCAAATCGTTCTGCCACATGGATCGCCGTTTCACTGAGCTTGCGGGGAAGACCTGGGGCATCATAGGTCTTGGTGCGATCGGGAAGCGGGTCGCGCAGATCGCGCAGGTCTTCGGCTGCCGCGTGATCTACTGCTCGCCGTCCGGGAAGAACACGAATACGGATTATGAGCAGGTAGATTTTGACACGCTGCTTGGAACCTCCGATATTGTGTCCGTACACACGCCGCTGACCGAGAAGACGCATCACATGATGGACTATGACGCTTTTTGCAAGATGAAGGAAAGCGCGATTTTCCTCAATGTGGCGCGCGGGCCGATCGTGGACGAGGACGATCTGTGCAAGGCGCTGCGCAAGGAAAAAATCGCGGCGGCCGGGCTGGATGTGCTCGAGAAAGAGCCGATGGATAAGGATAATCCACTTCGGAAGCTTTCTGACAGCGATCGGCTGCTGATCACGCCGCACATCGCGTGGGCGGCCGTGGAAGCGAGGACGCGTCTGCTGGACGAGGTCTGGCTGAATTTAAATGATTTTATGAATGGAAAAGAGAGAAACGTATGCCGCAAATGAAGACCGGGAAGAACGCACCGGAAAAGAAAGCGAATCAAAATACAAAGAAGCATAATGGGGCGCAGGCTGCAAATCGGCAGGACGCCCAAAAGCAGAACACTCAAAAGCGGAACACGAAGCCCCTGGCTGCCGGGAAGCAGGACGCAGCGAATACAGTGGAACAGAATGCAGCGGGGCAGAATACAGTGGGACAGGACGCAGCGGGACAGAATGCAGCGGGGCAGAATACAGTGGGACAGGACGTAGCGGAACAGAATGCAGTGGGGCAGAATACGGTGGGACAGGACGCAGCGAGACAGAATACAGCGAGACAGAATGCGGAGGATTTAAAGGCAGAGAAGGCGGCTGCAGAGGCTGCGGCTGCAAAGGACGCAGCGGGCGGCCCGGCTGCAGGGCGTCTGGAAAAGGCAAGGGATGAAGCTCTGCGTATTTTGAAGATTGTCGGAAGGGCGGTCGGAGCGGCGGGCTATGCCGCCATGCTGCTGTGGTACTGCTCGCATCCCGATTATTATGGGGAGAGCGATCTTGTAACGCTGTTTACAAGTCCGAGGACGTGGTTCATGATCATTGTCTCGACGGCTATGATTACGCTGTGCCTTGTGCCGAACCATCTGTCCGACCGCCTGAACCGGAAGCTTTCGTGGACGTGGTGTGCACTGGCTCCGTTTGCAGTGTATTTCTCGCTCCTTTATCTGAACGCGACAAAATTTAAGATCAAATTTTTTGAACTGAACAAGATTGCGCTGTTCTTCACGTTCTGGTTTCTGTTCGGGATGCTGCTGCTGTTTCTGGTCATCACCGGGAGCATCCGCGTCTCGGCCATGGTGCTGGCAGTGCCGATTGGGCTGCTGGGGATCTTCAACTGCTTTGTCATTGAATTCCGCGGTATGGCGATCTCGGGCGGAGATATTTTCTCGATCGGGACGGCGCTGACGGTGTCGAACGGCTATCAGTATACGATCGACTGGTACATATTCATGGAGGCGTTCCTGACCTTCACGATCTGCGTGGTCAGCCTGAAGCTCAGAGGCTTCAAGCTGTTTTACTGGAAACAGCGGGTGGCGCTGCTTTTGATCTGGCTCGTGAGCGCAGCATCCTTCTACCACATCTGCTGCAAGACCTCATTCCTGCAGGATCACGATATCCGTTCGGAGGGATATACGCATCAGCTGCGCTATAAGCAGTTTGATATGATCTTCACGACGCTGTGCACCTGCTTTTACCTGGCGGCGGATAAGCCGGAGGGGTATTCCGTGGAGAAGGTGCATGAGATTGCGGCTCCGTATGTCGGCTCTGGGGATAAGGATTCCGGGAGCGGCGATGGCGACGAGGCTGAGAGCAGCACGGATACGAACCGTTCCGGGAGCAGCGCGGCTGCCGGGAATGCCGCCGGAACAGGGGATTCTGCGATGGGAAGCGCCAGTGCGGCTGCGGGCGCTGAGAAAGCTTCACAGGCGGCTGGGGCATCTGCGGATGCGGACGTGCAGACGCCGAATATCATCGTGCTCATGAACGAGTCGCTGGCGGATTATTCCGACATCGGGAAGGGGCTTGAGTTTTCGGAGGACTATATGCCGTTTTTGCACAGCCTCACCGAGAACACGATCAAGGGTACGGCCTACGCGTCGATCTTCGGAGCGAACACGCCGAACTCGGAGTATGAATTCCTGACCGGGAACACGATGGGCTTTCTGCCGCCGTCTTCGGTCGGCTTCCATCTGTTCGTGCGCGGCGCGATGCCGTCGCTGGCGTCGGAGCTTAAGGCAGAGGGCTATTATACGCTTGCCATCCATCCGTACCGCGGGACGAATTACCGCAGAAACATTGTCTACCCGCAGATCGGGTTTGAAAAATACTATGCGCGGGTCAATTTCACATCTCCGAAGTACATCCGGAATTTCATCTCGGATGAGGAGCTGGTGAACCGCATTATCCTGGAGTATGAGAAGAATAACGCGAGGACGGATGTGCCGCTGTTCAGCTACAACGTCACGGTGCAGGATCACGGCGGATATTCGATGTCGAACACGAAAAATCTGGATAATTCGATCAAGATCCGGACGCCGGGCGTCGACTGGGAGAAGACACAGGTCTACGCGAATCTGGTGAAGGCGTCGGACGAGGCGTTTGAGAAGCTGGTCATGTATTTTTCCAAGCAGAAGGAACCGACAGTGATCATCATGTTCGGGGATCATCAGCCAAACCTCGGAGAGAATACCTATGAGTATCTGATCGGCAACGAGGAAGAGCTGACGCCGGAGGAGCTGATGGAAAAGTACAAGATTCCGTTTGTCGCCTGGGCAAATTATGACATCGAGGAGGAGACGATCGAGAAGACGAGCCTCAACTATCTGTACAGCGTACTGGCAGACCGGCTGGATCTGCCGATGACCGGGTTCCAGAAATATCTGTTGGATCTGAGCGAAGACATTCCGGTGCTCGCGGCAGGCGGTTACTGGACAAAGGACGGCGACTTCTACACGCTGGACGATGAGGAATCGCCGTACTTCGAGCGGATCAACGATTACCATATCCTGGAGTACAACTACATATTCGGGAAAGGAAACCGGTATCTGGACTTTTTCTCCTGAGAGGATCAATACAAGGGTAAGTATATCTTCGGGAATAGAAAACGATACCTGGACTTTCTCTTCTGGGAGAGAACCGCCGCAGGGATAGTTCTCAGCTTGTCCCTTCAGCGCTCGATTCCTTTCCGTGCGGGGACGCCCCGGTCAAAGGGGTGCTTGACCTTGCGGATTTCTGAGACATAATCGGCGGCGTCGATGACTACAACGAACTTCTTGGATAGGGTGGCTGCC
>CANQWV010000006.1 GCA_947627645.1 uncultured Lachnospiraceae bacterium | reverse complement strand
TCCAGGATCGCGCGGTACAGCGATTCGGCGGTGCCGTTTCCGAAGCCGAGCTGCTCCAGGAAGGCCTTGACCTGGTCGAGAGAGTAGCCGCGGTAGTGAATGCCGATGTCGAGCAGGGAGGCGAGGCCGAGCGTGAACGAACGGTTCCGCTGCGCCAGGGCAGCCTGCACGGGGTCGCCCTCCCAGAGCGAGTAGGCGTACATCTCGACATAGGTGGCCCAGCCTTCGGTGTAACCGCCGATGTCGAGCAGATTCCGCAGCAGCTCCGGCTCCTGTGCGCTGAAGTAGACGGACTGGTACAGGTGTCCCGGGTAGCCCTCGTGCGCGAGCGTGGTGAACAGTTCGAGGTCGCTGTAATGGCTCGCCGGGTTGATGTAGATGACATTGTTCGCATAGTCGTCGATCGGAGGCGACAGATAGAAGGCGGGGCTTAAGTAATCCTGCAGGGACTCGTGGACATACTTGACCGTGCAGGATACATTCGGCAGCAGCGGAAAGTCCGCAGTGATCTTCTCACGCAGCTCGGCGAGCATCGCGGCAGGTTCATTTGCCTGTTTCTGGGTTTCCCGCTGCCCAGCCGAAGCGTTCACAAGACTGCTCCATGCTTCGACCGTGGACATGGCTTCGTGTTCGGCGACATCACTTTTGGCTTCATCAACTGTAATGCTTTGGGATGCAGTGATGTCTGCGGCGTCGCCTTCGGATTCGTCAACTGTAATGCTTTGGGATGCAGTGATGTCTGCGGCGTCGCCTTCGGATTCACCAGCTGCACTGCCTTGGACCGCATCGACGCTTTTCGTGTTGTCCGCAGTGTCGCTTCTGGCAGTATTCCCTGCGGCTTCGGAGCGTTTCATCAGCTCCTGGATCGCTGTGAAATCCTCAACCATCTGCACCTTGACGGCCTCCTCAATCTCCTCGACCGTGCGGTCGTCGCCGACCGTGCTTTTGACGAGCCAGCGGTAGTAATCCTTCCCCTCCGGATAATAGCAAAGCCCCTGCGTGTTCGTTCCGCTCCCGGAGAATTTTTCAAGCGCGTTTATCATGGTCTCGTAGGCCGGGATCACGTATCCGCTCAGGATCGACTGGTTGCGGCTTTTGTAGGCGATTTTCTCGTCTGCGGACAGATTTTTTACGGCGTCGATCTTCTCGTCAAAAATCCCGATCAGATAGTTGGACTCCGGCTCCGCAATAAATTCCCGGCACTGTTTCACAACCTCGGCCGCACACTCGCTGCTCATGAACAGACCTTCCTCTGATTTCGCCTGTTCAAAGGCAAGGACAGAAGAAAAGTAATCCGGAACCTGAGACAGGAGTGTCAGGTAATCCTCGATGTCGCCCTTCGTCCGGAAGCTGTACTCTGCGAGCAGCACCGGGAGCTGCGCCTGGATGCCGAGCGTAGGCCCTAGCGGTTCGTCGTAGAGCAGCCACTCGGCGCCCTCCAGCTCCGTCTCAAGATAATCCCGGAAAAGGTCGTAGGTGAGCCGGTGCTTTTCGGAGAGCTTTTCGTAGTCGAAGGTTCTCAGTTTGTCCAGATAATTTTCTGCAGCCGTGCAGGCTTTTTTTCGAGCGCCGAGGCTGGCGTTGCCGAGTGTCACATTTTTGGTGTCAAGCTTGAAATTTGCCGGGTCGGCGACCATATAATGTCGGTTAAGCGTGTTGCCGTCCATCTCCTCGCGGAAGACCTTGTCGGTAAAACGTTCGAATTTCCGATCCTCTGAGAAGAGAAAGGCCGGGAAGGAATGGAGATAGCAGATTCGGGCCAGCAGGACGAACAGAATCACTGTCAGCGCCGGGATGAGGAAATGCGAAAAGCCTCTGGCGGTTTTTTCCGGTTTTGCCGCAGCGTTTTGTCCTGCTGTATGTTCTGAGCGGGAAGAAACAGACGGAGCCTGTGGTGCGCTGCAGGCAGCTTCCTTCCCTGTTGTCTGCCTTGCATGGGAAAATGACGTAGATTGCTGATTGGACATGGAAATGTGCTCCGGGACATTCTCTTAAAGACAGTTTATGACAGATGGGACAGGAACATGCCTTGCGGGCGGCTGCAAAATATGTATAAGCGTCCCGGAATGTGCAGCGCGTTCTGTTTTGAGTAGATTCCATGGAAATACGGCAGCGCGTTCTGTTTTGAGTAGATTCCATGGAAATACGGCAGCGCGTTCTGTTTTGAGTAGATTTTGCGGAAATACGTGCAGCGCATCCCATTTTGAGGAGATTCCGCGAAAATACGTATAGCGCGTCCTGCTTTGAGGAGATTCTGCGGAAATTCAAGCAACCCGGCTTGACAGAAAAAAACAGCTGTGATAATTTAAAAAGAAAAATCAGAAAACCCAGTGACGAAAAGAGTAAGCGCGCAGGAACGTTACAGAGAATTTCCCGGCGGTGAGAGGGAAAGCGGAAATGTGTGCCGAAGATGGCTTCCGAGGGGTGCGGCTGAGAGGTGATCTGCCTTCAGGCTGCGACAGGTCCGCCTGTTACAGCGGCAGGGTATTGGTACCCGCAGAGGTCTGCGCCGTGAGGCGTGGGCGAAGAGAAGTGGTAACACGGGCAGGCTCGTCTTCTTGCAGAGGGAAGGCGGGTTTTTTTATGCGGATTTGCGTAGGAGGTCAATTACTGACAACGGCAGAGCCGGCGTTTCAGGGAGCAGTACGCGTGCCGTGGGGCGAGTAAAAGGAAAGAGCAAAAAGACTAAAGAAATATCAAAAAAGAGAAGTTGAAAAGGAGAGACCATAAAAGGAGGAAGAGAAATGAGCAAACCAAAATATTACATGACGACGGCGATCGCCTACACCTCGGGCAAGCCGCACATCGGCAACACCTACGAGATCGTGTTGGCGGACAGCATTGCGCGCTTCCGCAGGGCGCAGGGCTATGATGTGTTCTTCCAGACCGGAACGGACGAGCACGGCCAGAAGATTGAGCTGAAGGCCACCGAGGCGGGCGTCACGCCGAAGGAATTCGTGGACAATGTGGCAGGCGAAATCCGCCGTATCTGGGATCTGATGAACACGTCCTATGACAAATTTATCCGCACGACCGACGCAGATCACGAGCGCCAGATTCAGAAAATGTTCAAGAAATTCTATGAACAGGGCGACATTTACAAGGGCGCGTACGAGGGGCTGTACTGCACGCCGTGCGAGTCCTTCTGGACCGAGTCCCAGCTGGTGGACGGCAAGTGCCCGGACTGTGGGCGTGAGGTGAAGCCGGCGAAGGAGGAGGCGTACTTTTTCAAGATGAGCAAGTATGCGGACCGCCTGATCGAACACATCAACACGCACCCGGAATTCATCCAGCCGGTGTCGCGCAAAAATGAGATGATGAACAATTTCCTGCTCCCGGGCCTGCAGGATCTCTGCGTGTCCCGTACCTCGTTCAAGTGGGGCATCCCGGTGACCTTCGACGAGAAGCACGTCGTCTACGTCTGGCTGGACGCGCTCTCGAACTACATCACCGGCATTGGCTACGACTGCGACGGCGAGAGCACGGAGCAGTTCAGGAAAAACTGGCCGGCCGACCTGCATCTGATCGGCAAGGATATCATCCGTTTCCACACGATCTACTGGCCGATTTTCCTGATGGCGCTCGGGCTGCCGCTGCCGAAGCAGGTGTTCGGGCATCCGTGGCTGCTGCAGGGCGACGGCAAGATGAGCAAATCGAAGGGCAACGTGCTCTACGCGGATGATCTCGTGGATGTCTTCGGCGTGGACGCTGTGCGCTATTTTGTACTGCATGAGATGCCGTTCGACAACGACGGCGTGATTTCCTGGGAGCTGATGGTAGAGCGCGTGAATTCCGACCTTGCGAACACGCTGGGCAACCTTGTGAACCGCACGATCTCCATGACGAACAAGTATTTTGGCGGCGTGGTGGAGAACCGCGGCGCGGCGGAGCCGGTCGATGAGGAATTGAAGGCGCTGGCGCTGGCGGTGCCGGGCACGGTGAGCAAGAAGATGGACGATCTGCGCGTTGCGGATGCGATCACCGAGATCTTTACGTTGTTCAAGCGCTGTAACAAATACATCGACGAGACAATGCCCTGGGCGCTCGCGAAGGATGAGTCAAAGCAGGATCGTCTCGCGACGGTGCTCTACAACCTGATCGAGTGCATCTCGATTGGCGCTGCGCTGCTCGAGCCGTTCATGCCTGAGACCTCCGCGAGGATCCTCACCCAGCTGAATGCAAAGAAGCGTTCGCTCGACGAGATGGCGCAGTACGGCTTGTATGAGTCCGGCACGAAGGTGACGGAGAAGCCGGAGATTCTCTTCGCGCGCCTCGACCTGAAGGAAGTGCTGGCGAAGGCGGAAGAGATCGCGAAGGCGCAGGCCGCGCAGAATGCGGCGGAAGAGGCCGCGAAGGGCGCCGCCGGCGCAAATGTCCAGGCTGGCAAAGACGGCGCAGAGGGTGCAAATACGGGGAAGAATTCCGGAAATGCGGCAGGGAAAGCTGACGGGAAGTGCGTATGCAATACTGCTGGTATGGCTGACGCGGCAGAAGCTGCAAATGCCGGAGAAAGGATCGATCTCGAGCCGAAGTCCGAGATTACGTATGACGACTTCGCGAAGCTGCAGTTCCAGGTGGGTGAGATCATCGCCTGCGAGGAGGTTCCGAAGTCACGCAAGTTGCTCTGTTCGCAGGTGAAGATCGGCAGCCAGGTGCGCCAGATCGTGTCCGGCATCAAGGCACACTATACGGCGGAAGAAATGGTCGGCAAGAAGGTTATGGTGCTTACGAACCTGAAGCCTGCTGTCCTGGCGGGCGTGAAGTCCGAGGGTATGCTTTTATGTGCAGAGGACGCGGACGGCAAACTGTCCCTGGTGACGCCGGAGCGGCCGATGCCCTCCGGAGCGGAGATCTGCTGATAATCCAACTGAGAAGAAAAATTATTTTATAGTAGGAGGAGGCAATTATGGAACGGAAAAATGCATGGACAACCTACAGTGAGGAGCAGCTTTCAGAGCTGAAGGCGCTCACGGATTCTTACAAGGAGTTTCTGGATGCCGGAAAGACGGAGCGCGAGTGTGTGAAAGAGGCAGTGAGACTCGCCGAGGCGCGGGGCTATGTCAGCCTGGAAAATGCGCGGAGCGCTGGGAAAAAGCTCTCTGCCGGGGACAAGGTTTACGCGACGTATATGGGCAAGGTGATGGCGCTGTTCCACATCGGCGAAAAGCCGCTGGAGGAGGGAATGCGTATTCTCGGAGCGCACATCGATTCCCCGCGCCTGGATATCAAGCAGAATCCGCTGTACGAGGACACGGGGTTGGCCTACCTGGACACGCACTACTACGGCGGCGTGAAGAAATACCAGTGGGTGACGATTCCACTCGCGATTCACGGTGTCGTCGCGAAGAAGGACGGCTCGGTGGTCGACGTCTGCATTGGTGAGAGCGAAGACGATCCGGTCGTGCTTGTCTCGGATCTGCTGATCCATCTGGCGGGCAAGCAGATGAGCAAGAAAGCGAACATTTTCATTGCAGGCGAGAATCTTGATATTCTGATCGGCAGCCGTCCGGCGCCGGTGAAAGATGGCGCGGCTGAGGGAAGATCGAAAGACACCCTGACAGAAATGCCCGAAGACGCAGGCGAGAATTCCACGGACAAAAAGGCTCAGAAGGAAGCAGTGAAGGCCAATATCCTCGCGATCCTCAAGGAGAAGTACGGCATGGAAGAAGAGGATTTCCTCTCCGCGGAGCTTGAGATCGTTCCGGCGGACAAGGCGAGGGACTGCGGACTTGACCGCAGTATGATCATGGCATACGGGCAGGACGACCGTGTCTGCGCGTACACCTCGCTCGCGGCGCAGCTCGATGTGCAGACGCAGGCCTACACCTGCTGCTGTCTGCTCGTGGACAAGGAGGAGATCGGAAGCGTCGGCGCCACTGGTATGCAGTCGAGGTTTTTTGAGAATGCCGTCGCGGAGCTCATGGGGCTTACCGGGGAGTACAGCGAGCTTGGCCTGCGCAGGGCTCTAAGCTCCTGCCGTATGCTCTCGTCGGACGTGAGCGCAGCGTACGATCCGCTGTATGCGGTTTACTATGATAAGCGCAACAGCGCGTACTTTGGCAAAGGGCTTGTGTTCAACAAATACACCGGCGCGCGCGGCAAGAGCGGCAGCAACGACGCGAACGCCGAATATGTGGCGTCGATCCGGGCGATGCTCGACAAGCACGGCGTGGCGTTCCAGACCGCGGAGCTCGGCAAGGTGGACGTTGGAGGCGGCGGGACGATCGCGTACATCTCCGCGCTGTATGGAATGGAAGTGATCGACAGCGGCGTCGCGGTGCTGAATATGCACGCGCCGATGGAAGTCACGAGCAAGGCGGACGTCTACGAGGCCTACCGCGGCTACAAGGCGTTCCTGCAGGAGGCGTGATACAAAAGAAAGTTCGTTGCTGCTGGTCACGGAGTGAGCAATAACAGTTAGTTTAGGCAACATAAAGTTAGTTCATGATACATCTTGACAAGAATTTAAACCGCTGGTATTCTTTTTAGAAATAATTTGCACGCAGTGTCGTCTCTGGTTTTGCGGTTCGGGAAATTTTGCCCCATACAGCCGCTGACCGGATGGCATTGATACAGTACGGTACGAGCTGAACAGGCGGCGGTGCAAACCGCCCGGCCGGGTCTTTTCAGGACAGTGGATGAGCATTTGGAAGCATCTGCGGGACAGTAGGTTACGTGTGTTCCGCAGGTGCTTTTTTCGTATAGCGTTCCAGGGGCGAATGCGCCCGCGCCGCATATAATACAGAAACAGGGGGATGTCATGGGTAAGCTGAAAATGAAAGAAAAAAACATCAGCGCGATGGAGCAGACGGCGATGCGTGTGTCGCGGGTGAGCATTGCAGTGAATCTTCTGCTCTCGATTGCGAAGCTTTTCGCCGGAATCCTGGCGTCCTCCGGGGCGATGGTCTCCGATGCGGTTCACTCCGCTTCGGATGTTTTCAGCACGATCCTTGTCATGGTGGGAATTCGTCTCTCGGGGAAAGAGGCGGACCGGGAGCACCCGTACGGGCACGAGCGCATGGAGTGTGTCGCGGCGATCCTGCTTGCGGCGGTGCTGGCGGTCACCGGGTACAAGATCGGCTGGTCCGGGCTGGAGAAGATCGCTACGGGACATTACGAAAACCTTGCGGTTCCGGGCATTCTGGCGCTGGCTGCCGCGGTCGTCTCGGTTGTGGTCAAGGAGTGGATGTACTGGTACACGAGGTATTATGCGAAGAAAATCAATTCTTCGGCGCTTATGGCGGACGCTTGGCACCATCGCTCGGACTCGCTCTCGTCGGTCGGCGCGTTCGTCGGCATTCTCGGGGCGCGCATGGGCTTCCCGGTCATGGATCCGCTCGCGAGCGTCGTGATCTGCCTGTTTATCCTGAAGGCGGCCGTGGACATCTTCCGGGACGCGATTGACAAGATGGTAGACAAGGCCTGCGATCCGGTCATGGAACAGGAGCTGCGCGCGTTCGTGCTGGGACAGCAGGGCGTGCAGGGCGTCGATTTGTTGCGCACGAGGACGTTCGGCAGCCGGATCTATGTGGACGTCGACATTACGGCGGACGGAGAGCTGACGCTCCGGGAGGCGCACGGGATCGCAGAGCGCGTGCACGAGGGGATTGAGAAGCAGTTCAGCCAGGTGAAACACATCATGGTACACGTAAATCCATGCTGACTTAAAACCAGATAAACAACAGAAACGAAGCAGGCGGAGGAACAGTATGAAGCGACAGGTTAGTCTGGAGGAGATCTCTGACGGCAGATTGTACGGAAAAAACGATATGGTGCGGGCGGGCTGCGGCGGATGCAGAGGTTGCTCTGCGTGCTGCAGCGGGATGGGGAATTCCATAATCCTCGACCCGCTCGACGTCTTCCGGCTGACACTTGGCCTGGGACTTCCTTTTGAGGCGCTGCTGGAGGATAAGATCGAGCTGAATGTGGTGGACGGCGTGATCCTGCCGAATCTGAAAATGAGCGCGGAGAGCGAGACCTGCGCGTTTCTGGATAAGGCGGGGCGGTGCAGCATCCACGCGCTGCGTCCGGGGATCTGCCGTCTGTTTCCGCTCGGGCGGTATTATCTGCCGACAGAAACGGCTAAACCGGCAGCAGGCAGTGAGCTCCGGGCGGGTGATTTACCGCGGCGGCAGGCAGCTGGCTTCCGCTATTTCCTTCAGGTACACGAGTGCCCGATGCCGAACAAGACGAAGGTGAAGGTCGGTAAGTGGGTCGACACGCCGAACCTGGACCGCTATGAACGCTTCGTGAACGACTGGCATTATTTCCTGGAGGATGTGCAGGAACGACTTGCGTTGGAAACGGATGAGGGCGTGAGGAAGGTCAACCTTCTCCTGCTGGAGCTGTTTTATGTCCGCCCATACGAGAATGGGGATTTTTACGGGCAGTTCGAGGAGCGCCTTGCCTTTGCGAAGGAGACGTTGGATTTTCCCGGATGAATTTGCATGGAGGCTGGTAAGAGCGGCTGACAGCTTTGGAGTGATTTCATAAAATGTGCTTGTGAAAGATACGGGAACAGCTTAAGAAATAGCAATGGAATTGTAATAAAATAGAAAGATCCGCAGGCCTGGACAATTGCATTTTATACCGGGAATTCTCATATAGTTTTAATAAGAATACCCGGGGCGGATCAGACATGATGGAGAAAGAAATCAGTTTTGCGTGGTATCGTTTGAGGGGACTGGGCCTGGTGTGCCTGTGTTCCTTCGTATTTTTTTTCGGCGCATATCTGGCAAACCAAAGAAGTATTGCAGTGAACGGCCTGGCAGGCGCGCAGGCGATGCCGGTCGACTATGTACAGAGGGAGGACGGCGCTCTGGCGCTGAGCTTTGACGTGACGCAGGGGAGCGGGGACGTCGGGCTGATCCTGGACATTCTCAAGGCGCAGCAGGCGAAGGCGACTTTTTTTGTGACGGCGGACTGGGTGGACGCGCATCCGGCGGAGACGAAGCGTATGGCGGATGAGGGGCATGACATTGGCAGCAGGGGATCCGACCGCGAGAGCATGACGGAAAAATCGCCGGCGGAGGTGCGCAGGATCCTGGAGGAAACCAGCGAGAAGGTAAAGAACCTCACCGGAGTGCAGATGAAGCTGTTTCGGGCTCCGTACGGGGAGTACGACAGCGCCCTGGTCAGCATCGCTGTGGCGGAAGGATATCTGCCGATCCGCTGGAGCGTCGATTCGGAGGACTGGAAAGACTACGGGATCGAGTCGATCATCAAAAAGGTGACGGAAAACACCCAGCTCGACGCGGGCGCGATCATCCGTATGCACGGCGGCGCCAGACACACGGCGCAGGCGCTCGAGACGATCATCGAGGATCTTCGGCAGCAGGGCTATGTGCCGACGTCGGTTTCTCAGCTTCTGTAAAAAATGAGCCGGTGTTGACCGCATGGTATGGGTGCGGCAAACTCCGGCTCGCTTGATTAGCGAAAGTCTTACTTGCGCGTTGCTTTGCAGACTGTGACGAGGATGCGTAAGCCGCAGAAAGGTTTTGCTGCGCTGTCTGCGTGCCTCAGCCTGCAGCCTTTGAGTTGCCCGTTATTTCCCGCGCACCGGTCGTGTCATCGTGACGTATGCGTCTTGTGTCCAGCCCTTTTTCACCGGGGAGATCAGGACTTGGATCTTTTGCACGGCTTTCCGGTATTTCCACTTTTTGAGGGAGACGCCGAGCTTGACCGGGGTGTCGCAGGGAATCGTCTGGCTGCACTCGAGAATGTTTTTGCCACTGTAGAAGCAGATCGTGACCTGCGCTTTTGCGGCGGCGGCTCCATGCACGGTCAGCGTCGTGTAAAAATACGGCGCGGAGGTAAACTTCAGCTTTTTACTGAATGTCTGTGAGAACCCCCAAAGGCTGTTGCGGTTCCGGCTGTTGTCGTGGACGGCGGTAAATGTGCTGCCGGATCTGGAACCTGCTGCGACGGCTCCGTAAGCGCTCCACGCCGCGGCGATGGACGAGGTCTTTTTGTAATTTGGAAGCTGCAGCAGGGAGGCTGAGGCGTAATTGTTTTTGCTGTACAGTTTCTTGCCAAAGCCTGGTATGAGATCGGCCCATTTCTGGATGCCGATGACAGCGCGCGCGTCTGCGGTCACACTGTTTGCCTTGTTGGAGTCCATGTACTTGAATACCTGCCAGGAATCCTTTTTCTCGTCGGCCCACTCCGGCAGGCTGCTCGCGGCGTCGGTGGTCCAGAGCCCCAGATCGAGTCCCTGGGCGACCTCGGCCTGGTGGTCTACATGGCGGTTCATGATGAAGGAATCGATCATGCTGTCGGCCTCGGCGAGATAGTAGCTGTAGGCGATGGCCGCGGACTGCTCCTTCTGGGCGTCGACCTTTTTTTCGCGGATCGTGTTTTCGGAGCCTGCGTCAGTATCGTTAGCTTTGTCGGAATCTTTTGTTGTATCTGTTTCATTTTCCTTTCCGATATCGACAGAACCGCCGTCTTTCTCATCCGGCTTGCTTCCGGAACTTTCATTCTTGTCTCTGCTCTCCGCATTGTCTCCCAAACTGACGACAGGGATATGCCGCACGGAGGTGTAGCCCTGCTCGGAGAGAATGATGCGCGTCCCGGAGCCGTATTTTTGCCGGATGTAGGAGGTCAGGATGCCGATATTTTTCATGCTGATGACCGGGGAGGACAGCGACTGCACTGCCTGGCCGTTTACATTTGCCCAGAAGCGCGGCTCCGTCAGAGGTGAGCCGTAGGGATGGAAGGCCAGGTTCCAGCTGATGCTGCCCTGGTCTTTGAGCGCTGAGGCAAACGCGTCCAGCAGCTCCCGCGAGGTAAAGCTTCCGCTCACCCGGGTGTTCCAAAGATGATCGAGGGAGATATAAACGCGGGCGTTTGCGTAGATGCTTGTCATCGTGTTGTACGTCATGCGGAACGCGTCGGCATAGAGCTGCGCGTACTGTTTCAGCGGCCTGCTTCCGGCATAGTTGTAGACATTATAATTGTTGACCTCGTTCCCGACGATCCAGTTGACGATGCGTCCATGCTCAGCGGACGAGCTTCCGTAGCGTGACCCGAGGAACGCAAGTGTCGCCTGCAGCTGTTCGCGGGCGGAGGCGGTCTTGGTATTCCACGCATAAAAGCTGTGGCCGGCTTCGCGCCCGCCCGGATAGATCAGAGACTTGAGATCGTCCCGCCAGCCGAGCAGCAGGACGGCGCTCACGACGACGTTGTTCTGCTTCAGAGCGGTGAGCTGGGCGTCGTAGCTGTTGACAAGCGCCTTGCGGAACCAGTAGGTTTTGCCGTGATATTTGTAGGAGATTGAAAAGGCGTTGTTGCGCTCTGCCGCGGTTGGGAGCAGATCCGAGAATACGATGTTCAGAAGAGAATGCTGCACATTCAGGTCGATCGCGTCTTCGAGCATATTGGCGCTCACCTGCAGCCCCTTTTTGGAGGACGCCGTTGGGAATTTGTAGGTATATTTGGCCGCTTTCTTCGGGTTGGAGAGATATCTGGCGCTGCTAATGGCCTTGTAATTTCCTTTCTTGTCTTTGGACGCGAGCACAAAGCGGGAGTACAGAAGGCTCGAGGCCTTTGTATTGTTGAGCTTCACGGAAAAATTCATGGTCTTTGCTTTTTTGACCGAGGCAAGCGGCTTTGCCTTCCTGGAAATCCCGGAATCTGCAAAAGAAAGGGCGAACAGGTAGCACTTGCTGCCATTGATCTTTTTGAGGTTTGAGGCCGAAGCGGTGATCTTGATCTTGCCCGCTGTCGCGAGCTGGCACTTTGTGAGCTTGACCGGTCTGGCGGCCGCGGACGCGCGCAGTGACGGTTCTGCGGACAGCAGAAGCAGAAAAGCCAGAAGAAGCATGAGATTTTTTCTGATCGAGCGCATAAAACTACCTCCCCAATGTAGAAAACCGGTAAGAGTTACGGTTTCATTTTAGCATCGAACCTATATTATGTAAACGTGGAAACTTGCGGAAAAGAAAAAGATATGCTATGATAAAAAATATTTGTTATCATAGGGAAAAGGAGGCAGCAGAATGGGATATGAGAAAAACATCATGAGTTACGCAGGAAAAAAGGAAGAGCTTTGCAGGAAGAACGATCAGATCTCAGATCACCTGTTTCAGGAGTTTGGTGTGTACCGCGGACTCAGAGACCAAAACGGCAAGGGCGTTGTGACCGGCCTGACCAGCATCTCGAAGATCGTCTCGTTTCAGGATGTGGATGGGGTCAAGACTCCGTGCGACGGTCAGCTCTGGTACCGGGGTTATCCGGTGCAGCATCTTGTCCAGGAGCTGGACAGGAACAGTTTTGGTTTTGAGTCCACGGCATACCTCCTGCTGTTCGGGGAAAAGCCGAGCGCGCAGGAGCTGCTTGAATTCCGCCAGATTCTGGCGGAGGGGCGTGATCTGCCGACCAATTTTACCCGCGACGTGATCATGAAGGCGCCGAGCCGCGACATCATGAATTCCATGATCCGCAGTATTCTGACGCTCGCATCCTACGACGACAACGCGACGAACACGGAGATCGCCAACAGCCTGAGGCAGTGCCTCCAGCTCATCAGTGTGTTTCCGCTGCTGGCGGTGTACGGCTATCACGCGTACAACCATTATGAGCACAACGACAGTATGTACATCCACCGTCCGGATCACTCGCTCTCCACGGCGGAGAATCTTCTGATGATGCTGCGCCCGGACCGCTCCTACACGAAGCTGGAGGCGAAGGTGCTCGACATCGCGCTGATCCTGCACATGGAGCATGGCGGCGGCAACAATTCCACGTTCACGACGCGTGTCGTGACTTCCTCCGGTTCCGATACGTACTCGGCGATGGCCGCAGCCATGTCGTCGCTGAAGGGGCCGAAGCACGGCGGGGCGAATATCAAGGTGATGGAGATGATGGAGGATATTCGCAGCCATGTGCACGATTACGAGGACAAGGACGAGGTCGAGGCGTATCTCGCGAAGCTGCTTGATGGCGAGGCGTTCGACCGGAAGGGCCTGATCTACGGGATGGGGCACGCGGTGTACTCCCTGTCGGATCCGCGTGAGCGCATTTTCAAGCGTTTTGTGGAGATGCTCGCGACCGAGAAACACCGCGAGGTCGACATGGCCCTCTACAATAACATCGAGGAGCTCGCGCCGAAGCTGATTGCGAAGAAGCGTAAGATTTTCAAGGGGGTCAGCCCGAACGTCGATTTCTACAGCGGCTTTGTATACCAGATGCTGGGGATTCCGGTGGAGCTCTACACGCCGATCTTCGCGATCGCGCGTATCGTCGGCTGGAGCGCGCACCGCATCGAGGAGCAGATCGGCATGGGCAAGATCATCCGCCCGGCGTATCTGAGCGTGATGGAGCAGAAAGAGGCGTTGTAATTTTTTCATCCGGCGTACTTGAGCGTGATGGAGCAGAAAGAGGCGCTGTGATTTTTTCATCCGGCGTACTTGAGCGTGATGGAGCAGAAAGAGGCGCTGTGTTTTTTGTCTGCCCTACTTGAGCATGATGGAAGAAAAGTGTGTGCCCCGCCTGCCGGGTGTGACGGTATGCCTGTGATACAGGGAAGGTTCGCCCGATATTTTTGACAGAAAAGAGGAAAGCGTTTCATATGCTGGGAACAATCGTAAACACAGGGACGATCCTGACGGGCAGCGTGCTCGGAAGCGTCCTGCGCAAAGGTATCAAGGAGAAATATCAGGACGCGCTGTACACGGCGATGGGGCTGGCGGCCACGGTGCTTGGCATCAACTCCGTCGTCAGCAATATGCCGAAGAGCAAATATCCGGTGCTGTTCATCGTCAGCCTGGCGGTCGGCAGCCTGCTCGGCTCGATCATCGACCTGGACGCGAAATTCCAGGGTCTGGTCGGAAAATATTCCAAGTCCAACCTGGGACAGGGGCTCTCGACCGGGATTCTCCTGTATTGCATCGGAACGCTGTCGATCCTAGGCCCGGTGATGAGTGCGCTGCACGGGGACAACACCTATCTGTTTACGAACGCGACGCTCGATTTTGTCACTTCGACCGTGCTGGCGTCCACCTACGGCATCGGCATGGCGTTTGCTGCGCCGGTTCTGTTCTGCTGGCAGGGCTCGATCTGGCTGATTGCGCGAAACCTCTCCGGGACATTTTTTTCGGAAGATATGATCGCGGAGCTCTGCGTGGTCGGCGGGGTGCTGATCTTCAGCTCAGGGCTTGGCATTCTCAAGATCAAGGACTGCAAGGCGCTCAATATGCTGCCGGCGCTGGCCGTTCCGATCATATTTTTTATTGTAAAGGGATTATTTTAGAACAGGACGTTTGAGATTGGCTGCATGGACTTGCCGTGTGAGGATGCTTTTTCGGCAGGATTCAGGGAAAGCGGACGAAACGCCTGGCTGCAGGGGGATAGGAATATGAAGCATTATAAGAAAAAGGGAGTCTTATGGCTCGGCACTCTTGTGCTGATCCTGGTGCTTGGGTTTGCGGTGATGAGCTGCACGGTCGGCGCTACGCCGCTCTCCGCGAACGGCAAGCTTTCGGTCAAGGGAACAAGGATCGTGAACGCGAAAGGGAAAACCTTTCAGATCAAGGGCGTCAGCACGCATGGGCTGGCGTGGTTTCCAGAGTATGTGTCCAAAGCCGCATTCAAGGATCTGCGCGACAAGTGGGGCGCGAACACCGTCCGTCTGGCGATGTACACCGCGGAGTACGGCGGGTACTGCTCGGGCGGCGACAAGGCTGCCTTGAAGGCGAAGGTCAACGAGGGCGTGAAAGCCGCGACGGATCTCGGTATGTACGTGATCATCGACTGGCATATTCTGAACGACAATAACCAGCCGTTCAGCAAGGCCGGGCAGAAGGCCGCCATCAGTTTCTTCAGGGAGATGGCAAAGAAATATAAGAATCAAAAAAATGTGCTTTACGAGATCTGCAACGAGCCGAACGGCGGCAACGGCGGGAGCTGGAGCAACGTAAAGAGCTATGCGAAGGCCGTGATCAAGGCGATCCGCAAGATCGACAAGGACGCAATCATCATCGTGGGCACGCCGACCTGGTGTCAGGATGTGGACGAGGTAGCGAAGAGCCCTCTGTCCGGTTCCAACCTGGTCTATTCCCTGCATTTCTATGCGGGGACGCACAAGGACTCCTACCGCCAGAAGGCGGAGACCGCGATCAAAGCTGGGCTGCCGCTGCTTGTGAGCGAGTTTGGGATCTCGGACGCGTCCGGAAATGGCTCTCTGGATACCTCGGAGGGCAATAAGTGGATTAGCTTCCTGAACAAGAACGGCATCGGCTATGTGGCGTGGAATCTCTCAAACAAAGCAGAATCCAGCGCGCTGCTGAAGAGCAGTACCGGCAAAAAGTCCGGTTGGAGCTGGTCGAATCTGAGCAAGTCCGGACAGTGGCTTGTGAAGACTTACGGCGGCAAGCTGGCGAAAGGCAAGGCGGGGACGTCGGCGGCAGCCGACTCTGATACAATAGAAAACGATCCGTCGGCGAACCAGACCGGATCTCAGAATGAAACAGCGCAGGGTGGGACGAGCCAGGATGGGACGGGCAGCCAGTCCGGAACAACGCAAAACGAAACAACACAGACGGAGACAAACCAGAGTGGAACGAACCAGAGTGAATCAAACCAGCCCGGAACAGCCGCATCTAAGGCGGTGAAGGCCAGCTCGAAATATGCGAAAGCGACGGTGCAGGCGATGGGCTCCTGGTCTGACGGGCAGCGCTATTATACGCAGTACAAGCTGACGGTCAAAAATAAGAGCAAAAAGACGATTTCCAATTGGAAAGTTAAGGTGAAATTTAAGTACGCGATTCAGAAAAACAATGAGTGGAGCGGCAAATTTACCTATAAGAATAAATACGTCGTCATCCGTCCGACTGCCTATAATAAGAAAATCTCTGCAAAGCAGTCTGTGACAGATATCGGGTTTATCGTGAGTTCTTCATCTGCGAAGAATAAGGTGACGTCGGTGAAGATCGTAGAATTGAAAGTTAAAAAACCATAGAAACGGTGAAAAAGAAAAACACCAGCGGATGAAAGCGATCGTCTGCTGGTGTTTTCTTGCGTAGAAGATGGACTCCCTGTTAGCGCGGAAACTGGAAAATGCAAAGAATGGCTTGACAAGGAAGAGGCGGGAGGATAATATTAAAAAAGGCATAATTCGGAAGAAGAAAAGCATTTTTTTGACCTTCCGACTGCGTATTTAGTGAAGGAGGAGAATGGGGACATGAAAAGGAAAACAGCTTTTGCAATGGCGGTGTCGCTGACGGTTGTTTCTGTATTTGGCAGCGGCACGGCGGCGCTTGCACAGGAGACAGTAGAGGCGGTCACGGTGGCAGCAGAAAACATGGGGACGCCAGAGCCCGGCATAGGGGAAGCGGCGTTTGAGGCGGCGGAGGATACGACTGCCTGTACCGAAGCGTATCTTGCTGAGGAGACAGAGGAGGCTGTTTTTGCGGACGATGGGTTCGCAGAGGAGACAGCGGAGACTGCCCCTGCGGACGGCAAATTCTCGGATGAGATTATAGAAGACGCGGCGGAAGATTTCGCGGGACTGCCGCAGCCAGAGCTCTTCACGGCAGATGAAACAGACGGGGAATATGACGCGGTAGCGGAAGCTTCGATAGAGGCAGACGCGGAGCTGTCGGTCGACCTGGCTTCGGGAGAGGCGGAATGGAATGAAGACTCTCAGCTGGAAGCGGTCGATGTGGCAGCAGACGGCTCGGAGGTAGTGGCGACGTTGGATGCAAGCTGTTTCCCGGATGAAAATTTCCTTAACTATATAAAAGAGCAGGGATTTGATGCGAATGGAGACGGGAGCCTTTCGAAGAAAGAAGCGGATAAGGTAGAAGTAATAGATGTTTCATTTGCTGATATTGGTAATCTGAAAGGAATCGAATATTTTCTGAATCTGCAGAATTTGAATTGTTCTAACAATGATTTGGCGAGCTTGGATGTAAGCGAGAATACTGTCTTGACAACGCTGGACTGTTCTGGAAATGGGCTGACAAGCTTGGACGTAAGCAAAAACATTGCATTGACATATTTGGGGTGTAGTACGAACGAATTGGGGAGCCTGAATGTAAGCGAGAATACTGCCCTGACAGAGCTGCAGTGTGACGGCAATCTGCTGAGTAGTCTGGATGTGAGCACGAATATTGACCTGAAGCGTCTGACTTGTTCCTATAATTCGCTGATGAGACTGGATGTGAGCAATAATACCGACTTAAAGGTTTTGTATTGTTATGGAAATGGATTGACGAATCTGGACGTAGGGAATACTGCCTTGACGGAGTTGTATTGTTATGATAACGAGCTGACGAACCTGGATGTAAGTAAGAATACCGCCCTTACGGAGTTGGATTGCTGCATGAACCAGTTAATGGGTCTGGACGTAAATATGAATACCGCCCTGGCGGAACTGAATTGTTCCAGCAACGAATTAACGAGCCTGGATGTAAGCGAAAACACAGCCTTAACAATATTGATGTGCGGTGGTAACTCGTTGACAAGCCTGGATGTAAGCAAAAATACCAACTTGGTGCAGTTGAATTGTTATGGCAACGAATTGACGGACATGGATGTAAGCAAGAATAATGCCCTGACGAATTTGGAATGTGGAGGAAATCAGTTGACGGATCTGGATGTAAGCAAGAATAACGCCCTTACGGATTTGGAATGTGGGGGAAATCAGTTGACGAGCCTGGATGTAAGCAAGAATAATGACTTACAGTTTCTGCACTGTGAGGGAAATCAGTTAACGAGTTTGGATATAAGCAAAAATTTTGCCTTGGATTTATTGTGGGGCGATAACCAGCGAAAAATGGTCCGGCTTCCGTATAAGGCAAACGGCTGGCAGTTGGATATGGCGGAACTTGTGGGAAACGGAAATCTGGCGAAGGTCAGCTTTACCACAGATGTACCGGCGATGAGTACGAGTGGTGTAATTGAATTTCCGAAGAATGCACTTCCGGAAGAAATCTCTTATGTGTTTGACTGCGGATTGGGGAATAGGGGAGATGAATTGACGCTCAGGGTAACGCTAAAATTAGAAAAGGAATCTGAACAGATAGAACCCAATCCGCCGCAGACTGAGAAAACTCCAGGGCAGACCGAAAATAAATCGGAGCATACGGTTCACACTTTTGGGGCATATACAGTCACAAAGGAGCCGACCGTACTGGCAGAGGGAACCGAGACACGTACCTGCACGGTCTGCGGAGCGACAGAGAGCAGGGCGGTGGCGAAGCTGACGCCCGCAATGGAACTGAACGCCACGTCTATCAAGCTGAAGACGAAACAGTCTACCAACAAGATCAAGGTGAGCGGGCTGGCGAGCGGCGACGCGGTGGCGTCCTGGAAGTCCAGTAATCCAAAGATTGTCACGGTGAACAGCAAGGGAAAGATCAAAGCAAAGGCGAAAAAGGGCAGGGCGACGGTCACAGTTACGCTGAAGAGCGGCCTTTCCGAAGACATCCAGGTGACCGTCCAGAAAAACGAGGTGGCCTGCACGAAGGTCACCCTAAACAAAAAATCCGTGACGCTGAAAAAGGGAAAGAGCTTCACCTTGGAGACGACCGTGAGCCCGATCACCTGCATACAGAAGGTTAAATACTCGACGTCGGATTCGTCCGTGGCGACGGTATCGGGCAAGGGCGTGATCAAGGCAAAGAAGAAAGGCAGCGCCACGATCACCGTGAAAGTCGGCAAGAAGAAAGTAAAATGTAAGGTAAAGGTGAAGTAGGATCAACGCTCCTGCCAGAATGCCGACATGACAGCGATGTAAATATCCCAGCAATGCAAACATCCCAGGTTTCATGAGAGCATGGAAAGCGGCAGCGTGACAGTGAAAGTCGCGCCTCCGCCCGGGGTGTCGCCGACGGTGATCCGCCCGCGATGCAGATGTGCGATTTCCTGCGCGATGCACAGGCCGAGACCAAAGTGGGCTTTGTCCGTGCGGGAGCGGTCGAGCCGCTGGAAACGCTCAAAGACGACTTCCTTCTGATCGTCCGGGATGCCGGGGCCGTTGTCGCTGACGGCAATGCAGAGGGCGCCGCGGCGCGTCTGGGACAAAGTGAGCCGGATCAGGCCGCCGGACGGTGTATACGAGAACGCGTTGTCAATCAGGATCGAAAGCAGCTGGCGGATCCGTTCCTCGTCGCAGACACAGCGCGGCACGGGAGCGTCGGGAAGTGAAATCTCCCAGCGCAGGCCGTGGGAGCGCGCCACAGGTTCAAATTGCTCCCAGACCTGAAGCAGCAGCGTGTCCATCTCGACTTCCGCTGGCTGGATCGACCAGCTGCGGCTGTCTGCCCCGGCAAGCTGCAGCATATCTGCGATCAGCCGGGACAGCCGGTTTCCTTCGGAATCGAGTACGTCGAGAAAGCGGGAATCACATTCCATCGCTCCGCTTTTCACGGCGGCAACATTGCTCAGCATGACGGTAAGCGGCGAGCGCAATTCATGTGAGGCAGACGCGACAAACTGCGTCTGCTTCTTTTTGCTTTCGATGAGCGGGCGGAGCATCCGTCTGATAAAATGCCAGAAGAAAATGCCGAGCAGCAAAAGCGCGGCCAGATCGGTGAGCAGAAACGCGACGCGCTGCCGGAGAATGCGCGTTTCCATCCGGGCAAGCGGCTGCAGCACAGTGACACCGATGTATCCGTTGTCGCGGGGAATCAGGCAGACGGAGGCATTGTAATGCTTTCCGCGATCAGTCATTTGAAATTCCGCGTCCCGCATCAGGACACTGAGCGTGCCGGGATTCTGTAGATCGAGGCCGTAGCTTGCCCTGGCTTCTTCCTCCGCAGCTGACCAGAGCTCCGGCGGGATCGGAGCCTCCTCAAGTCCCTGGAAAAAGAGCGGCGTCCCATTGTCGCGGATCCTCAGATAAAACTGATGGTTGTGTTCCATCTGCCGGATCCAGGTGTGGGACAGGGTGGTTTGCTGCTCCAGATTTTGGTACATGGTATCCAGGTTTGCGAGAAAGGAAGCTTGCGCCTGGCTGTGGATGTCGGATTCGGAGATGTACAGGCAGACGCAGGAAAGGATGGCGAGAACCAGGCCGGAGACCGCGACGCACAGGGCGGTGAGCTGAAGCTGTAGCTTGCGAAACATGGGGCGTCTCCTTTCAGCTGCCGGAGCACAGCAGATAGCCTATGCCGCGCACAGTTCTGAGTTCTGCCGTACTGCCGACGGAGCGCAGGCGGCGGCGCAGGAAGTGAATATAGTTGTCGAGGTTGCCGTCTTCGACTTCGGCGTCCGGGCCCCAGACGCGTGTCAGGATCGTTGCGCGGGGAATCGTCTGCCCGGTGTTCTGCAGAAAGAGCAGGAGCAGATCGCCTTCCCGGCGTGAAAGCGTACAGCTGAGATCCCCGCACTGCAGCAGGTTCTGCGCCGGATTGTAGGAGAGATCTCCGAAGGACAGACCCTCCATCCCAGCCAGGCGCTGCGGGCGGCGGCAGATGCAGCGGATACGCGCCATCAGCTCCTCAAACGCAAACGGTTTGACGATATAGTCGTCCGCGCCGCAGTCGAGCCCGGAAATCCGCTCGTCGAGGCTGCCGAGCGCTGTCAGAAAGATGACCGGGACGGTTATATGCTGCTTCCGGGCGAGCCGCAGTACCTCCATGCCGTCCATCTCCGGCAGCATCCGGTCCAGGAGCACCAGATCGTGCCCATTTTCCAGAAGATAGAATAGCCCCTCCTCGCCGTCGTGCGAGACCGTCACGTCAAAGCCCTGCTGCTCCAGCATGGAGCGCAGAGAACGGCACAGCTCTTTATCGTCCTCAATCAGCAATATGCGCATAGCGGTATTCTCCTCCCTGCGAGTTTATCCGAATAGGGCTCTCTGGATATCTGTCCGAGATTACGTGTTTTGCACCGGGAATTCAGGCAATAGCTTCGGATAAATATTTAAAATAAAAAAATAAGATATACTTCAGTATAACACGGGAGTCTCTAAATTTTCTATAAAATATAAAAATCACAAAAGAATAATTGACTTTTAGAGACATTATATATATTATAAGATGTAAAATAATGTATTTAACCGGGCAGCCGGGGGACGTCTCTCATCCATTCCGAGTCCTTGCGGAAAGCGACAGAATCTGTCGATTCTGTCGCTAACTTCTCAGAGGAATGTACGCAAGCGTCCATTCCTGCTGAGAAGCTATATTATGAGTACATACGAAGAATTTGCAATCATCATCAGTGTGGCAATGCTTATCGTAGCAATTCTGAGTTATACAAATAAGAAATAGCCGTTCTGCTCTTGAAGGTTGAACGGCTATTTCTTATAGTCCAGTAAATTGCCGGGTCGGGTGAGCGCCATCACCTTCCGGCTGTCCTGTTAAGTACATTATATACATTGTTCTATTGCTTGTCAAACAAAATTTCCGATGGGCATTTCTGCCAATGCTATCAGTTTTTATTTCCGAACTTAATGAAAATTTAATCCCGGACTTAGAGCAAATTTAGAGACAGGCAGTTTACACTGACGAGGAAGATGCAGAAGGACACGCAGGAACAGCGGGAAGTGCAGATACGAAACACGACATAGATCTGCGCGGAAACGCGTTCAGGTGGGTCTGAACATTCAACAGGAGGTCAGAGTATGAGGATGACAAAAAAGGGTTTGTTGAGAAAGTGGTGCGCGGGCGTCTCCGCGGTCTGTCTTGCGATGGCGGGAGCGCTTGCGGGCGGTCTGCCGTGGAGTATCGTCCGGGGTTTGTCGGGCGGCCTGGCAGAGGCTTTGCCGGCGGAGCTGGCCGGGAAGGTAGCGGGAAGTGTGGCGCACGCCGAAGAGGGCGGCGTCGCGATGGGGCGTTATCTTGAATCGGAGGTCGTCCTGCCGGCGGAGGATTTTGCTCCGATGGATATCGTGCGGACGGCGGAGGGGACGCTGCGTATCATCGGATCGCGCGAGAGTGAAACCTCCTATACGATTTGGGACAGCGCGGACGGCGGCGCAAGCTGGGAGCAGACCGGCGCGCTGCCGGAGGAGTATGGGGTATGGTTCAGCGATATCGATCTGAGCCCGACGGGCGGCGGAACTGCGATAGGGCTGGACGCGGCCTTTTCGGACGGCGGGGACGCCGTGGAAGAGGCTTCCGCCGAAGAAGGCATAATGTATCAGGATTACATCATCGTGTTTGACGCACAGGGAAATGTGACGGTGAGAAAGGATTGCGACGATACGTACATCTTGCTGGATTTTGCGCAGGATGGATGGCTGATCGGGATGAAAAGTACGGGTGAGGTTGTAACGCTCGACCCGGCTACGGCTGAGGTCACGGGCACGCTTGCGGAGGGTGCGGACATGATCGGGACATACGGGCAGGAGGCGCTTGTGTTTATGGGTACGGAGCTGCAGCGCTATGACGCTGCGACGGGGGAGCCGCACGCGCGCGACGAGACGCTCGAGGATGCCCTGTATGCGAATTCGTCCGATCAGGCTTACGGATTTCCTTATATAATCACGGGCAACAATGTGGTGCCGATCGTGATGACAGAGGACGGAGAAGGACGGCTGTATTACGGCACGAAGGATGGTATTTTTGCGCACACGATGGATGGGAGCGTTGTGGAACAGGTTGTGGACGGTACGCTGGGGATTCTGGCATCGCCGACGACCGCGCTCTGCACGATGACCGTGCTGAATCAGTGCTTTTATCTTGTTTGCATCGACGGCGTCAGTGGAAAAAACAAGCTGTTGAAATATGAGTATTCCTCCGACACGCCGAGCGTGCCGCAGAAGGAATTGACGGTCTATTCGCTGTTTGAGGGGGATGCGCTCCGGCAGGCGATCACATTGTTCCAGACGCAATACCCGGACACCTATGTGAATTACGAGGTCGGCATGAGCGGGGAGGACGGCGTGACGGTCTCCGACGCGCTGCGCACGCTGAACACGGAAATTCTGTCAGGAAACGGACCAGACGTTCTTGTGCTGGACAGTCTGCCGGCCGACAGCTATGTGGAGCAGGGGCTCCTGACAGACTTGAGCGGGATTGTCGCCGAGCTTCGCGGCAGCGAGGGCCTGATGGACAACGTGGTCGGCGCATACGAGCAGGATGGCGCGTTCTATGCGCTTCCGCAGCGCTTCGGGATTGTGATGACTGCGGGACAGCCGGAGCTGATGGGCGGCATCGACAGCATGGACGCGATCGAGGCGCTGGCCGCGCAGCCGGGCGCGCTGGCGGTACACGATATCGCAATCCTCTCGGATCTGCTGTATCGCGTGAGCGCCGGATCGTGGAAGAATGAGGACGGCACGCTGGATCAGGAGAAGCTGGCGAAGTATGTGCACGCGGTCAGACAGATCATGGATACTTGGAGGGCGAACGCCCCGCAGGAGGATCTGGAGGGACTCGATAGGTATCGGCAGGATGGAGGATTAATCGGCTGGAATGAGATGGAGGCGATCGGGCTGCACGGCGACGATCTCTCGGTTGCCACTCTGGAACTGCTCACGAAGACAGACAGCGTCTGGCTGGGCGCGCTGTACCGGATGCTTGACTACTGCGGATTGACTTCCGTGAATACTCAGACCGGTGTGTGCGCGATGGCTCTGCCGAACCTGACGGAGGAGAAATTCTTTGTCCCGTGCGGACTGCTCGGCGTCCTCGGCAGCTCGAAGGAGCAGGAGCAGGCGGTCGCGTTTGTGCGTTTCCTGTTCTCGGCACAGACGCAGGAGCAGATCGTCGGCGACGGTTTTCCGGTGAACCGGACCGCGCTGGAGACGACGATGAGCACAAACTCGCTCGAGGACGGCGGCGGGCTCTATGCCAGCAGCGGCAGCGACGGAAGCAACTACGTCGGTCTGGAATATAAGTGGCCGACAGAGACGGAGATCAACGCGCTTATGGCGATGGCGCAGCAGGTGAGCGTGCCGGTCGAGACGGAGCGTGTGCAGCACGACGTGGTAATCGAGGAGATGCAGCGCTGCCTGAGCGGGGAGATCGGCGAGGACGAGACCGTGAACGCGATCCTGCAGAGGATCAATCTGTACCTGGCGGAGTAGCAGGCTGGCGGAGCAGAGCCGGGGGCGACATATCCTTCAGCAAGTAGGAATGGATTGCCGGCATCGAGGATGACACGCCGGGAAAGATACAATGACAGCATACAGGAAAATGGATGAAGGATGCCGGGGTGCGCTTTGGCTGATCCGCGGAGAAGAATACAATGCCGGCGGCATACAGGGGCGGTGAAAGGTGAGGGGATTATTCAGCCATGGAAAGCGAAAAGAAAAAAGAGTAAAACGCAGACGGGGGCTTGCCGGAATCCTGTTTTTAGCCCCCGGATTTGCCGGCGTCGTCTGCTTTACGCTGCTGCCGTTCGCGGAGGTGGTGCGCAGGTCATTCCAGAGTGCGGTCACGGCGGAGTGGGTCGGCTGGAAGAATTATGAGACGGTCTTTGCGAACACGGCGTTCCGGATGGCGGCGATGAATACGCTGCGCTTTACCGGCGTCTGCATTCCGCTGCTGGTGTCGCTTTCTCTCGTGCTCGCGGTCGTCCTGCAGAAGCTGCGCGCCGGAAAAAATCTACTGAAAAGTATGTTTCTGATCCCGGTGGCAGTCCCTGCCGCGTCGGTCGTGCTTGTCTGGAAAGCGTTGTTTCACGCGAACGGCCTGCTCAACGGGCTGCTTGTGAAGCTCGGCGCGCAGAAGATCGGCTGGATGACGAGCGGCGCGGCGTTCTCGGTGCTGGTCGTCAGCTACCTCTGGAAAAATCTCGGCTACGATATGATCCTGTGGATGGCAGGACTGGCCGGGATTCCGGAGGACATCTACGAGGCGGCGCGCGTCGACGGGGCGGGCGAGTGGAAGTGCTTCACGCGGATTACGATTCCAAACCTTCTGCCGTCTCTGTACACGATCACGGTATTGTCTTTTCTCAATTCGTTCAAGGTGTTCCGGGAGGCGTGGCTGGTCGCCGGGGACTATCCGCATCAGAGTATGTATCTGCTTCAGCATCTCTACAACAACTGGTTCCGCGAGCTGTCCTTCGACAAAATCTCGGCGGCCGCGGTCGTCAACGCACTTGTGGTGCTGGCGCTGATCCTCGTGCTGAGGCGGAGCTGGGAGCGGGAATAAGATTTTTGATAAATCAAAGCAGCTGAGAGGAAAGGCATTAGGTCTGCTTTTATTGACAGCTGCGATGCGTAGAAAAAACGGACAAACAAAGCATAAATCTTTATGGAAAAGCGGACAAACAGTATTTGGCTGACATTGGGAAGATGGATAACCCGGAAAAAGAGGGGCTGCGGATGGCAAAAAAAATTATGAAGGGAATTACATATCTGCCGCTGATTCTGCTGGCCGGGATTATCTGCTTCCCGGTGCTGTTTGCGGCGACGGGCGTATTCATGCAGCAGTGGGAGCTGGAGGATTATCTGGCTCCGGTTCTCGCGGGAGCAGAGGGAATGGCGGACTGGCCGCTGCTGCCGTATGCCCCGACGCTGCGATCGCTCGTGGAGCTTTTGATGGACTCTCCGCAGTTCTTTGTGATGTTCTGGAACTCGCTGAAAATCTCCCTGTGCATCCTGGCAGGGCAGACAATCTTCGGCGTCCCGACGGCGTGGGGGCTGGCGAGGTTTGAGTTTCCGGGCAGGAGGGCGATTTTGCTGCTGTATATCGTGCTGATGCTCATGCCGTTTCAGGTGCTCATGCTGCCACAGTATCTCGTGCTGGACCGCTTCCATCTGCTGGACACGCACGCGGCGGTGATTCTGCCGGCTGTGTTTTCGACGTTTCCTGTGTTTATCATGTACCGGTTTTTCTGCGGGATTTCGGAGGAGATCCTGGAGGCGGCGCGCATCGACGGGGCTGGGCAGCTGCAGGTTTTCCTGTGGATCGGCGTTCCGCTCGGGGCGGCCGGCATCGTGTCGTCCGGTATTTTGGGATTTTTGGAATCGTGGAACCTGATCGAGCAGCCGATGACGTTTCTGAAGACGAAATCGCTGTGGCCGTTGTCGCTGTTTCTGCCGGAGATCGGGCTGGAGGAAGCCGGGCTGGGATTTGCGGCGGCGTTTCTGATGCTGGTTCCGGCGCTGCTTCTGTTCCTGAGCGGGCAGGAGTATCTCGAGCAGGGCATCGCGGCAGCCGCGTTGAAGGAATGATATGCAGGATGTCGAAAGGCGCAGGCAGAGTTGCCTGAGCGGAGGCATATGATCAAAGGCAGGGTTGACTGAGAGGGATTCGATCAAAGGCAGAGTTGGTTGAGCGGAGACATTCGACCAAAGGAGGAATTGTCTGAGGAGGGGAGCGGGAATATGAAAAATGGAAAACTGGTGCGCGCTACGGCGATGTTTTTTGCGCTGATGCTGTGCTTCACGATTCTGTCGCGCGCGGCGGATCAGTTGAGCGTCGCGGCGGTGACGACGGAGCGTCCGCAGAACCGGATGATCGAGCATACGGTCAGGACTTCGGGGAAGATTGTACAGAACCAGGAGCTGGCGGTGACGACGCTGCCGGATCAGCGCGTGACGGCGATCTACGTGCGCGAGGGACAGCGTGTGGAGAAGGGAGACCTGCTCTTTGAAGTCGACACGGCTTTGCTTGAGGAGAAGATTCTGGATCAGCAGCTGGAGATGGAGAAGCAGGAGCTCCAGGTGAAGGATGCGAAGAGCCAGAAGGAGGTCAGTGCGCAGCAGAAAGCGAATTCGCAGGCGCAGGCCGCGGAGCAGTATTCCCTGTCGACCAGGCAGGCCGGAGTGCAGCTTTCCAGGGCGAAGCAGCAGCTGGATCAGGCGAAAGAGAAGCTCAAAAAATTTCGGGAATCCGCGAAATCAGAGGAGACCGGCGAAGCCGGCGGGACGGACTCGGAGGTTGAAGAGGCGCTTTTGCAGGCGCTTGAGGAGAAGACCGATGCGTATGTCGCGGCGCAGGGGGAGCTGCGCACGCTGGAATGGGAGATTGAGAACGCGGTCTACACGGCGAAGCAGAACGCGGCAAATGGGATGACAGCCACTGCAGCGCTGACGGCAGAGGACAGAGTGTTTACCGGGGCGGCGGAAGAGGAATACAGTTCAGTTGATATACAGATAGAAAACGACGACGAAACCCCGGCTGAAATCATGGATGAGAGTGGAAGCGACAGCCTCGACGTTGTCCTGGATGAAAGCGAAGATCTCGGTATGGACGGCGGATTGTCAGGTGATGGGAGCGAGGGGGACTTTGAATTTGATATAGAGGTTGAGGACGTAACGAGTTCGGATACAGGCATCGGTGGAGAAAGTAATTCGGATGTTGGGGACAGAAATGACTCCGGTCTGGATCTGGGAGCCGAGACTATGGGCGACCTGGATTCAAACGAAGGGAACGAGATCGCCCCGGACTTTTCCGCCGACGATATGATCGTGGACGACGCGTCTGCTCAGACCGCTTCGCAGCCGGTCACGCCGGAGGAGCTGGCGCGGATCGAGCAGACCGTTCGTGCGGATTATAGCCAGAGGCTGGAGGAGGCACAGCAGAAGGCGGCCGATGCGCAGTCCGAAAAGGAAGCGGCGGAGGCAGCGCTGGTGAAATATCAGCAGGAGCAGCTTGCCGCGGATCATTCCGAAAACACTCAGACTGCCAGGCAGCTTGCGGCGGACGTGCAGGCGGCGCAGCAGGCGTATGAGGACGCGGCGCTCGCGGCGAACGAGGCGGCGGTCACTTCAGGAAGAGCGGTGGCGACGGCGAACATTGCCGATCCCTCGAACAGTTCGGATCGTATGAGTGAGATCACCTATGAGCAGATGGAGCTGACGCTTGCGAAACTGGAAGGATTGAAAGAAGCAAGGGGAAAGGTTCGCGCGGAAGCGGACGGCCAGATCACGAAGATCAACATCATGACCGGAGAGAAGACGACAGACACGACTGCACTTTTGATGGCGGATCTGTCGAAGGGGTATCGGTTTACGGCGGACATCACCAAAGAACAGCAGAAATACATCGGCACGGGTGATCTGGTCAGGCTGAGCTCCGGGGACGGGAAAACCAGGCTAGAGGATCTTCCGGTGGAGTCGGTGACGGCGGACGAGAACGATGAGGGCATATACCATGTGACGGTTCAGATTCCGGAGAATACGTTTGAACCCGGTATGAATGTGAACCTGGATTTCATCAGAAAATCCGAAGCATATTCGGTGACGGTACCACTTTCGGCCCTGCATCTGGACGACAAACAGCAGCCCTATGTACTTACCGTGGAAGAGCATGATTCGATCATGGGCGCGGAGCGCCGAGCAGGCAAAATCAGCGTAACGGTATTGGAGCAGAATGAGAGCTATGCGGCGCTCGCGGAGGGAGTAATCGGAAGCAGTCAGGAAATTATCGTGCAGTCCGACAAGGCGGTCGACAATGGAAGCAGGGTGAGGATTGAGTGAGTGTTCTTAACCGGACGAATTTCTGAGAATGTCCTTGCAGGGATTGCCAATCACCTGCAAGGACTGTGCTGAATCAAATATGAAGAAGGACAAAATAATGGGAGCAGGGGGAAAATTCAGTGCCGGAATCAGACTTGCGATTATGGCGGCCTGCTACTTTCTGGCAGTACGCTATAACGCGGACGTGCAGGACGCGGCGCGAATCGCTGTGGTGTCGCTTGCGGATGGCGGGGTGACAGCAGAAACGGCAGAAACGATCTGGGAGGAAGAACGAAGAAACGGGCAGGATCAGGATTCCGGGCAGGATCAAAGCTTCGGACAGGGACAGGCGAACGGGCAAGTCCAAAGCTTCGGACAGGGGCAGGCGGACGGACAAGCCCAAAGCTTCGGACAAAGACAGGCGAACGGCCAAGACCAAAGCTTCGAACAGGGACAGGCGTTGTCCCTGTGTTTCTGGCGTGAGCAGAAGGATCTGCGGTTTTCCTGCAGGGAGACTGGAAAAGCTGTGCAGGCGACGGGACTTCTGACGACGGGAAATCCAGAGCTTGTCATCCGGGGAAGCGGAATTCTTATGTGGCAGGAGAAAGGCTGCGTGATGGATACGGCGACCGCCCAGGAGCTTTTCGGCACACAGCAGACGAACGGACAGCTCGTATGGTGCGGCGGGGAGGCATACACGGTGTACGGGACATTTGAGAGCCTGGAGCGCATGGTCGTGCTGCGCGCGGGATCCGGAAGCAGGGCAGGAAATACAGCGGGAGGAAGTTTCAGCAGTCTGACCGGACTGTCCGGTGCAACGACTGGCTCATCGTTCGGCGCAATGACCGGTTTGTCGTCCGGAGGAGACGGCAATTTGGCTGGAAATCTGGCGCTCGACCACATTTCTTTCAAAACATTGCAGGGATCGAACGCGAAAGCGTGCGCGGAGCAGTTTTTGCTGCGCTATGGGCTGACGGGTGAAATTTCGGATTTTACATTTCCGGCTGTGGTTTGCGGCAATCTGCTTCTGCTGCTTCCGGCTTTGCTGGCGCTTGGACTGATGCGGTTCTTGTGGAGCTGTCTGCGGGCGGACAAGCGACAGAGTCGGGATAAAGCCGCAGAACAGGGCGGAACGGCGGTGCAGGACAAGCGACAAAGTCAGGATAAAGCCGCAGAGCAGGGCGGAACGGCGGTACGGGATAAGCGGCAGAGTCAGGATAAGGCCGCAGGGCAGGGCGGAACGGCGGTACAGGACAAGCGACAAAGTCGGGATAAGGCCGCAGAGCAGGGCGGAACGGCGGTACGGGACAAGCGACAGAGTCGGGATAAGGCCGTAGGGCAGGGCGGAACGGCGGCAGAAAATGCTCGGAATATGCGCACGCAGCAGAGCAATGGGAGTGCGCTTAGGAAGAAAGTAAGCCAAAATCATGACAGTGTGGGCATCATGGAAGGCCAGAAACTTGACAGCGTGGGCATCATGGAAGACCAGAAACTTGACAGCGTGGGCATTACGGAAGGCCAGGATTATGACAGCGTGAGCATTGCGGAAGGCCAGAAACTTGATTGGGCAGGCGATACGGGAAGTCAAAATCCGGCAGGGAAAAAAAGGGATGCACTTGAGCAGGCTGCCTGCACTGCGCTGCTGTTCGTGATGGCTGCGTTACTCTTTCTGACGCTTAGAGAGCATTTGCAGATTCCTTCTGACATGATTCCGACAAGATGGTCGGATTTTTCGTTCTGGCCGCAATGGTGGACAGAGCAGAAGAAAAATCTGCTGCGGCTTCTCGGCAGCGCGCAGGGGGAGAGGCAGCTTGAAGCGCTGTGGAGCTTTGGGCGGTCTGTACTCTGCGATCTTCTGGCAATTGCCGTCGGAGCCTCTCTTGCGCACAGTCAAAAAGAATGATGCCAAAGCTGATCTTGTCTGTTTGAAAAGACAAGCGATTTTGGAAAGCTTTCGGGAGTAACTTGAAATTTTAAATTCTAGTGCAGAGTTAAATTCTACATTCTTTCAAATTTTTCTGGGAAGCTTCCGGGAGAACATTTTCCGTTGCATAACTCCCACAAATAAATTATAATGAATCAAGAATGAACGCCGGATATTGGACGGAAAGGAAAACGCTGCCAGAGCAGGCGGCGAACGGCTGATCCGGCAATTTGATTGGTGGGAGGCAGCGATGCAGTTTATTGAGACGTTTCACGAAGGGGACAAGATTAATGATATTTACCTCTGCAAGTACAGGCAGTCCGCGACTGCGAAGAACGGAAAGATCTACGAGAATGTGATCTTCCAGGATAAGACAGGGACGATCGACGCGAAAATCTGGGATCCGAATTCGTCCGGGATCGAGGAGTTTGGAGTGATGGATTACGTATTCATTTCCGGCGATGTGACGAATTTTCAGGGCAATCTCCAGCTCAGCGTCAGGCGTGCGCGCGTGGCACGGGCGAATGAGTATGTGGCGGCCGACTACCTTCCGGTGAGCGAGAAGGATATTGACTCGATGTACGACGAACTGATGGAAATCATGCAGCAGGTGGAGAACCCATATCTGCAGAAGCTGATCCATATGTATTACATCGACAATCCTTCCTTCGTCGAAGCGTTCAAAAAACACTCGGCGGCGAAGACGGTGCATCACAGTTTTGTCGGCGGGCTGCTGGAGCACACGCTTGGGGTTGTAAAGCTTTGTGTCTTTTACACGCAGCAATATCCGTATCTGAATAAGGATCTGCTGTTGACGGCGGCACTGTTCCATGACATCGGCAAGCTCAAGGAGATCTCGAATTTTCCGGAAAACGACTATACGGACGACGGGCAGCTCCTCGGGCACATCGTGATGGGGAGCGAGCTGGTCGGTTTCGGCTGCCGCCACATCAAAGACTTTCCGAAAAAGCTGGCAAGCGAGCTTCAGCATTGCATCCTGGCGCATCATGGCGAGCTTGAGTTCGGCTCTCCGAAGAAACCGGCGCTTGCGGAGGCGATGGCGCTGAATTACGCGGACAACACAGACGCGAAGCTTGAGACAATGCGCGAGGTGTTAAAAAGTGCCGGTGGCAACACAGACTGGCTCGGTTTCAACCGGCTGTTCGAGTCAAACCTGCGGAAAAGCTCGGAGTTTTGAACGAACGGAAGCTGCAGAGCTGGTGAAACTATGCGTTTGGTTTAGCAGGACTTCCTGTGTATTGGCGCACAGTGTATTGCATCGTGTGTGGAAGTATCCCGGGTTTCTGATGTAGGGCTGGTGATGTGTTCGAGGAGATAAAGCCTGTGCAGGACATGAGGGATCGATAAAAGTATTGAGAAAATATGTGAGAAAAACGGGCAGAAGCGCTGACGAAATGATCAGAAAGAACAGGAGAGCGGTTTGAAGAAAGATGATAGAATCATTTTGAAAATCGAGGATCTCAGCAATGAAGGGCTGGGCGTCGGTAAATACGACGGGATCACATTTTTTGTGAAAGACACGGTGATCGGCGATGTGGTCGAGGCCAAGGTCATGAAGATGAAAAAGACATACGGATACGCGAGGCTGATGCGCCTGATAGAGGAAAGCCCGGATCGCGTCGAACCGCCCTGCCCGGTGACGAGGCAGTGCGGCGGCTGTCAGATCCAGGCAATGCGCTATCAGGCGCAGCTTGCGTTCAAGGAGAACAAGGTGCGAAACAACCTGCGGCGCATCGGTGGGATCGAGAATCCGCCGATGGAACCGATCATCGGGATGGATGCGTTCAATGTCGAAGATGCGGTCGCCGGAGAGAAATCGTCTGCGGGCATGGAAGCGATTGGAAGTGCGAAGGCGCCTGCGGGCATGGAAGCGGTCGGGAGCGCGAGAGCGTCTGCGGGCATGGAAGTGATTGGAAGTGCGAGAGCAGCTGCGGGTATGGAAGCGGTCGAGAGCGCGAGAGCAGCTGCGGGCATGGAAGCGGTTGGAAGTGCGAAGGCGCCTGCGGGCATGGAAGCGATTGGAAGTGCGAAAGTAGCTACGAGCATGGAAGCGGTCGAGAGCGCGAGAGCAGCTGCGAGTTTGGAAGCGCTCTTGGGTGCGAGAGCGCTTGCCGATGGGGTGACGCCGCTGCGCTATCGCAATAAGGCGCAGTTTCCGATCGGGCGGAGCCGCGACGGACGGCTGATCGCCGGGTTCTATGCGGGGCGGACGCACACGATCATCGAGTGCCTGGACTGCCTGCTGGGATCGAAGGTGAATGCGTGGATTCTGGACGCAGTGCTTAAGCATATGGAGCGGTATGGCATCGAGCCCTACGATGAGAAGACCGGGAGCGGGCTGGTGCGGCACGTCATGACGCGCGTCGGTTTCCGGACCGGACAGATCATGGTCTGTCTCGTCGTCAACGGACGAAGCCTGCCGCACAGCGAGGAACTCTGCGCGACGCTCGCCGCAATTCCCGGCATGACGAGCGTCACGCTGAACAGCAACTTTGAGAAGACGAATGTGATCATGGGGAAAGATCTGAAAGTGTTGTGGGGCACAGAGTATATCGAGGATCTGATCGGGGACGTGCGCTTCCGAATTTCACCGCTGTCGTTCTATCAGGTCAACCCGCTGCAGACGCAGAAGCTGTACGAAAAGGTGCTGGAATATGCGGGCCTGACCGGGCAGGAGACCGTCTGGGATCTGTACTGCGGCATCGGGACGATATCTCTTTTTCTGGCGAAGAAGGCACGGAAAGTCTACGGTGTGGAGATTGTGCCGGAAGCGATCCGCGACGCGCGGCAGAACGCGGAACTGAACGGTATCACAAATGCGGAATTCTACGTCGGCAGGGCGGAGGATGTGCTGCCGCAGAAATATGCGGAAGAAGCGCAGAAAAGTACCGGGAAGCCACAGAAATGCGCGGAAGGTATACAAAAATGCGTAGAGGAGCCACAGAAATACGTGGAAGGTATACAGAAATGCGTGGGGGAGGCACAGAAATGTGCAAGGGAGCCACAGAAATGCGCAGGGCAGATACAAAAATGTGCAGAGGAAGGTATCCGCGCGGATGTTATCGTCGTCGATCCGCCGCGCAAAGGCTGCGAGGAGAGCGTGTTGGAAACGATGGTACAGATGCAGCCGCAGCGCATCGTGTACGTGAGCTGCGATTCCGCGACGCTTGCGCGGGATCTGAAATATCTGGGCGGGCGGGGGTATGAGGTGCAAAAAGTCTGCCCGGTAGATATGTTTGGAAACAGTGTGCATGTGGAAACGGTATGCTTATTGTCCAAACTCAATGTCAAGCAACATATCGAGGTTGAACTCACCATGGACGAGATGGATTTGACAGCCGCCGAGAAGAAAGCTACCTATCAAGAGATTAAGGATTATGTGCTGGAATATACCGGTTTGAAGGTCAGCAGCCTGTATATTGCTCAGGTGAAGCAGAAATGCGGTATCATCGAGCGAGAAAATTATAATAAGCCAAAGTCTGAGGACGCTAAACAGCCGCAATGTCCGCCGGATAAGGAAAAAGCGATTAAGGAGGCATTGAAGCACTTCGGGATGATTTGAGGTGACGAATATGGAACGCCTGCTTTCCTTTGAGTTCAATATGGATACTGCCTGTGTTGAACTGAAATTTGTCGATGGTAGCATGATTTCCATTGACACGATCGCCGTGGAGAACGAGGTTGCCGACAATATGTATCAGCGGTCAGAGCTGGACTGGCTAATCTATAATAAACCTCTGGAGTATGCGTAGCTGGTTCTTGACGGCAACTTGGAACGGTATGTGAAAGGTACACCGGAGCATCGGTTGATTGAGAATAAGTGTGACAGAGCCCAGCGGTCAACAATGATCGGTGGGCTCTGTATTATTCCAGTTCGCAACCAGGAGTTTCAAGACGACAGTCTGTTTCAAATGTTGTCGAGAATTTTTTGGACGGCATATGGCTTGGCATATTTAATATAAGCATCGCTCACGAAAATGGTGTTTGTCGCATGTGGTTCAACCCACATTGCCGGGTAGATGACAACTTTCTTTTTGCCTCTTCGCCCAGTTGCGGTAATCTCACTATCAGCAGTGATTTCACAGCCTGATTGCTTAAGAATATTCGCCAAAGGCATAATCATGTTAATCTGTGTCTCTTGTTTGATAGGAGATGCTTTTATTCCATCAACGCCCCATTCAAAGAGCTGTAGCGCAGCAAAGCGGTCAAGCATGCCATGTACATATTGGTTCCTGTAATGCTTCAGGCATTTGGAACACGCAGATCCACAATCACAGGAACTCAACAGATCTTTCATATCAGATAGTAGTTCGGCAATTGCATCGGCTACACTGACAGCGTAACCAGCGCCGCTCGATAGGCTATCGTAAAGATAGATATCGACATAGGAGGCTTCAGTCCCAGTCCTGAGACGATAACCGGTAACAAGTTCGGTGAATTCAACATCAAGTTTTTTGCTTGCTACCAGTCGTAGCGCTTCAGATAAGGATTGAGCTGCACGGCTAAGCCATGGATTATCATTCCGGCGTGCATCAATAAGCTTGTCGTCAATTGTGAATTCAAGAACCAACATATCAGTTATGAAGTCATAGCCAAGATTTACATTAAAGGAATTACCGTGACGGCATCTGCTTCGAGCATACTTCGACTTGTATGGCCTGTTAACGTCATTCAGAACAGAAATATCGTCGCCTGGCATAGCAGCGCCACAATCTTTGCAGACCATAAAGCCCTTGTCATCCGATCCTTTATTTAGCATGATGATTCGCTGATTTGTTCGTGAAGCGATTCGTATGTTCTTGCAGCCTGGGGCGAGTTTCATTTCTTCTGCATCTGGTAGAGTTGAATATAGAGGCTGCTGTACAGCGGTATATTCTTCTGATAGCTGAATATCCGGTATTGCTTCAGCATTTCTTGGTGCAAAGCCCCAAGGACGCATCATTTCACGAGTGATTTTGAGATCACCGTTCCCACAGAATGGGCACCGTTTTGTGTTTTCTTCCATCAAACCAAACCAGCCGCACTCAGGACAAGAGATAATCTGCTTCACATAATTTGGATCTTCTGTATAGGCACGAGCCGGGGTGAGTGATTGACCATGACGACGTTCACTTCCAGGATAGTAAAATCCGCCAATCTGATAGGTTTGTTTATCAACCACAAGTGCTCTACCAGGAGCATATTCCCCTATAGCTACATCAAGTCCGCGGTCAACTTCGTAGAGAATCTTCCCATACATATCCGGAATATAGGTACTTACGATATTCTTCGGGAACGAATATGTTGGGATGATACCTTCTTCATAAAGAGCATCCAAGAGAACTTTTGCATCGCGTTCCTTGGCGCCTTCATCTACACCAAAAAGCTCGGGATGAGTATGGCATTTTTCTTTAAGTGTATCAAGGGCCTCTTTGAGTTCATCCGCAAACTCTGAATAATGAAATGTCACTCCAATAGGCAAAAGGAGTTTATCCTTATCAACACTGTAGGAAGCAAGATAGTTCTTGAAACTGTCAAGGACATCTTCGAGAAAAACGGCTGCGGGAACTGTATCAAGGCTCATATGTTTTTCTGCGAGAAATTCCTGTAAGACAACCATAGCCAGATGGCGCTGGAGGAGTTTCTCGCTTCGCACATCGATCCACGGCCTGCGAGGATCGCCACGGAACATGGGAATCGGGTCATTGAAGTACAATGTATCATGAGGACCATCTTCACAGAAGGTAACGATTGTGGATAAACTAGATCCACGTCGGCCCGCAC
Source organism: uncultured Lachnospiraceae bacterium (assembly GCA_947627645.1). Lineage (GTDB taxonomy): Bacteria > Bacillota > Clostridia > Lachnospirales > Lachnospiraceae > Choladousia. The sequence goes on along the minus strand of CANQWV010000006.1, from coordinate 9,351 downwards.
GGCCAGCTCTCTGTTGATAGTTTTCACGCATTGGAGGAATGTTTCGCAGACCAACTGCAACTAGGGAGCCAATATCAATACCAACTTCCATGGTGGTTGTGCTGCTGAGGATATCGACAGGCGTTTCACCATCTTGAATCAAGTCCTGGAAGCGTAATTCATATTGTTCGGTCTTACTCCAAAGGTCGTCACGCTGGTCTTTATGTGAGAGCTGAGCAGTATGCTCCTCTGTGTCGATCACATGGATTGGCTCACCTTGAACCGCGTCAGCAACTGGCCTTCTCCAGAAACTAAGTGCTTCGTATTCGTTGGATTCCATCTTGTGGATATGAGTAGAACCGCAGCTTGGGCATCTGCCTTTTAGGAAGAAAGGTGTCAGCTCAGAGCACTGCTCACACTTGTACCATACATGCGTAGCATCATAACGTGTTTTTACTCTGGAAAGATCAATATATAGTTTGCCGTTATCAGGTTGCGCTGAGTCAAGGAATGCTTCTTTCAATACTCGTTTCCAAGCCATCTCAGTTTCATTTCTGTCACTCCAACCCATGATCTCTCGGATGACTTTCGAAAACTCCCAATCTTTATCGAGTCCATAACCACCTCGCTTTGGGCGAACCTTTAACCGAACCATATCATTGATGGTATGGCCAAGGGCAGTAGACATATCACAGATCGATAGAATCCAAGCATTAAAGAGATTGATAAACTCCTCATCAGTGACCGTCACATGGTTTTCCTCGAGAGCATCGACAGCATCAAAAAGTGCCTGATCGGTAGGTTCAATCCAGCTCGTAGCGGAGTCGTACAAAGTGTTATAACCTCCAGCGAACAGTCGAAGAAGGTATTCTTGCATCTGTACAGGCGCGTTCGCAATCGTAAATCGCGGAGCGTAGTCTCTTCCCCGTTTTACGCATCGATTGTAATTATTCAGCGCGGAAGCACAATCTTCAACGAATTTTGTGCGTTCATCGGCATGGAACATCTGCACATGACGCTGACCAGATGCAAGGCAGAAATAATCGTACAGCGTATTCATGGATTGCTCGATTGTTTGATCTTCCATTGTTTTGATCGCTATTGCAAATAACTGCCTTGCAGCAGAAATGTCCGAAGCATCAGACATATCTCTAGCCAGTTTTGCTGCACGTTGACGGCTGTCAGAGAAAAGCAAAACCTTGCGTCCCTCGTTAGGAAAACGATCAGGATCACTGTCCTTTCCTGGTACAGCAGGTTGCAGTTGGAACTGCGACTTAATCAAGTTGAAGAAAGACTGATTACCTCGAGTGCTGAATGAGGTAAGCTGCGATGTAGAAAGTTGGTGCCTGCAATGAGGGCAGGTCGGGAAGGTAATGATCTGCGGTCTGCCTTTTGCAGAGTAGTTGCAGTAGTATAGCTTTCTAATCCATGGCTTACCAGCGGAAGAGTCATCCGTAAAGTTGATAAACCCGCTCTTCACATCAAGATAACAGGGTTTGATGGCATTTTTACCCTGTTTTACAGGTAGCTCAAAATCGTCAGTTGGAATAAACAGATGTACTTCTTTCATCCTGTGATCCATTAACTGACCGGGGTAGCGCCACAGGTATACATTTCCATGAAGTTCTGAATCATCTTCAAGGACATAGCCCTTGAAGAATAGCGCACCACAGCGTCTGTCGTTATATAGCTCATAGACCACACTGCCACAATGGGGGCAGGTCAAATTACCATCAGACAAATAAACCTCGCCTAAAGTGAGACCGCCTTCCGAATGAGAACAGCTACAATTCGCATTGGCGCAGGCATATACTCCAGAAATCCCTTTAAAAAGCATATGCATGCGTGCAGGGAAAAGGACAAAGCCCCTAGCGTTTTTGGCAAGCGGTGCAATTGCCAGAAGGACACTGACCGCTTTTAGAGCATTTTCTTGACTGAGCTCCGGAAAGATACCAGAAGACAATTCTCCAAGAGATACTGCATTCCCACGGCAATACTTGATGAGTTCATGGAACGGGCGATAATAGACAAGATTGTCGTACATCCAGCTGCAGATCGCTTTCATGGAGTTGATGCTCTGGTCAAAGCCTTCCAATTGACGCCAGAACGACAAGAGAGCAGAAAGCTTTAAGTCATCCTTGTCCTCAAATTGGCTAGGATCTGACCTTAAGAGAAGCTCAGCGGGTATGTCATATTTCAACTGACCATCAATGACTTCTCTTTCGCCGGTGAGATAGCAGAACCGGGTTGCTTTGTCGGAAGCAGTAAACTCATTTGCGAATTTCATTACTGAATCAACGTCTTGCTGATTCTTGTTGGGCATACTTGCGGTTGTGAGTATAAATTGCACGCGGTCACGGCTAATGCCAAGTTTATGGAAAAGTCTGCGAATCAGCAACGCAACTTCACCGCCTGAAGAACCACGGTACATGTGTGCTTCATCAATAACAAACAGCAATTTGTTTTCGTTGTTCGAAGCAAGCCACTCGCGAGTATCATCCCAGATTTTCTGTTCTCTGGGGCGTAGCAACATATATTCCAGCATAGAATAGTTTGTGATGAGAATGTCTGGGCAAAATTGCTGCATTTCAAAGCGAGTTATTAGCTCTGCATCCTCATCGTTTGGAATATGCCTACTCTCGTGAAGCCCTTGCAGAAACTGATGCATATCTGCCTTTGCGGGGATCTTTCCCTCTTTGAGAAGGTGATTGAAATATTCCTGTTCAGAATCACTTTGCGGGAAAGACATTCTGGCCAAAGTTTTTTCGAGTTTTCTATCCTGTTCTGTAGAAGGCTGCGCTCCAGGGTATGGGGTTCGACCAGTATACATACCAAATTGGGGACGGCGAACTTCGTTACCGCAGGTGTTTCTGAATATCTTGATAAACTTCTTATCAGGATCTCCAATCATCCTCCTGAGTCGGCTAACCTGATCTGAAACAAGGGCGTTCATGGGGTACATAATAATTGTACGAACACCTCGTTTTGCCCATGATTCTTTGGAGTCTCTTGCTTCAGTAGCCATCTTCGCAAGAAGCGGCCACATAAAGCACTCAGTTTTACCAGAGCCGGTACCCGTTGACACAAACAGGTTTTCACCTCTGGTTGCTGCTTCAAGCGCAGATATCTGGTGAGCAAATGGAGATGGGAAAACCCCGATACCAGCTTCTGCCAACTGTAAAAAATAATCTTTCAGCCAAGATTCTATGGATGCTGTTTCAATGCCGTTTTGGACAGCAACGTATGCCGGAGATGACTCAATAAAGGGTTTCTGGTAAAGCAGTCCCTCATCATCAATATGATTGCTTAAGGCAGAGAGCAGGAGGGGAGACTTTCCGAAATACTGTGATTTAATATAGTCTTCCAACTCCGTTCGCAACTGCTTATGAACAGAATTTGCTCCATTTGGCATCAGATTGTCCCTCCTTTAAATTCATATCCCTTATCAGATAGAACATTTTTAATGACTGTAAAGACTTCTATTGAGAGTTTTCGCCTAAAATTGCACGGGAGTGATGTGCATATCTCAGGCCAGCTGTAGAGTTTTAAAGACTCAAGTTCACGTGGTGGGAGCAAATAATTCATATATACATGGACTAATGGTCCATCTTCGAAATACTCTATTGGTGGCAATGTTCCATAGGTTGAGAGACAAGCACATGCAAGCGATCTGTAATTGTAGGACTCTACCTGCCACTGTGGGAGCGGGCTGACTTCTATCGTAGTACCAGAATAGCGGTAAAGATAGTACAACTGTGAACCTTTCATTCCGGTTCGAAGAATCGAAACAGTACCAGTCGTATCCGGCTTGTTTACCCAGTACCCTTGAGAGAAGGGTTGTTTTAAGCGAAGGTACTCTGTATTTTGCTCAAACGACAGATTGGATTTCCACGAAGCAGAAGATAGCGTTATACGCCACAATGCTTGTAAATTCTCTTGTTCGAGACCGAACATTGCCTTTATCCTATCTGGATTTTTTGCTCCATACTGTTTTGAATAAAACCCAATACCGGATACGCAGGAAATACTATCCAGAGCAACGCCTCTTTGAAATAAGATATCGCCAAACGGTTCTTCATGCTTCATTGATGGGACTATTCGGTTAGGGCGGTGATAAATCACTCCCGTACTTAAAAATTGATTTACAATCTCATCTTCGAGTTCCTCGGAAACATATGGTAAGCTGCCAGAAAGCTCCGGGTACATTGATTTGTAATTTGCAAGCATACTGCGGACTTTTCTTTTTAAGTGCACAATGGAAATGGGGTCTTCTTCCGAGTCGTCCCAGAGCGAAGCATACGCCATCATTCCACAGATACTATACACCAGACGAGTTTTCCATTCATTCTCTGTTTCTCGTGTTCCTTTGCAGATATGATACTTGTGCGCCACTGACGAAAGCAGCCCATTATACTTGTTCATTAGAATTCTCCTAAAACATACTGCAGATCACGCTTGAGACCTTCAGAAATTACAATACCTTTTTGAGGATCAGCAATCGCCTCTGTGAGTTCATTCATTTCCAGTGAAGCATAAGCAATAGGAAGGACAGCATATAAGAAGTCCTCATCCGTTGTTATTGCAGAGTAAATGCCGTGCATCGTAGCAACAAGTCTGTTGATTTGGTTCCTGACTAATGAACCTATCTTTAATTTTGAAAGGACCCTTAAATCTTTACGTGTACCCTTTGACGTTGAGTAGGCTTTGAAGTCCTCAGCAAAATAACCTCCATAGTATTTTCCAGTAGCTTTTCCATCCACAAAAAACTCTGTAAACAGCGGTAGCATAAATCCGTACAGGCTTTTTGGCTCAACTTGGATATCTTCTGCATATGGATGGGTGGCAACATAGAAAATATCTTTTTGAGAAAGAATTTCCGGGAGTCTGTTCATCCAGCCACTTGCAAGAAGATTGTTGATTATCACGATGTCTTCGCCATCGGCGCCAATTTCAGTGATTTCCTGATTGCAATAATCACCCTCACAACAGAGCATTCCATATTTATAACCTGTTACGGCTGCGCTGAATGCTTGAACGATGTCAATTGCATTAGGGCCAACAAGAAAAATTGGCTGTTTTTCGATATAGGCAGCGCAGAGGAACACGGCTAGGCTGCTTCTGTATTTTTCTGATACACCGGCCTCTCCGAGCTCAAATGCAGCTGTATTAATGACATCTGCCCAAGAGTGATGAGCTTCGAGATCATTTAGGTCCTCGAATGCTGAAAAAGTGTGATATGGGGTAATAACAGGTTTGGACAAAACTTCAACTGAGGGCGGAGCCTTTGTGGCTGCAACTTGAATTGGTTGTCCACCAATGAATGCCATATTTGCAATGAAATCTGCAGCGTTTTCGCGCGCTGTTTGGATTCTTTCAGCAACTGCTACTTCAACATCCTCAGCCAGTTTTTCCTTTTCAGCTATGATACCGGCAAGACGTTCTTCTTCCAATTTAGTTTTATTAAATGTTTCTTGCGCTTCGATTAAACTAACAGTAGCAGATTTTAACTGGGCATCAAGTGAATCGAGTTTTTTCTGGGCTTCAGCTAATAAACTTTTATTCTCTGCTTCCCAATCCGTATGAATGAGTGCTTTTATTCTTTCCTGAAGTTCAGTACTTGCAGAAATAGCAGAGAGGATTATTTTGTCTTCTAAACTATCTCCATCAACGTATTTCCAGACCACATTTAGGAATTCATCCATCAATTCCTTAGCAGCGGAATTGGAGCAATGGCACGCAGTCTCAATCTTGCACGTTATGTCGTCAACCGGAATTGCACCGAGAAAATCCTTGAAGGTTCTATACTCGGCACGAGTCAACCCCCTTGTTTTATATGTACCCCAAGAAATTGAAGAGAAAACGATATTCTTTACAATATCAAGGGGACTTTTCAATTGATAAAGCTTACTTGGAAGACCAGCAAACGCATTTCTATAGAAAGAGAGCTCATTATCCAAACGCAAAATGTTGCCACCGGTAAATTCATATACTGGTACTTCAATGCAATCTTCAGCAAAGGCAGTTTTTCCATTAACCGTGTTGAGTTCTTGAGTGTTGCACAGAATGCCCATGTACTGTCCTTTGGATGCATAAAAGGCGAACATGATTCTATGGCTATGAGGTTGGTATTCGATTCCGTTTTTCAGCAGATTGATCAGGCTGTCAAGGTTTGATGCTTCTGAAATGATAACGACTTCAATAGCATCAAGGTCCATGTTGTACCGGGATAATATATAATCCTTAGAAGGGTCCTTCTCATTCGGAGTTGCGGACCAAGTCCAAATGCCATAAAAACCGTCATTGGAAGGGCCGTCCTTATAGAAAATCTTGTCTCTATTTGTGAAGTACGGTGGAACATCTTCACTTTTGCGGAAAATGTGATAGTGCCCATTATGACTCAAATCAGCATAACGAATAAGCCATTTCTGTCCATTGTAATTTGAGATAACACCACATAAAGAAACGATTTCATCGTTACCAATAGAGGGCAGAACAGAAGTATCTGTATCGTCAAACTGTGCGAGATAATCGGCATCGTCACTTTTAGCAGCGGTAGGAGCAGTCTGCAACTCAGTAATTCTCTCTTGCGCCTCAGCTAACAAGGATTCCAATGTGTCTTTATCCTGTTTAATCTCTTGTATTTTCCGTTCGTATTCTGCCTTTATAGTATTAACACTCTGCTGAGCAGTAGCAATTTGATCGAGTAGATGGCGTTTTTCTTCTTCCAAAACCTTAATACGGTCAGCCACCTCTGCATTCCTTGCACGCTCAGATTTGATGCTCTCCATTCTTTCATGAAGTTTAGAGTGGGCATCCGCATCCATAGTTTTTCCTGCAAGTTTGAGGTATAAATCAACATTATTGGCAAAGACGGAGTCAAGCATAGTCGATGCCAGGGCAATGTCATGCGTTGAACCCTCCTCTTCAAGTTCCTCAATGTTTTCTTGAATTTCCTTAAGCCAGATATCTACCCTTGCATTGACCCACATTGCAATAAAGGGCTTATCAACATTGACTATAGCAATCGAAAGCGCTTGCTGCTCTGTCAACGATTTGGCTCTGAATCCTTTTCGTATTTTCAAGAATTCCTGTTCGTTTCTTTTAAAGAGTTCTTTGAAATCCCTACCAGTGATGATTCTGCAGAGGATTGGTTTTTCTTCCTGAGTAAGAAGCTCAATATAATTCATAATGCATCTCCTTATCTATTCGTATTCATGCTGCGATAGGCCTCTTGCAATCTGCGGTATGATTGCTCATTAATGGTGCCATTTTTAATACATTTTCGTATCCACAGACATACCTGCGGATAGCAATTCATACCCGCTAACATATTTCGCAAAGAGTGCGGAGCCAGGATTGTTGCTCCTGATACATTAGTAATTCGCTTCAGCATTTCAATTTCGTCATTTACAACGATGGGCTGTTGCTTCTTGAAATCGATTTGCCAGATGACATCAAGGCCAATGACAACTTGAACGCCTAAACCGTAGGATAGTCCGTTCAACTCCATATATTTGTCAGCGGATAATTTCCGTTTATCTACAACACGGTTATTGTTGAAGATAATTAGCTCTCCATCAAATGTTGATTTGAAGCACAATGTTTTGCCGTGCGGTAGAGTATCGGTCTCGCCAGGATCAACCTCAGCACCTGCAATATCGGTTACTGAAACTTCTGGATGCAAGCCCACCTGGTCAAGGGGCTCTTTCCAAAGGTATGTGTATTGTAAGGCTTGAGTGCGGCCAGCAGATATTAACTGCTGTCTGCCGGAACAAAACACCTCATATAGTTTTGACTGAGATGAATTGTAATTTAGCTGACGAACTGTCACAGAAGGAAATGTTTTAACTGCGGCCACATTACCTTCGATAAACATATACATACTGTTTTGATTGTGCTTAACAATATAATTTCCTTCGACAAATAACGGCCATACCGGTTGCAATGAAACAGGGTGATCTGTCAGCCGACAATGGAAGTCGAGATAGAATCGGGCTGCCTCTTCATTAAATGCAGATGCAGAAACCACATAGAGACTCCAAGTTTCCCACCCGATTCGTTTTTGCATGATTTCTTGAATTCGCACGCTGCCAAATGACTTCCTATAGATGTAGCCACGTTTTAGCAGGTAGTATTCTTTACCAATCTCAACATCGGCATCATATGAGAGTTTTTTACCGGAAACTTTTTCAAACAACGTACCTTCCGGCTCAATGCCTTTAATCTCTGCCGGCCAGAATTCACGTAATCTATTGCTTCCATTTTGGAAACTGAGAATGTATTTTTCAAATGGCCTTTCACCGATAGGAAGATATGTAATACTGTCGTAGTTCAGTCGTTCTTTGGTGAACACATAGGATACATCAAATGCTCCCTTTGGTTTGATTTCTATACGGAAATCCTTGCTGAGAGAACTTATTGGAGCACGAATCAAGCCGACTTCAAAGCTGAAAGACGACGAGGATACGCTTGTAATACGGATTGGTAAATCGTGTTCCTGAGAACCGTAAGAGATTGAATAGCCAGCTCCGAATGTACGCTCAGGACAATCTTTGCTTTTTTCATAGGCACTGTGTTTGAAGTAGCGTATCCTAATGTCGCCATCGGTAAGAATGACATACTGGCCGCAAAGTTCACACATAAACAGACCGCTATGAGCAGATACAGTCCCACCTGGATGCAATCGGGCGGCTTGTTCTGCTGTGATACGCTTCCAGCCGTTTTCTGACCACATACAGACATGTGTTAGTGAAGCCATATGCATTCCTCCTCTGTAGTTTCTCCTTTTTTATTTTCCTTAAGTATTTTTTCGCTTTTGCCTTTTTGAGTTTAAGGTCCTCTCTCTGAGTAACTAAGAATAAATCTGTCTACAGCAGACACATGGGAAATTGCAAACACAAGGCAATTGCTGATGTAGGAAAATCTGAAAAATCACTAATACAGATCAAAGAGAGTTTTCAGATTTGTTATTTTCTTCGTGCCGGTTCCAAACTAAGCTTTACTGTTTGGGTACCATTGTGTGAAGAAAATTGTAGGTGTCCAGAGGGGCGCTGTGCGCCGGTGGCGCACGTTTAGCGCCGACCGGAGCGAAGCGGAGACAACAGCGTTCCACTTGGCGGGGTATCCAAAGGGGCAGAGGTCTCGCCTGTCGGCTCGGTCGGTGCTTTTGCGTCTGCGACGCAAAGGTCGCCACCGGCGTCCCGCACCCCTTTGGCACACGATTTTCCGTCAGGAAAGTCTAGTGTGTTATACCTTTTGCTCCCGCTGACGCTGGAAAGGGACTGTGTTTGTGGCCACACAGGCGCTTTTCAGTGACAGCAGGACAGGCGGATTTTGCGGGGATTGACACGCAAAAACTGGATGAAGCATGAG